>NZ_NKUI01000272.1 GCF_014845115.1 Methylorubrum zatmanii | reverse complement strand
GGCCAGGGTGCGGCCGGCGGCCTGGGCGATGGGAATGTCCTCGGCCTCGACCGGGCCGGGGATGGCGGCGAGAATCCTGTCGAGCGCCTCGGCGACGGGCAGCAGAGCCTTCAAGCCCCGTCCTCCGCGTGCCACTGCCCGGATTTGCCGCCTTCCTTCGACAACAGCCGGATGCCCTCGATGCGCATGCCGCGATCGGCGGCCTTGACCATGTCGTAGACCGTCAGACAGGCCACCGAGACGGCGGTGAGGGCCTCCATCTCGACGCCGGTCTGGCCCTGAACCTTCACCTCAGCGGTCAGCCGCAGGCCCGGCAGGGTGTCGTCCGGCTCGCAGGTCAGCCGCACCTTGGTCAGCAGCAGGGGATGGCAGAGCGGGATCAGCTCGTGGGTGCGCTTGGCGGCCATGATGCCGGCGAGCCGCGCGGTGCCGATCACGTCGCCCTTCTTGGCGTCGCCCTCCCGGATCAGCGCCAGGGTCTCCGGGCGCATCACCACCACGCCCTCGGCCACGGCGGTGCGCGAGGTCGCGGCCTTGTCCGAGACATCGACCATGTTGGCCGCGCCGGTCCGGTCGATATGGGTGAGGGTGGGGCCGCTCACCGGCCGGCATCCCCGAACAGCAGGGCCTTCGTGGCCGCCGTCACGTCGGCCTGCCGCATCAGGCTCTCGCCGACGAGGATGGTGTGGAGCCCGTGCTCCTTGAGCCGCAGCACCTCGGCATGGCTGCCGATCCCGCTCTCGGCCACCGCGATCCGGTCGGCCGGGATGCCGGGCCGCAGATCGATCGCCGTCTCGAACGAGACCTCGAAGGTCTTGAGATTGCGGTTGTTGACGCCGACGAGCCGGCTGCCGAGGGGGAGGGCCCGCTCCAGCTCCTCAGCGTCGTGGACCTCGACCAGGACATCCATGCCGAGATCGTGGGCGGTCTCGGTGATGGCGGCGGCCTCCGCATCGTCGAGGCAGGCCATGATGACGAGGACGCAATCGGCGCCCCAGGAGCGGGCCTCGTAGACCTGATACGGCTCGAACAGGAAATCCTTGCGCAGCACCGGCAAGGCGCAGGCCGCGCGGGCCTCGATCAGGAAGTCCGGCGCGCCCTGGAAGGAGGGCGTGTCGGTCAGCACCGAGAGACAGGTGGCGCCGCCGGCGGCGTAGGCCTCGGCCAGGGTCGCCGGATCGAAATCGGCACGGATCAGCCCCTTGGAGGGCGAAGCCTTCTTGATCTCGGCGATCAGGGCCGGCCGGCCCTCGGCGATATGCGCGGCGACGGCATCGGCGAAGCCCCGGGGCGGCTCGGCCTTGGCGACGAGCTTCTCGAGCTTGGCCAGGGGCAGGCGCAGCTTCGCCTCGGCGATCTCCCGGCGCTTGTAAGCCTCGATCCGCGCCAGCACGCTCGCCCGCTCCGGCGCCGTCGAGGCGGCACTGACGGTCACGTCGGCCACGATGTCGTCCATCGGTTGATCCTTCAAACCGGCTGAAGGCCGTCTATCACGCATTCGAAACGGCGACGAGACGGGCGAGGGTGGCCCGCGCGGCCCCCGAATCGATCGCCGCCTGCGCCCGGGCGACGCCCTCGGCCAGCGAGCCGGCGGCCTTCGCGACCACGAGGCCCGCGCCGGCATTCAGCACGGCGATGTCGCGGTAGGCGCTCGGCGTGCCCTCCAGGACGGCACGCAGGGCGGCGGCGTTGTGCTCGGGATCGCCGCCGCGCAGGTCGTCCAGAGTGACCAGCGGCAGTCCGACCTCGCGCGGGTCGATGGTGAAGCGGGACAATGCCCCGTCCTCCAGCGCCACCACGGCGGTCGGCCCGGTGGTGGTGATCTCGTCGAGCCCGTCCGACCCGTGCACGGTCCAGACCCGGCGGCTGCCGAGGGTCGCCAGCACCCGCGTCAGCGGCTCGGCCCAGGCGGGGCGCGAGACGCCGAAGACCTGCGCCGTGACGCCGGCCGGGTTCGAGAGCGGGCCGAGCATGTTGAAGATGGTGCGGAACGGCAATTCGCTGCGCACCGGCGCGACGTGGCGCATGGCGCCGTGATGCGTCTGCGCGAACATGAAGCAGAGCCCGGCTTCCGAGAGGCAGCGGGCCAGGGCCTCGGGCGGAAGGCCGATCTTGACGCCGAGCGCGGCGAGCACGTCGGCCGCGCCGGAGCGGGAGGTGGCGGCACGGTTGCCGTGCTTGGCCACCGTCACGCCGCAGGCGGCGGTGAGGATCGCGGCGAGCGTCGAGACGTTGTAGCTGCCCGAATGGTCGCCGCCGGTGCCGACGATGTCGATGGCCCCCTCGGGCGCCGCGACCGGCAGCATCCGCGCCCGCATCGCCGAAACCGCGCCGACGATCTCGTCCTCGCTCTCACCGCGGACGGAGAGGGCGGTGAGGAAGGCGCCGGCCTGGATCGGCGTGACCTCGCCCGACAGCAGGTCGTCGAAGGCGGCGCGGGCCTGCTCGCGGCTCAGCGCGGCGCCGGCCGCGACGGTCGCGAGATGGGATTTGAAGGCGTCCATCGGGATCGAAACTCTGTTCGAGCCCTCTCCCCTCCGCGGGAGAGGCCGGCCCACGATGCGGGTCGGGTGAGGAAAGCAACGGTTCCGGGATCACCCGAGCCGTCCCCCCTCCCCATCAGGGGACGGGAGTGGAGCCGTCAATGCACGCCGGGAACGCCCTTGTCACGCGCGGCGCGCCACGCCGCCGCGATATCGAGGAAGTTGCGCAGGATCTGCGTGCCGTGGTTCGAGAGGATGCTCTCGGGATGGAACTGCACGCCGTGGACCGGCAGTTCGCGATGCTGCAGCCCCATGATCAGCCCGTCCGCCTCGGCGGTCACCGCGAGATCCTTCGGGCAGCTCGCGCGGTCCACCACCAGCGAGTGGTAGCGCGTGGCCGAAAACCCCTCGTTGATGCCGCGGAAGATGCCCTTGGCCTCGTGGCAGATGGTCGAGATCTTGCCGTGCATGGGGGAGGGCGCGCGCACCACGTCGCCGCCATAGGCCTGCCCGATGGTCTGGAGCCCGAGGCAGACACCGAAGATCGGGATCTCGGCTCCCAGCTCCTTCACCACGTCGAGACAGATACCGGCCTCGTTCGGGGTGCAGGGCCCCGGCGACAGCACCAACGCGTCCGGCGCCCGCTCGCGGATGCCGGCCACGTCGATCTGATCGTTGCGCACCACGTCGATCCGCTCGCAGAGCGGGCCGATCAGGTGGACGAGATTCCAGGTGAAGGAATCGTAGTTGTCGATGACGAGGACGTTGGACATCGAACTCAGCCGTACACGCGAAATCAGATCCGCCCCTCATCCCGAGGCACCGCTCCGGCGGCCTCGCAGGATGGTCCAGCGCTTGCGCGGGATCTGGAGGATCCTTCGAGGCCCGCTGACGCGCGCCTTGGGATGAGAGATGAATCTTCGATCAAATGGCGTGGCGACGCAGCCGGGCCAAGTCAAGTCCGCTGCATCCGCAGACCATGATCGCTGATTGGCCGACAGGTGCGGCAGCGCGCATCCTCACCCCACCGAGCGGATCAGGTTGCACCTGTCGTCAATGCAACCGAACGCTATGGTGTTCCCGATGAAAACATTTCTGATCCGACAGCGACGATTGACGAGCGTTTTCGCTATCTTGCTCGGCTGGCTGCTTGGCTTCGAACTCTGGCATCGGGAGACGTTCACCGCTCCCTTGAAGGCTCCCATCGCGTTGTCGCTTGCGGGCAAGGTCGAGCAAGATATTCGCATCCGGCTCGAAGCGCCGCATGAACTGCGGATCGACTTCTCGGCCGGGACCCGGCCGCGCGACGAAGCCATGCAACTCGTAGGCAGAACTCTTTCATGTGGAAGCAAAACGCCGGAAAACCGATGTGATGTCGCAGTTCCCCTACGGTGGAGCCTAACGGACCCATCCGGAAAAATCCTGGCGTCTGGAGAAGGCGAGACGCACGGAATTACGAGTTGGGGATCGACCGACTTTACGCGAACCGTCGCTCGATCAATCCGCCTCCCGGTTGGCCGTTACCGTTTCAGCGCTTCAGTACTCCGCGACATTCCCGAATTCGACGGCATGATCGCTCACCTGTCATTCGGCTTGCCTGGCCTTAAAACATCGTACGGCTGGCAGAGCGATCTCGCCTTCTTTGGTGGCCTGCTGAACTTCTTCCTCATCCTTCCCATGATTGGAAGCTTTGGCATGATCTTACTCGGGCAAGCCGTCGCTGATTGGGCGGGCAAGCGCCGAAAGTCCTGACGTCACTTTCCCAAGCCGGACTTAATTATTGCCCCCGCTTCGCCCGGCTCGCGAACTGCACCGCATCCTCCGCCGCGCGGAACAGGGCCCGCGCCTTGTTCACGCATTCCTGCTGCTCGGAATGCGGATCGGAATCGTAGACGATGCCGGCGCCGGCCTGCACGTGCATGCGGCCGTCCTTCACGATGGCGGTGCGCAGGACGATGCAGGTATCCATCTCGCCCCGCGCCCCGAAATAGCCGATGCAGCCGCCATAGGGCCCGCGCTTCTCGCGCTCCAACTCGTCGATGATCTCTATCGCCCGCACCTTCGGCGCGCCGGAGACGGTGCCGGCCGGGAATCCGGCGGAGAGGGCCGAGAGGGCATCGTGCGCGGGGTCGAGGTCGCCCTCGACGTTCGAGACGATGTGCATGACCTGGGAATAGTATTCCAGGAAGAACGAGTCCGTGACGGTGACGCTGCCGATCTTCGAGACCCGGCCGACATCGTTGCGGCCGAGATCCAGCAGCATCAGATGCTCGGACCGCTCCTTCGGATCGGCCAGGAGTTCCTCTGCCAGGGCCTTGTCCTCGGCCGGGGTGGCGCCACGGCGGCGGGTGCCGGCGATGGGACGGATCGTGACCTTGTCGTCGCGCACCCGCACCAGAATTTCCGGGGACGAGCAGACGACCTGGAAACCCTCGAAATCGAGGTAGCACAGGAACGGCGCCGGATTCGTGCGGCGCAGGGAGCGGTAGAGCGCGAAGGCCGGCAGGGTGAAGGGCGCCTCGAAACGCTGCGACAGCACCACCTGGAAGATGTCGCCCGCGACGATGTACTCCTTCGCCTTGGCGACCATCGCCAGGAACTGGTCCGGCTCGGTGTTCGAGACCGGAGAGGGCAGGGGAAGGCTCGACACGTCCAGGCGTGCCTCGACCGGCAGCGGCCCTTCGAGGGCGGCCGCGACCCGGTCGAGCCGCTCCTGTGCCGCCTCCAGCGCCGCCTTGGCGCTGATGCCGGCGGCGGGGCGCACGGGCGTCACCACGGTGAGCGCGTCGGCCACCGCGTCGAACACCACCATCACCCGCGGGCGCACGAGGATCGCATCCGGCACGCCGAGGGGATCGGGATTGGGCTCCGGCAGACGCTCCATGGCGCGGACCATGTCGTAGCCGAGATAGCCGAACAGGCCCGCCGCCATCGGCGGCAGGGCGGCGCTCTCGGCATCGTCCCCCACCGCGCTCTCGGCGATCAGCGCCCGCAGCGATGCCAGCGGCGCCCGCTCATCGGCCACGAAATCGGTGAGCGCGGCGTCGCGGGCGATCTCAGGGCGCCCGTCGCGGCAGCGCCAGATCAGGTCGGGATCGAGTCCGATCATCGAGTAGCGCCCGCGCACCGCGCCGCCCTCGACCGATTCGAGCAGGAAGCCGGGGCCGGCATGACCCGCCTTCAGCTTGAGGAAGGCGGCGACCGGCGTCTCAAGGTCGGCCACCAGGGTCAGGCCGAGCAGGCTCGCCCGCCCGGCCTCGTAGGCGCGCGCCACCGCCTCGTGCGCAGGCTCGTTCATCGGCAGAACCTCAATACTCGCCGCCGAGGGCGCGGCGGAGGGCGGTCTGGTTGACGTTCACCCCCGCGCTCTTCTGCACCTCGGCGATGAACTCGCCGAGCACATCGTCGGCCAGAGCCGTGCGCAGCGACGTCACGAGCTGACGATCGCTCGGCGTGCCGGCGACGAAGGCCGGCACCGTCGCGGCGGTGACCTTGAACACCGCGCGGCCCTCGCCGGAGGGGGCGGACGCGGCCTTGCCCACGGGCGTCGTGAAGATGCGCTCGACGATGTCGCCGGAGAGGTCGTCCTTCGTCTGGTTGCGGCCGAGATCGGCCACCTGCTTCAGGGGCAGGCCGGTCTCCTGCGCCACGGCCTCGATCGCCTCGCCCTTCTCCAGGCGCTCGGTCAGTTCCTTGGACTTGGCGACGAGGCGCTTGGCGACCTCCGCCTGGGTCCAGCCCTTCACAGCCTCGTCGCGCACCTCGGACAGAGGCTTCTCATGGGACGGATCGATCTTGACGACGTCGTACCAGATCGTGCCGCCGGTCTTGGTGCGCAGGGCCTCGGTGTCGTTGCCGACATCGGCGCGGAAGGCGGCCGGCAGCGTCGTCTCCTTGTCCGGGATGCCCTCGACCGGCTTGCCCGACGGATCGTTGCCCTGGGCATCGACCGCCGGGATGCCGAGGAGCGTCAGCCCCCGATCCTTGGCGATCTCGGCCAAAGGCTTGGCCGAGGCGCGGGCATCCTCGATGGCGTCCTGCGCCTTGTCGAACTCACCCTCGCGGACGCGCCGCAGGGCGACCTCCTTGCGGATCTCGTCCTTCACCTCGTCGAAGGGCTTGATGTCGCCGGGCTCGATGCCGGTGACGCGCAGGAGCACGGTGCCGAAGCGGCCCTTGACCGGCTCGCTCACCTTGCCCTGCTCCAGGGCGAAGGCGGCGTTGCCGACCGCCGGATCGAACAGCTCGGACTTCGCCAGGGTGCCGAGGTCGAGCTGCTTCGGGTCGAGTCCGCGCTCGGCGGCCACCGCCTCGAACGGCGTCTCGCCGCTCTCGATCTTGGCCCGCGCCTCGTTGGCGGCGGCCTCGTCGGGGAAGCTGATCTGCTGGATCGTGCGCCGCTCCGGCTTGCCGAACCGGTTGCGGTTGGCCTCGTAGACCTTGCGGGCCTCCTCCTCGGACACCGCCTCGGGCTTGGCCATCGCCGTGGGGTCCAGCACCAGCAGGTTGAGGCTGCGGTATTCGGGGGCGCGGAAGGAGGCCTTGTTGTTGTCGTAGTAGGCGCTCAACTCCTCCTCGCTCGGGGCCGGGATCTCCCCCGCGGCCGAGGGGGCCAGCGTCAGCACGGCGGCGCTGCGGCGCTCGGTGCTGTAGCGGTGCACCGCCTCGCGGATGGCCTGGGGCACCGGGAGTTCGGCGACGATGGCGTCGGCGAGTTGCAGGCGGGCGATGACCGAGCGCTGCTCACGCACGAACATCGCCTCGTTCAGACCGGCCCGCTGCAGCGTCTGGTAGAACAGCACCCGATCGAAAGTGCCGTTGGCGTTCTTGAAGCTCGGCTCGTCCTGGATCGCCCGCAGCACCGCCGCGTCGGAGACGGCGAGTCCGAGATCGGTGGTCTTCTGGTCGAGGGCGGCCTCGGTGATGAGCTGGGAGAGCACCTGCCGCTCCAGGCCGAGCGAGCGAGCCTGATCCGGCGTCAGCGTCCGCTTGAGCTGGGCCTGATAGCGCTGGAGCTGATTCTGATAGGCGGTGCGCACCTCCTCGGCCGAGATCGGCGTCTTGCCGACCGTCGCGACGGTGGAGCTGGAGCCGCCACGGAAGAATTCCTCCACACCGAAGATCGCCACGCCGGCGATCAGGAAGGTGAAGATCACCGTCAGCACGACCTTGCCGAGCCAGTGCTGGCTGGCATTGCGAATGGACTGGAGCATCGGACGCCCGGGCCTACATCCCTTGAGGAGCCCCCACCCGCGTGAGGCAGGGCCGTTTGGGCCCCGCGATAGACGATTGGGACGGCTGCGCAAAGAGCATGTGGTTCCGGCGGCCGATATCCCCCTTGGGGTTGTTTGCGCGCCTAAGCTTGCTCTGGTAGGTCCGCCCAGGATCGTTCACAGCGTCATTCGAGATACGGAGAACCGCGAGACCATGGCAAGCGAGGGACGCCGTCCGCTGGTTGCCGGGAATTGGAAGATGAACGGGCTGCGTTCATCGATCGCGACGGTCGAGGCGATCCGGGACGGTCTCTCTCCGGCCCTCCTCGACAAGATCGACGTCCTGATCTGTCCGCCCGCGACGCTGATCTCCTCCTGTGTCGCGGCGGTCTACGGCACTCCCATCGCCATCGGCGGTCAGAACCTTCACGCCCGTCCGAACGGCGCCTTCACCGGCTCGATCTCGGCGGAGATGCTCGCCGATCTCGGCGCTTCTTACGTCATCGTCGGCCATTCCGAGCGGCGCGCCTACCATTACGAGACGGATGACGGCGTCCACGCCAAGGCCCTCGGCGCCCGGCGCGCGGGCCTGCGCGGCATCATCTGCGTCGGCGAGACCATGGAGGAGCGCCAGCAGGGCCGCGCCCTCGACATCGTGCGCGCCCAACTCGCCATCGGCCTGCCCAAGGGCGCCACCGCCGCCGACACGGTGGTCGCCTACGAGCCGGTCTGGGCGATCGGCTCCGGCCGCACGCCGACGCCGCAGGAGATCGCCGAGGTCCACGCCTCCTTGCGCGAGATGCTCGACAAGCTGGTCGGCGAGGAGGCCCACCGCATCCGCATCCTCTACGGCGGCTCGGTGAAGCCCTCGAATGCCCGCGAGTTGATGAAGGTCGAGAATGTCGACGGCGCGCTGGTCGGCGGCGCGAGCCTCGTCGCCGAAGATTTCCTGGGGATCTGCCGCGCCTACGAGGAGTGAGGCGGCTTCGCGCCTCAGAGCCTGTTTGCGTTCACTTGCTGGGCCAATCCCAATGTCCTCATGCTGAGGCGCTCGCGAAGCGAGCCTCGAAGCAATCCGGAACGGTCGATCCCATGACATTCCTCCGCTAATGGCCTCCGTCCGGCGGGAGAAGCGTCGCGGGGTGCTTCGAGACTGCTGGCGCAGCTCCTCAGCATGAGGACCGTCATGGACAGCAGATGAGATGCCTCAACAGGCTCTCAGAGCGGCAGCCGAAGCTCGTCCGGGTGGCGCAGGACGCTGCCGAAATGATGCCGCCAGAGTTCGGCCCCGAGCCCTCCCGAACGATCGAGGGATGAGCCGACGCTGAGCCATGCCAGCAGCGTCGGGCGCAGCCCGGCATCGAACAGCATGAAGCCCGCCGCGAGGCAGCAGGTTTCCGCCTGCACGCCGCAGACGAGGACGCGCTCCACGGCGCGGCTCCTGAGATCGTCGATCAGGGCGGCCGGCGGCAGATAGCCGTGCTTGACGAAGACCCGGTCGGCGGGGACCAGCGGCCTGTCATCCGCCGCCGGCTTCCAGCCGAGCTGCCGCTCGAACGGCGTCACCGTCTCGTCGTGCCGCTCGACCGTGGCGACGGTGTAGAAGCACCGGCTCAGCGCGGCGATGCCGGCGACGACGGGTTCAGGCACGGCAAAGCTCGCCTGCACATCGACGACGAGCAGGGCCTGCCTGTCCGGGGACGAAGAGGCGGTCAGCCTTCCTTCGCCGGGGCCTTCGCCACGGCCTCCCTGGTGCGCTCGATCATCGCCAGCACCGCGACATAGAAGGCCTGGGCGAGCGGGCTCATCGTATCGGGCCTGATCCGGTCGGACAGGGCCGCCTGCAACGCGTCCATCGCCTGCGCCCGTCCCGCCGGATCGGGCCGCTCCAGGGCGATGCGCAGCAGATCGGACTGGATGGCGGCCATCTCCTCGCGGTCGGCGCGGTCGATGAAGGCGGCAAGCCGCCCGGCTTCATGCTGAAAATCGCTCATCCGCGACACCTCGCACAGGCAGCCGCCCGATGACCATGCCCGCGCGGCCCGATGCGCGGAAGCGCCGCTCTCGGAATCGGGCCTTTGTCCAGAGCCGAACGACGAAGGCCGGTTGGCGCGACGGGCCAAACGGTGTAGGAGCCCCCACTTCGTGCGGCGGTTCCGCGGGCGCGCCGCTTTTGCGCGCGTCCGGGAGACGCGAAGCCGTGCACCGACAGCGTCCGCGTGAGCGGGCACCGGAAACGCCATGCAAACCGTCCTCATCGTCGTCCACCTCATCATCGTGCTGGCCCTCATCGCCGTGGTGCTGCTGCAGCGCTCGGAAGGCGGGCTCGGGCTCGGCGGCGGAGGCGGTGGCGGCGTCTCCGGCTTCATGACCGGACGCGGCCAAGCGAACGCCCTGACCCGCGCCACGGCGATCCTCGCCGCCCTGTTCTTCACCACCAGCATCACGCTGGCGATCATGTCCCACCGCAGCGCCGCGCCCCGCTCGATCCTCGACGGCACCGGCCAGCAGGGCCAGACGCAGGCCGACAAGCCGGTGAACGCGGACAACCTGCTCGACACCCTGCGCCAGGGCGGCGCCGGCCAGCCGGCCTCGGTGCCGACCAACGCGCCAGCCACCCCGGCCACGCCCGCTCCCGCGC
>NZ_NKUI01000271.1 GCF_014845115.1 Methylorubrum zatmanii | reverse complement strand
GGTTTTGTCCCACGCTCTAAGGGCGCGGCCAAACCTGAAACCTCAGAAAACGAGCGGATTCCCGCTCCTGATCGAATTCACCATCTATCTGGCCTCGAAGACTCGATAGACGGCATCAATGAAAGCCTTGAAGATGCTCTCTTCGACTATCGGCAGGCTCACGTTCCCGATGCCATGCCCGACCACCGTGGTCGTGACCGTGGCCCCGTGGAGATCATCCCAGAGGACGATTTCGCACTGCTCCTGAAGGCCAGGATGGCGGCCAAGTACGGGGGCGAGGACATGGCGCTCTCGAACGAGGCGAGGGCCACCGTCAGGCCTTCGATCACGGGTTCGCGACGGTGAGCTTGGCCGTGAGTCCGCGCGCCCTAACTCGCCGCGATGGCTCTGGATCAGCGCTCAACGACCGACACACTGATCACGCAGGCCCGACGCGAGCGCGAACGCCTGCGGCAGGCGGAAGCGTGGGCCAACGAGGTCCTGGCGCGCGTCGCCAGGGTGACACCCGCCACGGGGACGACTACTCCCCCTCAGGTCCCCGTGGTGGGATCGAGCACGCCTGCGCCGCGACAAGCTCGGTGAAGGATGGCAGGATGTGACGGCTCTCGAAACAAATTGCGGGGCCGATCTTCGGGTTGATAGATACCTCTCCAGACCGGCGCGAGATTTGAAGGCGCCGATCATGCATTTGAGAGGCACCATTTTGACCATCGATGAAACTGTCGCCCAGATCATTGCCGACTGGACTGACGCAAAGCTCACCGGCCCCAAGTTCACCGCCGAGATGGCCGCAATGCCTTCCACATCCTCCACAGCCTGAGAACATGGGTGGATTTAATTTCAGTGAGCAGAAGCTGAAACTCGATAACCCGCTCGTGAGGTCCACAGGGGGCAACTGGACAATCTCGCCCCCGACGTTGTCCAGGTAGCACCTCCGAATGGAAGGCTCGGCCACGTTCAGGTCGCCGAAAGTTGAGTTAGCTCGTCCCCTCCAACGTGCTGCAGATGCGAGCACGCTCCCGGACCTTTCGCGGACCGCGCTTGTAAGAATAGCCACTCGCGGGGCCTTCGTGCAGCTTGATAGCGTTCAATCCCCGGTGAAGCAGGATCGAGTTGATCAGATGCAAATACTTCTCAGGGAGCGCGCTTCCTTTGACGAAGTACCAATGCTCAAATTCACGAAATTCGGCGCAGCGTTTGGAAGCATAACGCTTGATCTTCAAATAGGAGGCAATCAGAACGGTGTCCTCAGCCTCATTCAATGCCCAAAGCTTGAAGGTGTTGTCCAAAACAATAAGGTTAGCCATTTCCGAGTCCAAATAAAAAAATTTATAGTATGATAACAAAACGCATAACACAGCCTCAGAGCGCCGCGCAGGCAATCATTTCAGCCGTTATACAATCTCTCAAATCCATCACGCGCCGAAACAGCGCGTATCGGGATGCTTAGCACTTGCCGTTGAACGCAATCAATAAGAATGTCCCTGGCTGTTCAGACCGTAAAATGGTCTCGCCGGAACGAGAACGCGTTAAGCACATGCCAGCCGCAGCTGTCAACTTGATCCCAGCAGTGCCTGCGGCCTTGCTGAGATCGCGTGGGAGGATGCAGGCCTGCGAAGGCAGGATGGGAGTGGCCGGCGCCATCGCCATCTGTTCTGCCGCTCCCCGCATCGGCGGAGCCCGAGGTTCTGACGCCGCGCCATCCTCCTATGAAGATGGTTCGACACCAGCATCTTCTAATCTACCTCGCATCCGCAGCATCTGCGCCAAAGCCAAGAGGACGCCCTTCTATTCAAGGTCAGCGTGATGCCGCGACAGGATACGGTCCGGCAGGCGGGACGGACCAATCTAAGACACGGACTCAACCGAGGTCGGCACCACCGCTCGCTGTGTCGGTCTTATCCAGCCTCGCCCCCATCACGGAACCTCAGGCGCTGGATCGACACCAGGGCAGCACCTCACCGCCCAAGTCTTTCGGCGATGCCCTCAGCAGGGGGCTCACTTGATTCCCGCGACGGCTGAGTGGAGATCCTAAAGGTCAGATTGAGATGATCATGGCCGCGATTTGAGCGCCTCAGCGCCGCCATCAACCGACTGCGTCTGCAGGTATGCGACGATGTCTGCCCGGTCGAGCGGGTCAGGAACTCCGCGAAAACTCATGCTGGTGCCCGGCGCGAACTTCGCAGGGGCGGCAAGCCAGACGTCCAATCTCTCCGGTGTCCAAACGCCACCTAGTGACCGGAGAGCTCCGGTATAGCCGAAGTGCTTGCTGTTACCGGCGATGGGCTTGCCAACCACGTCGTAGAGACCGGGGCCGTTTCGGTCGCCCGCTCCCTTCCTAACCGTGTGACAGGCGGCACATTGACTGAACAAGCGGCCGCCTCGTCCCACGTCGGCCAATCGCATGAAGTCGCCGAAGCTCGGGCTGTCGCCCAGGGAACGGCGACGCTCCTGGCCATCATTCGAGCAGGCCGTGACGAGGAAGGCCATCGCGAGCAGCACAGCAAGCAAGCCAAGCGCGGGCAGAAGGAATGGGCGCCTCACCCGTTCGATCATGTGAACCAACATCAATCGTAGACATCCGCCCGCAGAGCTATGCAGGATTT
>NZ_NKUI01000270.1 GCF_014845115.1 Methylorubrum zatmanii | reverse complement strand
CGGCGGGGGGTTTGTGAGAGACACCAATCCCCTCAGGTGGTCGGGGCCGCCACCCGCTGGCGCAAACCCGCGATCACCGCCTTCAGCATCTCCGCGCTCGCCTCCGCCGTGAGGCCGCCGGGGGTGCGCCCGGCGTAGACCCGCTCGTGCACGAAGGCGAGCTTGGCGATCACCGCCGGCGTCAGGGTGAAGGGATAGAGCGGCGGCTGGCCCATGGAGCGATTGAGGGAATTGACGGCGTAGGTCAGCGGAATCCACGCCTCGATCACCCGCTCGAAATCCGGCGTCTCGTAGGGGTCGAAATCGATGCAGGTCGGCGTGCCCGCCGGCTCCGTCGCACCGCGCAGCTTCGGCCGGAGGCGGATGTCGAAGGCGCTGCCGGTCTCCAGCGTATCGATGATGTGCAGGTAATGGGCGAAGGTCTCGGCGAAATCCTCCCATGGATGCGCCGTGGCGTAGGAGGACACGAAGGATTCCTCCCAATGCGGGGGCGGTCCCCCGGCATGGTGCCGCTGAAGCGCGGCGCCGTAATCGGCTCGCTCGTCGCCGAACAGGGTGCGGAAGGCCGGCAGGCTCTCATCGAAACGCACCAGCAGATTCCAGAAATAGTGCCCGATCTCGTGGCGGAAGTGGCCGAGCAGGGTGCGGTAATACTCGCCGAACATCTCGCGCCGCCGCTCCCGCTCGACATCGTCAGCCTCGGCGATGGACAGGGTGATGAGCCCGTCGAGATGGCCGGTCATCACCGACGGCCCGGCGGATTCGGCGAGGAAATCGAAGGCGAGCCCATCGGAATACTGGGCGCGTGTCACCAGCGGCAGGTCGAGGCGGAGAAGCGAGTAGAACAGCCGGTGCTTGGCCGCCTCGATCCGGCGCCAGCGGTCGAGGTTGGTGCTCACGCTCAGGTCCGGCACCACCCGGTTGTGGCGGCAGGTGACGCAGTAGATCTCGGGTGAATCCTCCGGCACCATCCAGTTGCAGGCATCGTAGGCCGCGTTGGCGCAGAGCCGGTACTTGCGGCCCGGATGGGCATAGGCGCGGAAGAGGGGGCCGCGCCCATCCTCGCCGCAGGGCTCCAGCGCCGAGACCTCGTGGCGGTCGCAGACATAGCCGAGACGGCGCTCGCAGCTCTCGCAGACCGTGCTCTCGAAGGAGACCGGCTGGTCGCAGGCTTGGCACTGGAAGATCTTCATCGAGCGCCCCGCTCCGGCCGTCGCGGAGACCGAACAAGAACCGGGCCACGCCCTCGCCCCTCGGGCCCGCAGGAACCAAGGGCGATCGGGCCGTCGGGGTTCCCCGCCGCGCGCGGACAGCCGATGCACGGTTCTTGCTTTTTCGGATGCTCCTCCCGCCATACCGGGATGTATAAGGCGCACAACCAGCGGCCGAGCGCGCTGTCCGCTCCTTCGCGACCCGAAACGACTTCCGGAGCCTCCGTGTCGATCCAAGCCGCCCTGCACCACGTCACGCATTACCGGTACGACCGGCCAATCGCCCTCGGGCCGCAGATCATCCGCCTGCGCCCGGCGCCGCACAGCCGGACCAAGGTGCCGGCCTACGCGCTGAAGGTGCGGCCGGAGAACCACTTCATCAACTGGCAGCAGGACCCCGCCGGCAACTGGCTCGCTCGGCTGGTCTTCCCGGAAAAGACCACCGAGTTCCGCGTCGAGGTCGATCTCACCGCCGACCTTGCCGTCATCAACCCGTTCGACTTCTTCGTCGAGCCCTCTGCCGAGCGCCGCCCCTTCGCCTACGAGCCGGACCTGAAACTGGCGCTGGCGCCCTACCTCGTCCTCGACGAGGCGAAGGGACCGGAGATCGACGCCTTCCTGGCGCGGGTGCCGGAGGAGACCCACACGGTCAGCTTCCTCGTGGCGCTCAACGAATTGGTGCGCTCGGAGATCGCCTACGGCGTGCGCATGGAGCCCGGTGTCCAGACGCCGGCCGAGACATTGACCCTGAAGAGCGGTTCCTGCCGCGATTCCGCGTGGCTGCTGGTACAGGTGCTGCGCCGGCTCGGCTTCGCCGCCCGGTTCGTCTCCGGCTATCTGATCCAGCTCGTGCCCGACACCACGGCGGTCGATGGGCCCAAGGGCACGACGAACGACTTCACCGACCTGCATGCCTGGGCCGAGGTCTACCTGCCCGGCGCCGGCTGGATCGGCCTCGACGCGACCTCCGGCCTGCTCACCGGCGAGGGGCATATCCCGCTGGCGGCCACCGCCCATTACAACGCCGCCGCGCCGATCTCCGGCCTGTCCGACCCCGCCGAGGTCACGTTCAGCTACGAGATGAAGATCCACCGCGTCGCCGAGGCGCCGCGCATCACCAAGCCCTTCTCCGAGGAGGTCTGGACGGCGATGGACGCGCTGGGCGAGCGCATCGACGCCGACCTCGCCGCCCAGGACGTGCGCCTGACCATGGGCGGGGAGCCGACCTTCGTCTCGGTGGACGATTTCCAGTCGCCGGAATGGAACGTCGCGGCGGTGGGCCCGACCAAGCGGGGGCTGGCCGACGCGCTGGTGCGGCGCCTGCGCGACCGCTTCGCCCCGGGCGGCATGCTGCATTACGGCCAGGGCAAATGGTATCCCGGCGAGAGCCTGCCGCGCTGGGCCTTCGCCCTGTACTGGCGCAAGGACGGCGTGCCGGTCTGGCGCAACCCGGACCTGATCGCGGCGGAGACCGGACCGCGCGCCGCCACCATCGCCGACGCCAAGAAACTGATCGCGGCCCTGGCGGAACGGCTCGGCCTCTCCCGCTTCGTCTTCCCGGCCTACGAGGACGCGGTCTACTGGAAGAGCCGCGAGAGCGAATTGCCGGTCAACGTCACGACCTCGGCGCCGCAGACCGGCAGCGCGGAGGCCGATGCGCGGTTCAAGCGCGTGTTCGAGCGCGGCCTCGACAATCCGGTCGGCTTCGTTTTGCCCCTGGCCAATCTCGCTGTGGGCACCGGCCGCGCCTGGATCTCGGAAAGCTGGGCCTTCCGCCGCGGCGGCGCCTATCTCAGCCCCGGCGATTCCCCGATGGGCTTCCGCCTGCCGCTCGCCTCGCTGCCTCACGTGCCGCCGGATTCCTATCCCTATTACCACCCCCAGGATCCGCTCGACGCCCGCGGCGACCTGCCCGCCGATCCGGGCGGCCTCAAGGATGCGCCCCTGCCGAAGGGATCGGACCGGGCGAACGGGGCCGGCATCGAGGGCGTCGCCGTGCGCACCGCCCTGGCGGTCGAGCCCCGCGACGGCGTGCTCTGCGTGTTCATGCCGCCGATGGAGCGGGCAGACGAATACATCGACCTCGTCGGCCATCTCGAGCGCGCGGCGGAAGCGGTCGGCCGGCCGATCCACATCGAGGGCTACGAGCCGCCCTACGATCCGCGCCTGTCCGTCATCAAGGTCACGCCCGATCCCGGCGTGATCGAGGTCAACGTGCATCCGGCCGCCTCCTGGCGCGAGGCGGTCGAGATCACCGCCGGCCTCTACGAGGAGGCGCGCCAGACCCGGCTCTGCGCCGAGAAATTCATGATCGACGGGCGCCATACCGGCACCGGCGGCGGCAACCATGTCGTGCTCGGCGGCGCCAGCCCCTCGGACTCGCCGTTCCTGCGCCGGCCGGACCTGCTGAAGAGCCTCGTGCTCTACTGGCAGCGCCACCCCGCGCTCTCCTACCTGTTCGCCGGCCTCTATGTCGGCCCGACCAGCCAGGCGCCGCGCATGGACGAGGCGCGCCATGACGGGCTCTACGAACTGGAGATCGCCCTGGCGCAGGTGCCGAACCCGAACGAGGCCAACATCCCGCACTGGCTGGTGGACCGGCTGTTCCGCAACGTGCTGACCGACGTGACCGGCAACACCCACCGGGCCGAGATCTGCATCGACAAGCTCTACTCGCCGGACGGGCCCACCGGGCGCCTCGGCCTGCTCGAATTCCGCTCCTTCGAGATGCCGCCGGACGCGCGGATGAGCCTCGCGCAACAGGTGCTGCTGCGCGCCATCGTCGCCTGGCTCTGGCGCGAGCCGCAGGCCGGATCCTGTGTCCGCTGGGGCACGGCGCTGCATGATCGCTTCATGCTGCCGCATTTCCTCTGGGCGGATTTCCTGACCGTGCTGGAAGATCTGCGCGCCGGCGGCTACGACTTCGACCCGCAGGGCTTCGCGGCGCAGCGCGAATTCCGCTTCCCCGTCTTCGGCCGGGTGGAGCAGGGCGGCGTGAGCCTGGAACTGCGCCAGGCGCTGGAGCCCTGGCACGTGCTGGGCGAAGAGGGGACGTCCGGGGGGACCGTGCGCTTCGTGGACGCATCCGTCGAACGGCTTCAGGTGAAGGTCGAGGGCTTCGTGCCCGGCCGGCACGTGATCGCCTGCAACGGCCGGCGCCTGCCGATGACGCCCACCGGCGCCAGCGGCGAGGCGGTGGCGGGCCTGCGCTTCAAGGCGTGGCAGCCGGCCTCCTCCCTGCACCCGACGATCCCGCCGCACGGGCCGCTGACCTTCGACATCCTGGACGCCTGGAGCGGCCGCTCGCTCGGCGGCTGCCGCTATCATGTCAGCCATCCGGGCGGGCGCAACTACGACAGCTTCCCGGTCAACGCCTACGAGGCGGAGGGGCGCCGGCTCGCCCGCTTCGAGGCCATGGGCCACACCCCCGGCCGGGTCGCGATGCCGGCCGAGGAACGCTCGGCCGAGTTTCCCCTGACCCTCGACCTGCGCATGCCCGCGCCCCGATGAGCGCATCGGCCGCCTTTGCGGACGGGCCGGCGCGGCCCGACCCTGCCTGGGCGGCCGAGGATGCGCCCTCGCGCCTTCACCGCTGGACCGAGGGCTATGCCCCCCGTCCCGGTCTTGCCGACGAATTGGTGGGTGCCGACGGGCGCCTGCGGGGGGCTTGGCCGCGCTTCCTCGAACGCTTGGCCCGGCTCGACGACCGGGAGGTCGCCGCCCGCTTCCTCTCGGCCGAGCGGCATATCCGCGATGCCGGCATCTCCTACCGGGTCTACGGCGACGGGCGGGAGCATCCCTGGCCGCTCGGCTCGCTCCCCCTGGTGATCGATTCCGACGATTGGGCGGAGCTGTCCGCCGGCATCGTCCAGCGGGCGGCGCTGATGGAGCGCATCGTCGCCGACATCTACGGCGCGGGCCGGCTCGTCGCCGAGGGCTTCCTGCCGGCGGGCGTGGTGGCGGGGCACCCGGAGTTTCTCCGCCCGGTCCACGGCATCGCCCCGCCGGGCGGGCGCTGGCTGCCGATCTACGCCGCCGATGTCGGGCGCGGCCCGGACGGGCGCTGGCAGGTGCTGGCCGACCGCACCCAGGCCCCCTCCGGCCTCGGCTACGCCCTGGAGAACCGGATGGTGCTCGCCCGCGCCTTCCCGGACCTGTTCTCCGACCTCCATGTCGAGCGCCTGCCCGCCTTCTTCCAGGCCTTCCGCGCCGGCCTCGCCGCCGCCTGCTCCCGCAGCGATCCGCGCATCTGCCTGCTGACCTCCGGGCCCTATAGCAGCACCTATGTCGAGCAGGCCGCGCTCGCCCGCTATCTCGGCTTCCTGCTGGTGGAGGGCGACGACCTCGTCGTCCGCGACGGGCTGCTGCATGTGCGCACCATCGCCGGCCTGAAGCGCACCGACGCGGTCTGGCGCCGGATCGACGCCGATTATCTCGACCCGATGGAGCTGCGCGCGGATTCGCGCCTCGGCGTGCCCGGCATCCTTCAGGTGCTGCGCCGGGGCGGGGCGGTGGTGGGCAACATGCCGGGCTCCGGCGTGCTCGAATCGTCTGCCCTCGGCCCCTACCTGCCGGCGATCGCGCGGCGGCTCACCGGCGAGGAATTGCGGCTCACCGGCCCCCGGACATGGTGGTGCGGCGAGCCGGACAACCTCGCCCACGTGCTCGACAATCTCGACCACCTGACCCTGCGCCCCGCCGCGACCCCGGTGCGCGGCCCGGAGCGTGACGCGATGCTGGCGGGCCCCGCCCTCGACGCCGCCCGCGCCCGCGCCGTGGAGGCCCTGCGCGAGCGGCCCTTCGACTGGGTGGCCCAGGAGACCGCGCCGCTTTCCACCATGCCCGCTTGGCAGGACGGGCGGCTGGTGGCGCGCCCCTTCGTGATGCGCGTCTTCGCCGCCGCCACGCCCGAAGGCTGGCGGGTGCTGCCGAGCGCCTTCTGCCGCGTCGCCGAACACGCGGGCGACGACCCGAGCGAGATGCGGGCCGGCATCCGCTCCGCCGATGTCTGGGTCCTGTCCGACACGCCCGTCGACACGCCGACGCTGGTGCATGCGAGCGCGCCGCGCATCCGCCGCATCGCCGGCCACCTGCCGTCGCGGGCGGCCGACAACATGTTCTGGTTCGGGCGCTACCTGGAGCGGGCGGAGGCCGTGACCCGCCTCGTCCAGGCCCATCTCGGCGTCTTCTGCGAGGCCGGCGCCGCCGTCGCCCCGGGTGAGGAAGGGGCGTCCACGGCCCGGCGCATCCGCGCGCTGCTCAAGGATTGGGGCTGCGTCAGCGCCGCCGATCTGCCGCCCGCCGCGATGGCGCAGGAGGCGCTGTCCGGCAAGACGGCCTACGGGTCGGGCCTCGCCCATGTGCTGGAGGCCCGGCGCATCGCCGCCTCCCTGCGCGAGCGGCTGCCGACCGAATCCTGGCGGGCGCTGGCGGAGCTGCGCGACACCCTGATCTACAGCGAGGCCTGGGCACCGACCGAGGCGCAGCTGTTCGGAAAGGCCGAGCGGGCGCTGGGCCACCTCGCCGCGCTCGCCGGCCTGAGCCACGAGAATATGGGCCATGCTCCGGGCTGGCGCTTCGCCGACATGGGACGGCGGATCGAGCGGGCGATCAACACCTGCCGCTTCGCCATCGATTTCTGCGGGACGGCGGCCAGCGGCGAGGACCTCGGGGTCATGCTCTCGCTGGCCGATTCCCAGATCGCCTACGGCGCGCGCTACCTCGTGGGCGTCAGCCGCGACGCGGTCTGCGACATGGCGGTGCTCGACCCGTACAACCCGCGCTCGGTCGCCTATCAGGTCCAGGCCATCGTCGCCCATCTCGACGCCTTGCCGGCGCTCGCCGCCGACGGGCTGCCCGAGCCGCATCGCCGCCAAGCGCTGGCCCTCGCCGCCATGCTCCAGACGGCGGAGGCCGCCGGGATCGACGGCGAGGCGCTGGAACGCTGCGAATTAGAGCTGGAAGGCCTCGCCGACCGGATCGCCTGCCGCTACTTCCCCAACGGCCCCGATGCGCTGCGGCCCGAGAAGCTCACGGGCCTCGCGTGATCTACACCCTGCGTCACCTGACGACCTACCGCTATGCCGGGCTGGTCCGCTCGGCCCGCTGCAACCTCCGCCTGACGCCCCGCGACGGCGACGGGCAGCGGGTTCTGGAGCATGGGCTCACGGTGACGCCGACCCCAGCCGCCCGTCTGGAGCGACGCGACTTCTTCGGGCTCGACACGCTGACCCTGCTCCTCGACGAGCCCCACCGGGAATTCGCGGTCGAGGCCGTCTCCCGCGTCGCCGTGGAGCGGCCGGCGCCGCCGCCGCCGGAGGCGGGCCCGTCCTGGGAGACGGTGCGCATGGCCGCGCTGGCGCAGCCCTCCCTCGGACCAGAGACGCCGACGCATTTCCAGTTTCCGAGCCAGCGGGTGCCGCTGGTGCCCGCCGTGACCGATTACGCCCGGGCGAGTTTCCAGCCGGGGCGCAGCGCCTATGGCGGCGCGGTCGAGCTGATGCAGCGGATCCGCCAGGATTTTCGCTTCGACGCCAAGGCGACCACCGTCTCGACGCCCCTGGCCGAGGCCTTCGCCCTGAAGGCCGGCGTCTGCCAGGATTTCGCCCATGTGATGATCGCCGGCCTGCGCGGCCTCGGCCTGCCGGCCGCCTATGTCAGCGGCTATCTCCGCACCCGGCCGCCCGCCGGTCGGCCGCGCCTGCGCGGAGCGGATGCCAGCCACGCCTGGGTCGCCCTGTGGTGCGGACCGGAGACGCATCCGGGGGAGGGCGGCTGGATCGGCCTCGATCCGACCAACGATTGCGTCGTGCGCGACGACCACATCGTCGTGGCGCGGGGCCGCGATTACGGCGACGTCGCCCCCATCGAGGGCATCGTCTCCTCGGCCGGAGCGCAGAAGCTCACCGTCGAGGTCGATGTCATCCCCGAGGACGAAGCCGCCTGAGCGCTCATTCCCTCAGGGATCCGTCACGAAAACCCGTGACTTGGCTTCCTGTCAGCCGGAGACGCCGGCCCGGTAGAGGCGGCCACGCTCGGTCCAGGCGACGGTGAGCAGGGCCAGCCCGCCGAGCGCGGCGTAACCATAGGCCACCGGCATCATCGTGCCGTCGAAGGCCCGCCCGATCAGAAAGCCGCAGAAGGCACCGAGAAGCGTAGTGTAGAAGCCGAGGAACGAGGAGGCCGTACCGGCGATGGCTCCGAGCGGCTGCAGCGCCAGGGCGTTGAAATTCGGCAGGGCGAAGCTGATCAGGAACTGGTTCAACGCCAGCACCGACAGGAACAGCACCAGCGGCGGGTGCCCCTGATAATGCAGGCCGATGGCGACCTGCACGAGTCCGACGGCGGTGAAGGCGGTGACGCCCACATGCGACAGGGTCCGCATCCCGAGCCGGCGGACGATGCGCGAATTGATCAGCGTCGCCGCGCCCATGGCGCCCGCCACCACCCCGAAGGCGACCGGGAACAGGCTGCCGAGATGGTAGAGCCCGGTATCGAACACCTGCTGGGCCGAGCCGACATAGCCCATGATGCAGCCGGTCAGCAGGCCGAGCGCCGTGGCGTAGCCGATGGCCGCGCGGGTGCGCAGCACCGTCAGCAGAGCCTGCCCCGTCGCCCGCAGCGAGAGCGGGCGGCGATATTCGGGATGCAGCGTCTCCGGCATGCGCAGGGCGAACCAGAGCGTCAGGATGCCGCCGAGCGCCAGCATCGAGACGAAGACCCAGATCCACGAGCCGAGCAGCAGCATGGTGGCGCCGATGGCGGGCCCGAGCATCGGCACGATCAGGAACACCATCATGATGAGCGACATCACGCTCGCCATCTCGCGGCCCGAGAACCGGTCGCGCACGATGGCGGTGGAGAGCACCCGGCCCCCGGCGGCCCCCATGCCCTGGATGATCCGCGAGGCGAGCAGCCATTCGAAACTCGGCGCCAGCATCGCGAGGATGCAGCCGGCGGTGTAGATGCCGAGGCTGATCAGCAGGGTCGGCCGCCGCCCGAGGGCATCGGAGACCGGCCCGTAGACGATCTGCGCCAGCCCGAAGCCGATCATGTAGACATAGACGAGGAGTTGCAGGCTGTTGGCATCGGTCACCGCGAACCGCTGCTGGATCAGCGGGAAGGCGGGCAGCAGGTTGTCGATCGACATGGCGGTGACCGCCATCATCAGGGCGACGATGCCGACGAACTCGGCGAAGCCCGGCCCCACCCAGGGCGATACGCCCTGAGGCGTGTTCGACGCGGCCTCGGAGGCGGGAACGCCCGGAGG
>NZ_NKUI01000027.1 GCF_014845115.1 Methylorubrum zatmanii | reverse complement strand
TGGGATCGAACGCGCCCTCGCTCTGGCGGAGCGGACCGAGGGCGCGTTCGATCCCACCGTGCAGCCGCTCTGGCCGGTCTGGGCCGAGGCCTCGGCCCGGGGCGAGAGGCCCGATCCGGCGGACCTGCGCGAGGCCGTCGCCCGCATCGGCTGGCGCCGCGTCGGCCTGACACCCGAGCGCATCGTTCTGGAACCCGGCACCGCCCTGACGCTGAACGCGCTGATCCAGGGCTACGCCGCCGACCGGGTGATGGCGGCCTTGCGGGAGCGGGGCATCGCCGACGCCTTCGTCGATACCGGCGAGTTCGGCGCGGTGGGCACCCACCCGGACGGGACGCCCTGGCGCCTCGGCATCGCCGACCCCCGTGCCCCGGAGGAGGCCGCCGCGGTGATCGCGCCGTTCCTGGGATTCGCGGCGACCTCGGGCGACTACAACATGAGCTTCTCGCCGGATCGCGCCGACCACCACATCTTCGATCCGGCCACCGGTCATTCGCCCGGTGGCCTCTCATCGGTGACGGTCACGGCCGAGACGGGGCTCGTGGCGGACGGGCTGTCCACCGCCTGCATGGTGCTCGGCCCGGAACGCGGAGGCCGGCTCGTGGCCGGGTGGCCGGGCTGCTCCCTCCGTTTCATCGGCAAAACCTGACATGTCGGACCGGGCCGCGCCGATGGATCGCCTTCGCCTGTCTCCTTCCGTGCGCCGGGCCCTTTTCACGGGGCTGGCCGCGCTCTGGATGGCCGGTCCTGCACGGGCGGAACCGCCGCCGGCGGTCGCCCTCGTCGTCGCCGTCGATGTCTCGCAATCGGTCGATGAGGCGCGCTTCACCCTGCAGATGGAGGGCATCGCCGCAGCCCTCGAGGATCCCGGCGTGATCGCGGCGATGACGGGCCGCCCCGGCGGCACTCTGTTCGCGATGGTCACCTGGGCCGATCAGGCCGGCCTCGCCCTGAATTGGCAGCGCATCGCGACCCGCGCCGACGCCCTGGCGACGGCGGCGCGGGTCCGCGCCACGCCGCGGCAATCCGGGGAATTCACCTGCCTCGGCCAGATGTTCCGAACCGTGGCCGCCAGCGTCATCCCGGCCATGCCGCTGCCGGCCGAGCGGATCGTCGTCGATGTCTCCGGCGACGGCATCGACAATTGCACCGACCCCGACAACCTGGAGGCGGAGCAGCAAACCCTGCTCGGCACCGGAGCCACGATCAACGGCCTGCCGATCCTGGTGCCGGGGGAGAACGACGTGGTCGGCGCCGGAGCGTACCGGGCGCCCGGCTACGGGCTGCGCGCGACGCCGCTGCCGCAGGACCGCACGGATCTGGCGCAATGGTACCGCGCCCATGTGGTCGGAGGCCCCGGCGCCTTCCTGCTGGCGGCGGCGGGCTACGGCGATTTCTCCAAGGCGATCCGCCGGAAGTTCGTGATCGAAGTCAGTGACGCCGCGCGCAGAATGGAAGGGTCACCGGCGCTGGACCCACGCTGACGACGCCCCGTCCTCACGCAGCCCGCACGTCTTCGACGAGGTCGGCGTAGTGACGCGCCGCCACATCGGGATGCGACCGCAGGCGGCCCTTGAGATAGTTGCGGCCGACCTCGCGGAAGAGCGGGTTGTCCGGGTCGCTCGCCGGCCCCCGCGCCTGGGCGGCGAGATCCGGCGGCAGGGAGAGGAGCGGCACGGTGGCGTCGTGGCGGGCGCCGAGGAAGAAGGCGACCGAGAGCCTGTCGCGGCCGGCGGCCGGTGCCACAACCCGGTGGACGGTGGCCCGGAGGAAGCCGTTCGAGGCGAGTTCGAGCAGTTCGCCGACATTGACCACGAAGGCGCCCTCGACGGGCGCCGCCGCGATCCAGCCTCCATCCTCGCCCTCGACCTCCAGCCCCCCTTCGCCGTCCTGAAGCAGCAGGGTCAGGAATCCGCTATCCTTATGGGCGCCGACGCCCTGCGCATCCTCCGCCTCGTCCCGGCCGGGATAGCGGATGATCTTGAGATGCTGGTTGGGAGCGCCCGCATAGATCGGCTCGAAAGCATCCGCCGGCTGGCCGAGGGACAGGGCGAACGCCCGGAGCAGACGGATCCCGATGCCGGTCACCGCCTCCTGCCACGCTAGCACCCCGGTGCGCAGGTCCGGCAGCGAGTCGGGCCAGAGATTGGGCCCCTGGAGCCGGGTCCAGGCCGGCAGGCCGGGATGCCACGGCAGGACCGTCCGCTCGGCCCCGGCATCGAACTGTTCGCGCCAGTCGGGCCGGCCGCGGGTGATCTCCCGGCCGGCCTCGGTATAGCCCCGGAAGTGGGGCGAATGGACCATGGCCACGGCCCGCTTCTCCGGCAGCGGCAGGGCGAAGAAGCGCCGGGCCAGGGCCTGGATCGCCGCGAGTTCGGTATCCGGAAGGCCGTGCCCGGTCAGGTAGAAGAAGCCGACGTCACGGGCCGCGACGCGGAGATCGTCGAGAAAGGCCGCGCGCTCGGCGTCACCGCCATCGAAGCGGCGCAGGTCGAGGACGGGGAGGCTCGCAGCCGTCATCTCAGGCCGCCCGCGCCAGGGTGCCGGCTGCCGCCAGCGCCTGATCGAGATCGGCCAGGATGTCGTCGATATGCTCGAGCCCGACGGAGAGGCGGACATAGCCGTCCGAGACACCGGTCGAGAGCTGCTCCCGCGGCCCGAGCTGCGAGTGGGTGGTCGAGGCCGGATGGATCGCGAGGCTGCGGGCATCGCCGATATTGGCCACGTGGTAGAACAGCTTGAGCGCGTCGATGAAGCGGCGGCCCGCCTGGCGGCCTGCCGCCAGTTCGAAGCCGACGAGGCCGCCATAGCCGCCCCGGAGGTAGCGGTCGGCCCGCTCACGGGCGGCCCCGGTCTGAACCGAGGGATGGATCACCCGCGCGACCTCGGGCCGGCCCTTGAGCCAATCGGCCACCGCCTGGGCGTTGCGGCTGTGGCGCTCGATGCGCAGGGGCAGCGTTTCCAGGCCCTGGAGGGTGAGGAAGGCGTTGAGCGGCGAGGCGGCGGGGCCGAGATCGCGCAGAAGGCGCACGCGGGCGCGCAGCACGTAGGCGATCGGTCCGATCGGTGCGGCGGCCTCGGTCCAGATCGCGCCGTGATAGCTCGCATCCGGCGTGGTGAGGGCCGGTTGCCGCTCCGGGCGGGCGGTCCAGTCGAAGCGGCCTCCGTCGATGATCGCGCCGCCGATGGCGATGCCGTGCCCGCCGAGATATTTGGTGGTCGAGTAGACGACGACGGCGGCGCCATGATCGAGCGGACGCGCCAGCAGCGGCGCGGCGGTGTTGTCGACGATCAGCGGAATACCGAGCGGCCGGCCGATGGCGGCGACCTCGGCGATGGGGAACACCGTCAGCTTCGGGTTCGGCAGGGTCTCGGCATAGTAGGCGCGGGTCCGGTCATCGGTCGCGCGCCGGAAGTTCTCGGGATCGGCGGGATCGACGAAGCGGACCTCGATGCCCTGCTCCGCCAGCGTATTGGCGAACAGGTTCCAGGTGCCGCCATAGAGGTCGGTCGAGGAGACGATGTTGTCGCCCGCCCGCGCGAGGTTCTGCACCGCGAGCGCCGAGGCTGCCTGCCCCGAAGCCACGGCGAGCGCCGCCGCACCGCCTTCGAGGGCGGCGAGGCGCTGTTCCAGCACGTCCACGGTCGGGTTGGTCACCCGCGTGTAGATGTTGCCGAGTTCCTTGAGCGCGAACAGGTTCTCGGCATGGTCGGTGTCGCGGAACTGGTAGGATGTCGTCTGGTGAATCGGCACGGCGACCGAGCCGGCCTGCGGATCGGCCCGCCATCCGGCATGCAGCGCGAGCGTCTCGGCATGGATCGAGGCGGTCAGGTCGCTCGGCATCGGTGATCTCCTTGCGGGACGCGCGACGGCCCGGCACCGTCCGGCCTCGCGTTCCATGATTAGTCTGTCGCTTCGATGCTTGCAGACAAGCCCGACGAAAACAGGATCATTCCAACCAAACGACGCCTCATTGTCAATAAAACTTGATTTTATTATTGACAATATAAAGACGATACCATGTTCGCTGCGGGTAAAAAAACAGAAACGGCATCTCCCGATCCGATATCGAGCCGGCCGAGGCGAGCCTCTCGCCAAAGCCCTTGCGGGCGCGGCCACTCGGCCTCGATGGGGTGCGGACCTGTCTCAAACACCCCGCGCCAATTCCGTGGTGATGTGTTTCACCGACGGAGTGACGATGGCCACGAACTGCGCCTCGCGCAGGCGGCGGAATGGCTCCGACCCTTCGAGATAGCCCCGGGCCCCGAACTGCAGCATGGCGGCCTGGGCCGCTTCGAGGGCCAGGAGCGAAACCTCGAGGCGCAGGCGCAGGGTGTCGAGGAAGGTGGCGCGGTCCTCCGCCCCGTGGCTGCGGGCCGCGACCGCCACCCGTTCGCGCAGGGCGGCGGCCCGTGCTTCGATGGCGTCCGGCCCGAGGGGCAGGAAGGCACCGTCGCGACGGCCGCGGGCATCGGCGCGCATCAGCGCCGCGACGCCCCGGGCGAGGCCGATCCCCATGCCGGTCTGCAGCAGCACGAAGCCATTGCGGATGCGCGGCAGGAAGGCCGCGACATCGTGCGAGATCACGTCCTCGTCGGCGAGATAGGCGTCGCGCACCAGCACCGTGTAGGTGCCTGTCCCCTCCAGGGCGACGAAGCGGGCATTGGCCGACAGCGCGACCGTCTCCGTTCCGGCCTCGAACAGCCCCATCACCCGCCGCCCGTCCGGAAGCGAGAAAATTCCGGCGAAGCGGTGACCGGGGCCGAGATTGGAGACCCAGGGCAGGCGACCGCGCACACGGTAGCCCCGGCCCTCCCGCTGGCCCTGAAGCGCCAGGGGCTCGATGCCGGCCAGCGCCTTCATCGGGTTCGACAGGCCGGTCCCGCCGAGGCGCTCCCCGGCCGCGAGGGCGTCGAGGTGACGGCGCGGGGCGGCCTCCTCGGCCCGCGCGAGGTACCAGACCAACGCGTCCTGGCACCAGGCGCAGAAGGCGGTGGAGAGGCAGGCCTCGCCCGCCTCGGCCATCGCGTCCACGGCTCCGAGCAGGCCATCCGGGGCGTCGCCGACATGGTGGGCGAAGGCCCCCGCCGCCCCGAGCGCGCGCAGCACGCCGTCAGGGTACTCCCCCGCATCGATGGCGGACAGGCGCGGGCGAAGCTGGTCGCGCACGATCTCCGTGACGGTTGACGACCTCGCGAGGCGGGCGGTGGCGGCCACGATGCGTCAGGCCCGGCTGAGGCTGACGGAGACCGGGTTCTTCACGGTGTTGAGCACCGGCGACCATCGGGCGGCATGGGCCACCAGTGCGTCGAGCTCGGCCTCGCTGGCTCCCTCGATGTCGAGACGCGCCTTCAGCCGCACTTCGCTGAGCCCCACCGGCTTCTCGGAGAGATCGCCGGTGCCCCAGACCGAGGTGATGTTGATGTCGCCCTCGGATTCGATCTCGATCCCCCTCACCGTCCAGCCACGGGCGACGGCGTTGGCCTGGAGGCCGACGGCGACGCAGGTGCCGAGCGCCGCCAGCAGCGCCTCGGTCGGGTTCGGGGCGGTGTCGTCGCCGAGCAGGGCCGGCGGCTCGTCCACCACATGGGCGTCGAGGTTGCGGATATAGTTGAGGTGGCGGAAGCGGCGGCCCTCGGCGATGGTCTTCGCCCGCACCGTCTTGACGATGCTCGGATCGGCCCGGCCCTTCTCCGAAAGGGCGAGGAGGCGGTCGCGGTCGATGGCCTCGAAGGTCTTCTCGAAGGTCTGGACGATCTCGCGCGTGACGGTCGCGGTCATGGGGGCAACTCCTTACGTGGCGGGAATCCAGCGGGCGCGGGCGGCGAGCCGCCCCAGCGCGCTGTCGAGGACGTAGCCGATCAGGCCGATCAGCAGGACGAGGGCGGCGAGGCGGTCGTAGGAGAGGGTGTCGCGGGCATCGTTGATGGCGTAGCCGAGCCCGCTGGTGACCCCGAGATACTCGGCCGGCACCAGCACGATCCAGGCGACGCCGAGGGCGAGGCGCAGGCCCGTGACGATGTCCTGCAGCACCGCAGGGACCACGACGGTGCGCAGGGTGGCGAGCCGGCCGGCGCCGAGATTGCGGGCCATGGTCAGCCAGACCGGATCGACCCGCTTCACCCCGGCCGCCGTGGCGAACAGGATCGGCCAGATCGCGGCCGCCGCGATCAGGAAGACGATGGCCCCGTCCCAACTCGGAAAGGTCAGCACCGCGACAGGCATCCAGGCCAGCGGCGAGATCATGCGCAGGAGCTGGAACGGCGGCTGCAGGATCCGCTCCGCCAGCGGCGAGGAGCCGACGAGCAATCCCAGCGGCGCGCCGAGCAGGAAAGCGGCGGCGAGCCCCTGCCCGATCCGCGCGAGGCTCGGCGCCGCAGCCCGCCACGCCTCGCCGGAGGCGATCAGCTCAACGAAGGAGGTCAGGGCCGGCCCTGGCGCGAAGCCGGCGAAGGCGGAATAGGCCGGCACGCTCTCCAGGATCAGCCCGCCCGCGAACCAGAGGCCGAGCAGGCCGGACAGTCCCACCAGCGGCGCCAGACGGGCGGCGAAGCCGGCCAGGGCGAGGCGCGGCCGGGCGGGTGCAATGCCCGGCTCGACCGCCAGTGCCGCATCGGTCACGCCGCCGCTCACAGGCTCAACACTTCCTGGCGGACGCGCCCGCCCGCCTCCGCAGCGCCGGGCCATTCCGGGTAGCGCGCCAGGGCGGCGGCGACGAAGCGGTCGTCGACGAGATCCCGCGCCACGAATTCCGGGTCGAGCCCCTTCAGGAAGGTGGCGTCGCCCTCGACCACCGTCCGGCCCATCGCCTCGACGATAAGCTTCGTGGCCGACGGGTAGGGCCAGGGCTGGAAATCGATGCGGCGCGCCTCCCAATCGGGATGGCGGATCGCCCCGCTCGCGGCATAGGCCGGGCCGTAATCGGTCACCGCCTTCACCACCACGTCGGCGGGCGTGGGCAGGTAGCCGCGCCCCTCCTTGGCGATCAGGCGCGCCACCTCCTCGCGGTTCTTCACGCAATAGGCCTGGGCGCGCACGATGGCCTCGACCGCCTTGCCCGTCCATTCCGGGTTGGCCGCCACCTGCCGTTCATGGGCGACGACGACACAGCAGGGGTGGTTCTTCCAGATGTCGCCGGTGAAGCGCAGCATCCGCGCCCCGGCCTTGATCTCACCGAGCGCGTTGAACGGCTCGGCGACGATGTAGCCGTCGATCTTGCCGGCCGCGAGCGCCGCCGTCATCTCCGGCGGCGACAGGATCTGCAGGGCGCATTCGTTCGGGCCCGCTTCTCCCCGGATCACGGGTGTCACGCCCGATTCCCGCAGCGCGTATTGCAGCACCACGTTGTGCATCGAGTACCAGTACGGCACGGCGACGCGCTTGCCGGCCAGTCCCTTGAAATCCTCGATGCCGCTCTTGCCGCCGACGACGATGCCCGATCCGTTGGTATGGGCCCAGGCCAGGATCTTGACCGGGAACTTGTTGTTGTAGCGCATCCAGACCGGGATCGGCTTCAGCAGATGGGCGAGGTTGAACTTGCCCGCGGCGAAGCCCTCGACCAGCGCCGACCAGGACCGCACCGGAACCGGCTCGGCGACCTTGAGGCCGGCCTCCTCGAAATAGCCCTTGGCATGGGCCACCAGCAGCGCCGTCGCGTCGGTGATCGGCAGGTAGCCGATGCGCACCGTATCGTCGTCGGCGGCATGGACGGCTCGGCCGGACAGGGCGAGCCCGCCGCCGCCGAGCAGGGCGGCGAGGCCGCCACGGGCCAGGGCGTCGAGCGTGTTGCGGCGGGTCCAGTCGGCGCGCGTCCATTCCTGCGTCCACAGGGCCGCATCGTCCTCGGGAGCGCTCATCGGTCGGGGTCTCACGGGCAAAGGGTCAGGCGGCTGCGCGACGGGGTGCGGAAGCCTCGGCCCCGAAGCGGCGGCGAAGGTCCGCCTCGGCATCGCTCCCGAGGCGGAAATCCGCCGTCACCCGGGCCGGGCGACCGCCGAGCACGATCGCCCGCGAAGCGAGCGCCGCCACGTCGGCAAGGTCGTGGGTGACGATGACCAGGGTCAGATCGTTCTGGCGGGCGAGCCGCAGCACATCGGCGCGCAGGGCGCTGCGCATCTCGGGATCGAGGGCGGAAAACGGCTCGTCGAGGAGCAGGATGCGCGGACGGCTGGCCAGGGCCCGGGCGAGCGCCGTGCGCTGCTGCTGGCCGCCGGAGAGCTGATGCGGCTTGGCCTGCGCATGCTCGGCGAGGCCGAGGTCGTCCAGTAGACGCAACGCCTCCCGCTCGCAGGCGGCACGGTCCCGCGCGAGACGGCCGGCGAGCCGGGCCGGCAGGAGCACGTTGTCGAGCACGCTGGCCCAGGGCAGCAGGGCCGGGCGCTGGAACATCATCGTGCAGCCGGGCACCGGTCCCTTCACCGCCGCTCCCTCGACCTGCAAGCCCCCGGAGGAGGGGGCGACCAGACCGGCGAGGATCTGAAGCAGGGTCGACTTGCCGACCCCGGAACGGCCCAGGATCCCGACCCGCTCACCGGCGGCGACGGTGACATCGACCCGTTCGAGCACCGTGCCGGCACCGTAACGGAAGGCGACACCCTGGAGGGAAAGCTGGGACAAGACGCGGTGGCTTCGCTTCGAAACAAAACTGGGCGCAGCCCCACACACAGCCGGCCGGAGGAGCCGGCGGCGTGCCGAGAGGGCCGCGTAACACCAAGAGTGTTCGAGACGAATATTCAGGTCAATGAACGAGAAATCCAAAATTCAATCGGGATTTGGAAAGTTGTTCTCGGATGAAATCTGCGCATGCCTTTTGGAGTGGCCTGCCCAGGCACCTCACCTTTGAAACGACCAAAACATCTGTCGCTTGAACAGGCCCGTTTCGGCGGTGAAGGTGTCCCGAGAGAGGATACAGGCAAGGCCCTCTCCAAATGCCACGCTGAGACGCAATTTTCATCTCGGATCGACAGAAACAACAGATGATCATACTTTTGACAGTGAAGTCTCATCTTCGATAGTTTTTGCGCCGTCAGTCGGAGCATGAGGGAAGCAATGCCTTCCACAGGTTCCTGACGCCTCCTGACGCGATTTCGACTTTCACGCAGTCCGACGGCTGCATGCGTTCGACGGAACTGTCTTCCATGCTTCGTGCCGCACGCCATGCCCTGGCGCCGCCGAGATGGCGTGCCTCGCGCCGGGCATCGCCCCTGACAGTCGCCCGGCCGCAGCCGGCAGCTTCCGCGCCGATGCCGAGCCGCCCGGTCCTCGCGGTCGAGGGCCTGTCGCTCGCTTTCGGCGGGACCGTCGCCTTCGACGCCATCGACCTGTCGGTGAGGGCACGGGAGATCCACGCGGTGATCGGCCCGAACGGGGCCGGGAAATCCTCGCTGATCAACACGATCAGCGGTCTCTACGCCCCACGGGCCGGGCGGATCGGCATCGGCGGGCATTCCTTCACGCGGGTGCCGACCGGGCGGCTCGCAGCGCTCGGCGTCGCCCGCACCTTTCAGAACCTCGCCTTGTTCAAGGGCTTGAGCGTCCTCGACAACGTCCTGTCGGGCCTCGCCGAGGCCCGGAGGGCGGGGCTGGCGGCGCAGCTCCTCGGCTTGCCGGCGGCCCGCCGCGAAGCGCGCGCGCACCGCGCGCAGGCGCTGTCCGTGATCGCGCTTCTCGAACTCGACGCCCATCGCGACAGGCTGGTAGGCAGCCTGCCCTACGGCCTGCAGAAGCGGGTGGAACTCGCCCGCGCCCTGGTCGCCCGGCCGCAGCTGCTGCTCCTCGACGAACCGATGGCGGGCATGTCGGCGACCGAGAAGGCCGAGATGAGCGGCTTCATCCTCGCGGCGCGCCGGAGCATCGGAACGGCCATCGTGCTGATCGAGCACGATATCGGGGTGGTGATGCGCCTGTCCGACCGGGTCACGGTGCTCGATCACGGGCGCCGCATCGCCACCGGCACGCCGGCCGAGGTGCAGGCGAATCCGGCCGTCATCGCCGCCTATCTCGGACTCGACGAGGACGAGGCCGCGGACGTCACCGTGGGAGAGGCGGCATGAGCCCCGATCTCGCCTTCCTCGTCGAGGTGATCGTCGGCGGGCTGCTTTCGGGCGTGATGTATGCCCTCGTCGCGATCGGCTTCGTGCTGATCTACAAGACTTCCGGCGTGCTGAACTTCGCCCAAGGGGCGATGGTGCTGTTCGCCGCCCTCACCTTCGTCAGCCTGATCGAGCGGGGCCTGCCCTTCCCGGCGGCGCTTGCCGCGACGCTGGCGGTGATGGTCGTCGTCGGGCTTGCCATCGAGCGGGCCGTGCTGCGGCCCCTGGTCAACCAGCCGCCGATCACCCTGTTCATGGCGACGCTCGGAGTCGCCTACGTCATCGAGGGCGCGGCCCAGCTCGCCTGGGGCACGCAGGTCCATGGCCTCGACCTCGGCATCGACGACACGCCGCTCGACGTCGGCGGCGTGCTGGTGAGCCGGTTCGACCTCTTCGCCGCGACGGTCGCAGGGTTGATGGTCGCGCTGCTCACCGCGTTCTTCCGCTACACCCGCACCGGCCTCGCCTTCCGCGCCGTGGCCGACGATCCCCTCGCCGCCCTCAATACCGGCCTGCGCCTGCCCCGGATCTGGTCGGCGGTCTGGATCGCCGCCGGCATCGTCGCCCTGGTGGCGGGCCTGCTCTGGGGCGCGCG
>NZ_NKUI01000269.1 GCF_014845115.1 Methylorubrum zatmanii | reverse complement strand
CGTCGCCGCCATCAACGACTGATCTCAGGGTTGGGCGCACGGGCCTCGCTCGTGCGCCTTCCCGTGACGAGCACGACAAGAAAAGGGCCGGCGCGATGCCGGCCCTTTTCTTTTGTCTGTCAGATCGAGGTCGGCCGACTCACGGCGCATGCCTCAGCACAGCCGTTCAGACGGCACCGCCTAATTCGCGGATGTCGCGGCCTCAGATCGCCCCGCACGCGCTCGCGATGACGGCCGGCGAGGATCTCATACCAAATCCGCTTGATCCCTTCGGGATGGCAGATTTGGGCTCCCCTCAGACGCCGCGCGAACTTGCCGATACGGTTCCCGCTTGGATCAGGCGGAAACCGTATCGGCCGCCGCCTGCGAAGCTGAACCGTCCCGGGCGGGTGACCGCCGCGACTGGGACAGATGTGGGCCGTCAGGCCCGGACCGCGCGCCCGCGGGCCAGAAGACGGACGGCGGTCACGGGCAGAAGCAGCGTCTTCACCGTCGCGGTGAAGGCGAGAACCGCGAGGACGGGCAGGATCGCAAGGCAGATTCCGCTCACGCGCATCGGACACTCCCTGAAGCGGCTGAGGCGGCGATTGTCTGCCGCCGTGTTGAGGACAGTTCGCCACCCAATAGCGGCAAGACCAAGGTGAAGGGGAAGCGCTCACGCATTTCTGCGCTCCGCCCCACCGTCGCGCCCGGCAGCGGAGAGGGTCTTCCGCTCCGGGATCTGTTCCGCATCGGCCCTCTCGCCGATCGCCGCTGCCCGAAGGGGCGCCCCGAGCGGCCGCACCCGGCCGGCACGGGGATGGGCGTCCTCGAAGGCGCTCATCAGCCGGGCGGCATCGACCTTGGTGTAGATCTGGGTGGTCGAGAGCGAGGCATGGCCCAGGAGTTCCTGGATCGCCCGCAGCTCGCCCTGCCGGGCCAGGAGATGAGTCGCGAAGGAATGGCGCAGGGCGTGCGGCGTCGCGCTTTCCGGCAGGCCGAGCGCGCCCCGCAGAGCGGCGACCGCGTATTGCACGACCCGCGGCGAGAGCGGCCCGCCCTTCACGCCGACGAAGAGCGGCCCCTCCGGATCGAGGGCATGCGGGCACAGGGCGAGATAGGCGGCCACCGCCTCGGCCACCGCCGGCAGCACCGGCACCGCGCGGACCTTGCCGCCCTTGCCCGTCACCCGCACCTCGTCGATCCCCGGCACCGGCGCGTCGCGGGCGGTCAGCCCCAAAGCCTCGGAGATGCGGAGCCCGGAGCCGTAGAGCAGGGCGATCACCGCCGCATCGCGGGCGAGCACCCAGGGCGCGCGGGTCTCGTCGGGCCGGCTCTCCGGCGCCGTCATCGCGACGGCCGCCGGCACCGGCAGGGGGCGCGGCAGGCGCCGCTCGACCTTGGGAGAGCGCACCGCGCCCAGCGCCGCCACGCTGCCATGCCCCTCCCGTTCGAGGAAGCGGGCGAAGGAGCGCAGGCCCGCCAGCATCCGCATCAGGGTACGGCCCCCGACGCCCTCCGCCCGGCGCGCGGCCATGAAGCCGCGCAGATCCCGGGGCTTCAGGGCGATCAAGCCCGGAATCGTCGGCGTGCCGGAACGGGCGTCGAGATGGGTCAGGAACTGGCGCAGGTCGCGCTCATAGGCCTCGACGGTGTTGGCGGCCATGCGCCGCTCCCGGGCCAGGGCCTCGCGCCAGCCCAGCAGCGCCGCGCGCAGGGCGGCATCCCCCGGCGGCAGCAGGGCATCGGCGGCATCGTGCGGCGGGGCTCGCATCATCGGCGGCAGCAAGCGCCCGGTAACGTTGACGAAAGGTTAACACATGCCGCCCCTCTGCCGCCCTTCCCGTCAGCCGAAAGCTGCGCCAGATGAACGGCCATCCGCATCAGGGGGAGAGAGGAACGATGGCTAAGCCCGTCCACACCATGATCCGCGTCCGCGACGAGGCGCGCTCGCGCGACTACTACGCCCGCGCCTTCGGCCTTGAGCCGGCCGACCGCTTCGACTTCCCGGATTTCACGCTGCTCTACCTGCGCGATCCGGCCTCGCCGTTCGAGCTGGAGCTGACGGTCAACAAGGACCGCTCCGAGCCCTACAATCTCGGCGACGGCTACGGCCACCTCGCCTTCGTGGTGGAGGATGCCGAGGCGGAACATGCCCGGTTCGAGCGGGAGGGTTTTCCGGTCACCCCGGTCAAGACGCTCAAGCACGGGGACACGCCGCTGGCGCGCTTCTTCTTCGCCACCGACCCGGACGGCTACAAGATCGAGGTGATCCAGAAGGGCGGGCGCTTCGCCTGAGGCGTCTGCCCCTTACGGCGCCGTCTCCAGCCGCTCCAGGGCGGTGCGGGCCTTCTCGCAGGCTTGCGGAGAGGGCGCCGGCAGGCTGGTCTCCAGGCGCAGGGCATCGTCCAGGGCCAGCATGTAGCGCTCCTCGGTGAGCGCCCGGCCGAGCGCCGCCAGCATGCGCGCGCGGCCAGCCTTCAGCACGGCTTCGACCCGCTCGCGCGGCACGCCGCAGGCCAGCGCCCGGCCGAGGATCCTGCCCTGCCGCTCGCCCTCGGTCTGCGGGATGACGAGGGGCCGGGCGCCGGGCGCTTCCGAGGGCGTCTGCCCGCGGGCGGCACCGGCCGCGAGGACGGCGAGGACGAGGCCCGCACCGCAGGAGGCCGCTGACCGCATCGCACCCGTTTCCCTCTCGCGTGAAGGCCTCGTCCTATCCCGCCGGTCCCTTCCTGACCACCACGGCCTTTCAGACGGCAGGCTTCAAGCTTGACAGGAGGCGTGCGCTCCCTCACGCCCGCCGAACCCGAACTCGGCCAGTGTCAAGCCGGAACGACGGGGGCGGCAATGGGTCCAGCGGGCGGTGAGACGGCGGCGGCGATCGGTCTGACCGGGAAGGAAAGCGGGACGCGCATCCCGTTGAGCCTCAAGATCGCCTATTCGGCGTTCATGCTGGTGCTCGTCCCGGTTTACCTGCACCATTACGGGCCGACGAACTTCCTGTATTTCTGCGACATCGCCCTGGTGCTGACGCTGATCGGCATCTGGGCGGAAAGCGCGCTTCTGGTCTCGGTCTGCGCGGCGGGCCTGCTGGCGCCCCAGTTCTTCTGGGTCATCGATTTCGCGGTCACCGCCACCGGCCATCCGCTGACCGGCATGACCGCCTACATGTTCAACGCGCAGACCTCACCGTTCCTGCGCGGCCTGTCGCTGTTCCACGGCTGGCTGCCGTTCCTGCTGGTGTTCCTGGTCCGGCGGCTCGGCTACGACCGCCGCGCCTGGGCCGTCTGGTCGGGTCTGGCGGTGGCGGCCTTGCTCGTCTGCTTCTTCCTGATGCCGCCGCCGCGCCCGGATCCGGGCCTGACCCCGGTCAACATCAACTATGTCTGGGGCATGAGCGACCATGCCGCCCAGACCTGGATGCCGGCCTGGGCCTGGTTCACCACGCTGGTGATCGGGCTGCCGCTGCTGGTCTGGTGGCCGACCCACCGGCTGCTGATCCGAGTGATGCCGCCGGCCCGGAACAGCACCCGCGCGAATTAGGTCCCCCTCGGCTTGGCCCGCCGGGTCGGCGCCTCGGCCAGGGGATCCTCCGGCCAGGGATGGCGGGGGTAACGGCCGCGCATCTCGGAGCGCACCGCCGCCCAGGAGCCGCGCCAGAAGCCCGGCAGGTCGCGGGTGATCTGGATCGGACGATGGGCCGGCGAGAGCAGGTGGAGCACCAGCGGCACCCGGCCGCCGCCGAGGGCAGGGTGGCGGTCGAGGCCGAACAGCTCCTGCACCCGCACCGCCAGAACCGGCTCAGGGCCGGATTCGTAATCGACCGGGATGCGCGAGCCGGTCGGCACCTCGACATGGCTCGGCGCCTCCGCCTCCAGCCGGCTCCGCAGGGTCCAGGGCAGCAGGCTCTGAAGGGCCTGGGCGAGGTCGTCGGCGGTCACCGCCGCGAGCGAGGCCCGCCCGACGATCGCCGGGGCGAGCCACTCCTCCACGCTCTCCGCCAGGGCCGCATCGGACAGATCCGGCCACTCCCCCTCCGGCGCGGCCCCGTGCAGGAAACGGATCCGAGCCCGCCATTGCGCCAGGGCCGGGGTCCAGGGCAGCCGGTCGAGACCGAGCCCGGCGATGCCCCGGGCCAGCACCCGCGCGGCCTCCTCGTCGGCCGGGACGGGCAGGGTACGCTCGTCCAGGGTCAGGGCACCGAGCTTGCGGCCCTCCCTGGCGCGCAGGGCCCGCGCCTCCTTGTCGAAGGTGACGCTGCGGACCGTCGCGATCCGCCCGGCGAACAGCGCATCGACGGCCTCAGGGGCAATCGCCGCCGCCGACAGGATCCGGGCCGAGGCGGCGGCTCCGGTCAGGTCGGCGACGACGATGAAGGGCTCGCGGGCGAGCGGGCTCGCCGGATCGAGCAGCCCGGCCCGGCCATTGGCCATCAGGAAGGCTCCCTCCCGGCCCCGTGCCCGCGCCACCCGGTCGGGATAGGCCAGGGCCAGCAACGGGCCGGGCGCCGCCAGCACGGGATCCGGCTCCGCCGTCCCGCCGGCCGCCTTCGTCGCCTGCCGCGCCCAGCCCTCGGCGAGGCGGCGCATGTCGGCGGCGCGGCCGCCCCGGTCGCGGGCGAAGCGGTCGAGGCGCTCGGCCAGATCCACCGCCTCGCCGCCGAGGCCACGCTCCACCAGCAGGGCAGCGAGGTCGGCCGCGATGCGGGCCTGTCCCCGCTCGGCCGCGCGGGCCACCATCCTGGCGAGCCGGGGCGGCAGCGGCAGGCTGCGCAGGGTTCTGCCCGTCGCGGTCAGCCGTCCGTCACCGTCGAGGGCGCCGAGGTCGGCGAGCATCGCCCGCGCCTCGGCCAGGGCCGACGCGGGGGGAGGGTCGAGGAAGGGCAGGGCGGTCGGGTCGGTGACGCCCCAGGCGGCGCAATCGAGGGTGAGCCCGGCGAGGTCGGCGGACAGGATCTCCGGCCGCGCGAAGGGTTCGAGCGCGGCGGTCGCCGCTTCCGGCCAGAGCCGCCAGCAGACGCCCGGCTCGGTGCGGCCAGCGCGGCCCCGGCGCTGATCGACCGAGGCGCGGGAGGCCCGCGCCGTCACCAGCCGGGTCATGCCGTTGCCGGGCTCGTAGAGGGGCACGCGGGCAAGGCCCGAATCGACCACGATGCGCACGCCCTGGATCGTCAGCGAGGTCTCGGCGATGGCGGTCGCCAGCACCACCTTGCGCCGTCCGGCCGGTGCGGGAGCGACCGCCCGGTCCTGCTCACCCTGGGTGAGGGCGCCGTAGAGCGGGGCAAGGTCGGTCTCTGCGGGCAGGCGCCCCTCCAGCCGCTCGGCGGTGCGGCGGATCTCCGCCTGCCCCGGCAGGAAGGCCAGCACCGAGCCGGGATCGGCCCGCAGGGCGCGCAGGATCGCGGCGGCCATGGCGTCCTCGATCCGCTCGTTCGGGTCGCGGTCGAGATGGCGGGTCTCGACGGGGTAGGCGCGCCCTTCCGATTCCACCACCGGCGCGCTTCCGAGCAGCCCCGCCACCCGGGCGCCGTCCAGGGTCGCCGACATCACCAGAATGCGAAGATCCTCCCGCAGCGCGCCCTGGGCGTCGAGGGCGAAGGCGAGGCCGAGATCGGCGTCCATCGAGCGCTCGTGGAACTCGTCGAACAGCACCGCGCCGGTGCCCGTCAGTTCGGGATCGTCGAGGATCATGCGGGTGAAGACACCCTCGGTGACCACCTCGATCCGGGTGCGGGCCGAGACCTTGGAGCCGAGCCGCACCCGCAGGCCCACGGTCTCGCCGACCCGCTCGCCGAGGGTGGCGGCCATGCGCTCGGCCGCCCCCCGCGCCGCCAGTCGCCGGGGCTCCAGCAGGACGATCTTCCGGCCGTCCATCCACGGCTCGTCGAGGAGGGCGAGGGGAACCCGTGTGGTCTTGCCCGCGCCGGGCGGCGCGACGAGCACCGCCGAAGAGCCGGCGGACAGGGCCTTGCGCAGGCCGGGGAGGGCGGCCTCGATCGGGAGCGGCGCGGCGGGGGGCGACATGGCCCGCAGGTGCCGCGAATCGGTTCCCGGCGCAACTGCGCCTCCGGCGGCTCCGATGGGCGGCGCTAAAATTATTAACGCATCCGTAGCTCTCGCGGGAACGCCCGAACAGGTTGCGACTTGAGGGCTCGACGAGCGGTGCTCGTACGAGACGGAGAGACTACGACGATGCGCATGGCCCTGACACTCGCAGCCGGCGTGCTGCTCGGCAGCTTCGGCCTTGGAACGGTGTCGGCCTCGGCCGCCCCAGCCATGCCCGCACCCGGCCTCGTCGCCGGCGACACGGTCGAGGTGGTGCGGCACCGTTCCTGGCACCATCACCACGGCTACCGCCATCACCATTCCACCCGCGCCGAGCGCCGGGCGCGGCGGCTCAACACCCATCGCCACGGCAACCCGAACGCCCGCAACCCTGAGCGGCCCGGCTACCAGCAGCAGCTCGGCAACACCACCGGCGGCCCGCGCTACTGAACGCTCGGCGCGACCGTGTGATCGTGAAGGCCCGTCCGGCGCGATGCCGGGCGGGCCTTCGCACGTTCGGCCAAAGCTTCTGCAGGCTGGGGAGAGCGCACACTTGTCCACGGACTTCAGCCTCAGCGGCCGGTGCCGACGCGAGGCGAGGCTGATAGCCTCCCCTCCATGCGTTCCAGTGCCCCGCGACCCCAACCCCTCGAACGGCGCGCCAAGGCGGCGGATTCCGTGACCTCCTCGCCCCTCGACATCCCCGGCGCCACGCCGATGATGGCGCAGTACATCGAGATCAAGGCCGCCAATCCGGATTGCCTGCTGTTCTACCGGATGGGCGACTTCTACGAGCTGTTCTTCGAGGATGCGGAGATCGCCTCTCGCGCGCTCGGCATCGTTCTGACCAAGCGCGGCAAACATGGCGGCGCCGACATCCCGATGTGCGGCGTGCCGCTGGAGCGGGCCGACGATTACCTGCACCGCCTGATCGCCCTCGGCCACCGAGTCGCGGTCTGCCAGCAGACCGAGGACGCCAGCGAGGCCAAGAAGCGCGGGCCCAAATCGGTGGTGCGCCGGGAGGTGGTGCGCCTCGTCACGCCGGGCACCCTGACCGAGGACCGCCTGCTCGACCCGACCCGCGCCAACCTGCTCCTGGCGATCGGGCGGCGAAAGGTCTCCGACAGCCGCGACGCCTACGGGCTGGCCGCCGTCGACATCTCGACCGGGCGCTTCTCCTTGAGCGAGGTGGACGGCTCCGAACTCGCCGCCGCCATCGCCCGGCACGAGCCGCGGGAGATCGTGCTTTCGGAGGCGATCCACGCCGACCCGGCGCTGGCCAAGCTGTGGCGCGAGACCAGCGCGGCGGTGGTGCCGCTCGCCCAGGGCGAGCTGGAACCGGCCTCCGCCGAGCGGCGCATCCGCGAGCAGTTCGGGGTGAAGACCCTCGACGGCTTCGGGGCTTTCAGCCGGGCGGAGATCGCCGCCGCCGGAGCGGTGCTGCTCTATCTCGAACGCACGCAGCTCGGCACGCGGGTGCCGCTCTCGGCGCCGAGCCGCGAGGCGACGGGCGCCACGCTCGCCATCGATGCCGCCACCCGCGCCAATCTCGAACTCACCCGCACCCTCTCCGGCGAGCGCAAGGGCAGCCTGCTCGATGCCATCGACCGCACGGTCTCGGCGGGCGGGGCGCGGCTGCTGGCCGAGCATCTCGCCGGTCCGCTGACCGACCTGACCAAGATCGGCCGCCGTCACGACGCCGTCGCCTTCCTGGTGCGGGAGGGAAGCCTGCGCGCCCAGCTGCGCGACGCTCTCTACGCCGCGCCCGACATCGCCCGCGCCCTGTCCCGGGTCGGCCTCGGCCGGGCGGGCCCGCGGGATCTCGCCGCCCTGCGCGACGGGCTCGCGGCCGCCGCCACCATCGGCGAGCGGCTCTCGGCCGAGGATCTGCCGGACGGGCTCGCCCGCCTCTCCCGCCGCCTCGCCAAGGCCGACCGCGCCCTCGCCGACGAACTCGCCCGGGCGCTCGCCGACGACCTGCCGCTCAACCGGCGCGACGGCAAGTTCGTGCGGGAGGGCTACCATGCCGAGATCGACGAGGCGCGCCTGCTCGGCCAGGACTCGCGCAAAGTCATCGCGGCGCTCCAGGCCCGCTACGCCGAGGCCACCGGCTGCCGCACCCTGCGGATCAAGCACAACAACGTGCTCGGCTACTACATCGAGGTGCCGCAGGCGGTGGGCGAGGCCTGCCTCAAGGGCCTGATGCAGGACTTCGTGCATCGCCAGACCATGGTCGATGCGATGCGCTTCACCAGCGTCGAGCTGGGCGAACTCGAATCGAAGATCGCCGGAGCCTCGGACCGGGTGCTCGCCCTCGAATCCGAGGTGTTCGACGCGCTCAGCGCGCGGGTGAGCGCGCAGGCCGATGCGATCGCCGACATCGCCGAGGCTCTGTCCGGCCTCGACGTGGCGGCCAGCCACGCCGAACTCGCGGTCGAACTCGCCTGGACCCGGCCACAGATCGACGAAAGCCTCGCCTTCGCCATCGAAGGCGGGCGCCATCCGGTGGTCGAGGCGGCGCTGATCCGGGCCGGAGAGCCCTTCATCGCCAATGCCTGCGACCTATCCGGCGACGAGGCCGGCCGCATCCGCCTGATCACCGGCCCGAACATGGGCGGCAAATCGACCTTCCTGCGCCAGAACGCCCTGATCGCCGTGCTGGCCCAGATGGGCGCCTTCGTGCCGGCTTCCTCCGCCCGGCTCGGCGTGGTCGACCGCCTGTTCTCCCGCGTCGGCGCGGCCGACGATCTGGCGCGAGGCCATTCGACCTTCATGGTCGAGATGGTCGAGACCGCCGCGATCCTGAACCAGGCGACCCGCCGCTCGCTGGTGGTGCTCGACGAGATCGGCCGCGGCACCGCGACCTTCGACGGGCTCTCCATCGCCTGGGCCTGCCTGGAGCACCTGCACGACAAGAACGGCTGCCGGGCCCTGTTCGCGACCCATTTCCACGAATTGACGGCGCTGAGCCAGCGGCTGCCGCGCCTCGACAACGCGACCTTGAAGGTGGCCGAGGACCGGGGCGAGGTGGTGTTCCTGCACGAGGTCGTGCCGGGGATCGCCGAGCGCTCCTACGGCCTCCAGGTCGCCCGGCTGGCGGGCTTGCCGCCGAGCGTGGTGGCGCGGGCCGGGGCGATCCTGAAGGGTCTCGAAAGCTCCGAACGGGAGCGTCCCACCCGCCGCCGGATCGAGGATCTGCCGCTGTTCGCCAGCCTCGCCGCTGCGCCGCCCCCTCCGCCGCCGGAACCGGCGAAGCCCGAGCCCGACGACCGGCTCGGCCGCCTGATCGATGCCATCGATCCCGACGCGTTGACCCCGCGCGAAGCGCTCGACGCGCTCTACCGGCTGAAGACGGAGCGGGCGGGGGGCTGAAGCGCGGCGGTCGCCAAATCCGGCGCGGCAAGCCGGCCCCGCCGCCGCTCACTGCACCCGGTCGGCCAGGGCTGCCTGCGCCGCCGGCGCGAGGGAGAAACCGTCGAGTCCCTCCGTCGAGGGTATGCGCCCGGCCCGGCATTGGGCGACGTAATCGAGGGCGCTCGCGACGACCCGCTCCGAATAGGGCTTGGCGATCACCCCGAGCGCGCCGGCGAAATCCGGCGGGATGCGCTTGGCGTTGGCGGTCATGAACACCACCGTGGTGCGCGGGTCTTGGCTGAGCTGACGCGCCACCTCTACCCCCGTGGGTCCGTCGATCAGGTGGATGTCGACCAAGGCCACGTCCGGCGCGGTGCGGTGGCCCAGCGCGATGGCTTCCGTCGAACTTCCCGCCACGCCGACGCTGACATGACCGAGATCTTCGAGGAGGCATTCGAGTTCGAGGGCGATCAGCACCTCGTCCTCGACGACGAGGATGCGCAAGGGAGCCTCCCTCAAATCGGACATCGCGGCCCTCCCGCCGGCACGTTGCGCCCCGTGAGGGCGATCCTCGCGGAGGCGGCGACGGAGAGAAAGCGTGGCAGCGCGGCCCCGGCGCTTTTCCGGTGGACATGACGGGGGTGCAGAGCGGCGGTGCTCACGACACGGCGGCCGTGGTGAGCGGGATCGTGATCGCGATCCGGGTGCCGGGCCCGGCATCCGACCAATCGAGCGTTCCGCGCAGCTGCCGCACCACCATCTCGACCAGGGTATGGCCGAAACCGGCGGGGTTCGGCGCCGCCGCCTTCAGCCCGACGCCGTCATCCTCGATCACGAGGCGCATTCCGGCCTCGCACCGCTTGGCCTCGACCACGATCCGGCCGCTGCGCGCCTTGGGGAAGGCGTGGCGCAGGGCGTTGGTGGCGAGTTCGTGGATCAGCAGGGCCAGCGGCGCAGCCATGGCGGCGGAAAGCGCCAACGACTCGATCTCGGTCTCGATCCGGGTGCGGTCGCCGTCAAGGCCGGCGGCGAGGTCGGCGATCAGATCGGCGGTGAATTCCTTGAAGTCGAAGCAGGTGACGTCGCCCTCGGGATAGAGCATCCGGTGTGCGGTCGAGAGTGCACCGATGCGGTCGGCCATGCTCTGGAGCGCCTCGCGCGCCTCGCCCGCAGGGGTACGGCGGGCCTTCAGCAGCATCAGCGAGGAGATGACCTGGAGGTTGTTCTTGACCCGGTGATCGACCTCGTGGAGCAGCGCCGTCTTCTGCTCCAGGGCGGATTGGAGGTCGGCGGTGCGCTGGCCGACCTGCCGCTCCAGCGCGTCGTTGGCGTGGCGCATCGCCGTTTCGAGGCGGTATTTGTCGGTCATGTCGGCCTGGGCCGAGAAGAAGAACAGCACCTTGCCCGACGCATCCCGCACCGGATTGATCGTCATGCCGTTCAGGAACGGGGTTCCGTCCTTGCGGTAGTTGAACACCTCGCCCTCGAACGACCGACCGGCGGCAAGGGCCTCCCGCATCGCCTGGAGCACGGAAGCGTCGGTGAGGGCGCCCTGCAGCAGGCGGCAGTTGCGGCCGTAAAGCTCGTCGCGGCTGTAGCCGGTCAGGGCGAGGAAGGCGCCGTTGACCCAGACGATCGGGTTGTCGCCCCGGCGCGGATCGGTGACGACCATGGGCGTCGGACTCGCCTCGAAGGCCGCGACGAACACCTCCACCGTGATGCCCGGGGGCAGGCTCGCTTCGCTGGGAAAACCCGTCATCGCTACGCCGACATAGGCGCGGCGCGGAGAGCCGCGGCGCGCGAACCAACAAAGCCGCCCGCCGCCATCCGTGGCGCCAGGCTCCGCGACTCCAACGGCCGCGTCCTGTCCCCGTTCCGTGCGGCACGGCACGGGCTGTCGCGCCTGCGGACAACGGCGTACAGCAAGACCGTTACGTTTCCGTCAACCATATGCCCCCCATACGGAATGCAGGATTCTCGAAGGCGTGGCCGGGGGGCGGGGATCTGGCAAGGGCCGGCCAAGGCTGGCGGGGGGTGGCGGGCGCGCCCGTCATGGTTTTGCCGAGTCGGCGTCAACACTGCGTGAGCGCCGAAGCCACTCGGCGTCTCGAGGTCCATGCAACCCGGTGACCCCATCCGGGTCCGGGGAAGAGGGAGTTCCACGCGATGGCGGCGGATGCAGCGACCCCGAAGACGCAACCGCGCAAGCTGCGCCTGCGGGACATCACCGAGGACCGGCGCGTCGCCCAGATGCTGGCGCTCGGCTTCTCGTCCGGGCTGCCGCTGCTCCTCGTGCTCGGCACCTTCACCCTGCGGCTCGCCGATTCCGGCATCGACATCAAGACGATCGGGCTGTTCAGCTACGTCGCGCTGCCCTACTCGCTCAAGTTCCTCTGGGCGCCCTCGATCGACCGGCTCGACGTGCCCTTCCTGGCCGCGCGCCTCGGCCGCAAGCGCGCCTGGATGGTGACGACGCAGATCGCCACCGCCCTCGCCCTGGTGCTGATGGCCTTCGCCGACCCGAAGGAGCAGCTCGCCCTGCTCGGTCTCGGCGCCTTCCTCGTCGCCTTCTGCGCCGCGACCCAGGACGTGGTGATCGACGGCTGGCGCATCGAGGCGGCCGGCACGGACATGCAGGGGATCATGGCCGCCACCTCGAATCTCGGCTACCGCTTCGGCCTGATCCTCGCGGGCGCCGGCGCGCTCTACGTCGCGGCCTATGGCGGCTGGACCCTGGCCTATCTGTCGATGGCCGCACTGATGAGCATCGGCTTCGTCGCGGCGCTGCTCGCCACGCCCTACGACCGGGCGCGGGTCGCGGCCTCGGCGGACGCACCGAAGCGGGACCTGCCCACCGCCGTGCGGCAGGCGGTGCTGGAGCCCCTGACCGAACTCCATGCCCGGATGGGCAAGGCCCTGTTCGCGGTGCTCGCCCTCGTCGCCCTCTACCGGATGCCGGATTTCGTCTCCGGCGTGATGGCGAACCCGCTCTACATCACCCTCGGCTACGGCAAGGCGGAAATCGCCACCATCGTCAAGCTGTTCGGCATCTGGGTCGGGATCGCGGGCGGCTTCCTCGGCGGCTGGTCGATCGCCCGGCTCGGCCTGTTCACCACGCTCGTCATCGGCGCCTTCATCGCCGCGGCCTCGCATCTCTCCCTCGCCTGGCTCGCGATGGGCGGACCGGAGCCCTGGCGGCTCGCCATCGCGGTCTCGATCGAGAGCCTGTGCGGCTCCTTCGCCGGCATCGCCCTCATCGCCTACATGTCGAGCCTGACCACGCCGGGCTACGCCGCCACGCAATACGCCCTGTTCTCCTCGCTCTACGCCCTGCCGGGCAAGCTCGTGGCCGGCACCTCCGGCTTCGTCGTCGCGGCCTACGGCTTCCCAGTCTTCTTCGCGATGACCGCCGCGGTCGGCATTCCGGTCGTCGCCCTGTGCTTCGCCGTGGGTCGCCTTCCGCAGCGCGCGGCAGCCGCCGCCGAGACGGAGGCCGGAGAGGAAGCCGGGGCGGAGACCGGGAACCCAACCCGGCCCCTGGATCTTGCCTCTGCCGTAGCGGAGCCCCAGCTCCCGCCCAAAGCCGCGAGGGCGCAGACGTGAACGACCTTGCCGTTGCCGGCGAAACCCTGCCGGCCCTGATCGATGCCCCGGCCTCGACGCCGATGTCGGAGGCCGACCGTGCCGCCCTGAGCCGGGCGGTGTCCGTCCTGGAGAAACCCGGGCTCGCCGCGCGGCTCTCGGCGGTGGCGGGCGCCCCCCTCGACATGATCGGCCGGGCGCTGCCCGCCCCGGTCACCGAGACCGTGGCCAGCGCCACCGAGGGGGCGATGCGCACCGCCCTGCGGATCGCCCTGGCGACCCTGCCGGACAAGGACGTGAAGCCCGCCGGCACCGCCCTGGACCTGGCCGAGACGGCGGAGGCGGGCGGACGCCTGAGCCGGCTGCTCGGTTCGAGCGACACCCGCCACAAGGCCCTGGCCGCAGTGACCGGCGCGGTGGGCGGGGTGTTCGGCCTCGCCACCCTGGCGGTCGAGCTGCCGCTCTCCACCACGATCATGCTGCGCTCCATCGCCGAGATCGCCCGCCAGGAGGGCGAGGATCTCAGCGGGCCGGAGGGGGCGCTGGCCTGCGTGCAGGTCTTCGCCCTCGGCGGCCGGGCCGGCACCGAGACGGCTTTGGCCGATAGCGGCTATTTCGCGGTGCGCGCGGCGCTGGCCAAGACCATGTCCGAGGCCGCCCGCTACGCCGCCCATCGCTCCCTGCTCGACGCCGGCGCTCCGCCGCTGGTGCGGCTGACGGCGCAGATCGCCGCGCGCTTCGGCCTCGTCGTCTCGCAGAAGGTCGCGGCCCAGGCGGTGCCGGTGATCGGCGCCCTCGGCGGGGCGGCGGTCAACACCGCCTTCATGGACCATTTCCAGTCCATGGCGCGGGCACACTTCACCGTGCGGCGGCTGGAGCGGACCTACGGCCAGGAGACGGTGCGGCAGGCCTATCTCGAGGAGAAGGCGGCGCTCGGCTTGGGCTGAGAGCCGGTCACGGCCAGACCTTGATCGCCACCGGCCGGCGCACGAGGTCGCGGTCGGAGGTGATGGTACAGCCCTCCAGGCGCAGGGTGGCGAAGGTAAGAATCGCCGCCTCGCCGACATCGTCGAAGTTGCGGCCCTCGGCCTGTCCGTCGAGCAGGGACGGATAGGCGATCAGCCGCCCCGTCGATGGACCTTTGGCCTTGCACGGATCGTCGTAGAGCGTGGCGCCCGCCAGCAGCAGCCGGGGCACATCCCAGGTCAGCAGATCGCGGGATGTGCTCCAGTAGAAGCCCGACTCGGGGAACGGCCCGCCCGCGGCGGCCATGAACACCGCGATCCAGATGCCGGTGCCGCGATGGCGGACCACCGCGCCGACGGGGGCGGGGAACGGCCCCACCGGCTTGCAGGGTTCGGCCGGCCGGGCCGCCTTGCGGTAGGGATCGGGGAAGGCGGCGGTGAAGCCGGTGCCGGTCCAGGCACGCCAGCTTCCGGGATCCTCCGGCCGCTCGCTGCGGAACAGGCAGACGCCCGGCTCCTGATCGCTGCCCGGGCGGTCCCAGCCCGTGGTCGAGGCGAAGAAGTAGCGGAAGTGCCCCTGTCCGACGATGTTGGACGGGTTGAAGAAGCCGCGATGGCGGCCCTGGCCCTCCTCCTGGCGGAACGGCGCCCCGGCCACCACCGCGGGCGGCGTCGCGCGGGTGAAGCTCACGCCCCCGTCGCGGGAGAACGCCGCCGTGACCGTGTTGTACCAGCACTCCATGTAGTCCTTGGAGCGGCAGCGCCCCGGATGCGCGTTGGCCTGATATTCGTGGTGCAGCAGCGCGGCGACGCGCTCGCCATCCTCGGTCCAGGTGGCGGCGATCCAGGAGCGATCATCGTAGAGCGCCGGATCGGGCTTCTCGCCGGACTCGAGCACGACGCGGCAATCGATCGTCAGGTGATCGAGGTCGGGACCGCGCAGGGCCCGGTTGCGGTAGTGCAGGCCGTAGAGGGCGATCCAGCCGGAGGCATCGCGGAAGGCGCGGGCGGGGGCATCGGGCACGTCGGCCCCGTCGCAGGCGTCGCGGGTCGCGGAGAACAGCGTCCGCTCCGGCCCGGTCAGGGTCAGCGCCGAGAGCGGCGGCTCCTGGGCGGCGCGGGATGGCAGTGGCACGAGGCCGCACGAGGCCGCGAGCCCGGCGGCGAGGAGGCGGGACAGTCTGGACATCGCCCGAGGATTGCGTTTTGAACCGTTACAAGGAGCTTGTCCGCATCCGCCGGAGCGAGCGCCGTCCACAGGCTGCCCCATGCTGGTTCTGATCCTCGGCCTCGTGCTGTTCCTCGGCACGCACGCCTTCTCCATGGCCCGCAGCCGGCGCGCCGAGGTCATCGGCCGGATCGGCGAGAACCGGTTCAAGCTCGGCTATACGCTGCTCTCCGCCCTCGGTCTCGTCCTGATCGCCATCGGCTACGGCCTGTACCGGCAGGGAGGCATGATCCCGGTCTGGTCGCCGCCGCTCTGGACCCGTCATCTCGCGGTGCTGCTGACGCTGTTCGCCTTCATCAGCCTCGCCGCCACCTACCTGCCCGGCCATCTCCGCGCCCGGCTCAAGCACCCGATGCTGCTCGCGGTGAAGATCTGGGCCACGGCCCATCTCCTGGCCAACGGCGATCTCGGCTCGATTCTGCTGTTCGGCTCCTTCCTCGCCTGGGCGGTGGCCGCGCGCATCAGCGCCAAGCGGCGGACGCTCACCGCCGGTCAGGTGGCGCAGCAGCATGGCGGGCAGGCCGCCCCGGCCGGCTGGCGCAACGACGCCATCGCCGTGGTGATCGGGGTCGTCGCGTGGTTCATGTTCGGCAAGTACCTGCACCCGCTGCTCATCGGCGTCGCCGCCTGGCCGGGACAGGCCTGATCCTCACGACAACCGCTATTCGCCAAAGCGGAGGCGCTGTGCTAGGCGCCCTCGATAAGACGAGAGACGAGGCGAGCGCGCCCCGCGAGGGGCGCCCGGGTTGTTGAGATGGCCGAGAACAACGAGTTCATCCGCGAGGTCGACGAGGATTACCGCCGCGACCAGATCGCCCAGATCTGGAAGCGCTACAACGCGCTCATCATCACCCTGGCGATTCTCCTCGTGGCCGGCGTCGGCGGCTACAATTACTGGCGCCATGCCGAGCGGGCCCGCGCCGAGGCGGCCTCCGAGCGCTTCGACAAGGCCAACCGCCTCGCCAAGGACGGCAAGGTGGAGGAGGCGGACCGCGACTTCGCCGAGATCCGCGCGGACGGTCCGGCAGGCTATGCCCTGCTCGCCCGCTTCCGCCTCGCCGCCGAGACGGCCAAGGGCGACGCCGCCAAAGGCGCGGAGGCCTACGACACGCTGGCGGCCGATTCGGGCATCGGCGACTCCCTGCGCGATCTCGCCCGCCTGCGCGCCGCCCTGCTGCGCCTCGACGGCGCCGACCCCACCGCCGCGCTGACCAGCCTGCAGGGTCTCGCCGCCCCGACCAATGCCTTCCGCCACACCGCCCGCGAGATGCTGGGCCTGACCGCGCTCAAGCGCGGCGATTACGAGGGTGCCGGCCGCTGGTTCGACCAGATCGGCGCCGACAGCGAAACACCCCAGGGCCTGCGCCAGCGGGTCGAGATCTACGAGGCGCTGGTGGCCGGCGGCCCCGTCACGGTGACGGAGGCCCAGCCCGAGAACGCCGCCCCGCCGCCGATCACCCGCTGACGCGGCGGGCCGAACCGCTTATCTTCACACCGAATGCCGCGCCGCGGGCCTTTCGCCCGGGCGCCTGACGAGACTGTTTTTCCCATGGACCTGCCGACCGTTGCGATCGTCGGACGCCCGAATGTCGGCAAATCGACCCTGTTCAACCGGCTGGTCGGCCGCAAGCTCGCCCTGGTGGACGACCGCCCCGGCGTGACCCGCGACCGCCGCGAGGGCGACGGCTCCATCGGCGACGTCACCTTCCGCATCATCGACACCGCCGGCCTCGAGGAGGCGGATGCCGATTCGCTGCTCGGCCGGATGCGGGCGCAGACCGAAGCCGCGATCCTCGAATCCGACGCGGTCCTGTTCGTGATCGATGCCCGCGCCGGAGTGCTGCCCGCCGACCGGCCCTTCGCCGAGCTGGTGCGCCGCGCCGGCTGCCCGGTCATCCTCATCGCCAACAAGGCCGAGGGCGGCGCCGGCATGGCCGGCGCCTACGAGGCGTTCTCCCTCGGCCTCGGCGATCCGATCCCCTTCTCCGCCGAGCATGGCGAGGGCCTGGGCGCGCTGCAGGACGCCCTGCGCGAGGTTCTGCCCGAGCCGGACGAGGAGGAGGACGAGGAGGGCGGCGGCAAGGGCCTGCGCGTCGCCATCGTCGGGCGGCCGAATGCCGGCAAGTCCACCCTCATCAACCGGATGATCGGCGAGGACCGGCTGCTGGTCGGGCCGGAGGCCGGCATCACCCGCGATTCGATCTCCCTCGACTGGGAGTGGCGCGGACGCCGGATCAAGCTGCACGACACCGCCGGCATGCGCCGCCGGGCGCGCATCGACGACAAGCTGGAAAAGCTCGCGGTCTCCGATGGCCTGCGCGCCGTGCGCTTCGCCGAGGTCGTGGTCGTGCTCCTCGACGCCACCATTCCCTTCGAGAAGCAGGATCTCACCATCGTCGACCTCGTCGAGAGCGAGGGCCGGGCCCTGGTGATCGGCCTCAACAAGTGGGACCTCGTCGCCGACCAATCGGGCCTGCTCAAGGCCCTGCGGGAGGATTGCACCCGCCTGCTGCCGCAGGTGCGCGGCGTCTCGGTGGTGCCGCTCTCGGGACTCGCGGGCGAGGGCATCGACAAGCTGATGCAGGCGGTGGTGGACGCCTCCGAGGTGTGGAGCCGGCGCGTCTCCACCGCCCGGATCAATGCGTGGCTCACCGACGCGCTCCAGCGCAATCCGCCGCCGGCAGTCTCGGGCCGGCGCATCAAGATCCGCTACGCCACCCAGGTGAAGAGCCGCCCGCCGCACTTCGCCCTGTTCGGCAACCAGCTCGACGCGCTGCCGAAATCCTACACCCGCTACCTCGTCAACGGCCTGCGCGAGGCGTTCGAGCTGCCCGGCACCCCGATCCGGCTCTCGCTGCGCACCAGCAAGAACCCGTTCGACAAGGGCTGAGGGGCCTCCGCATAACGGTTGCGAGACTGAGATAAGCTCACCCCTCCCGCGTCGTCTCGGCCAGCCAATCCACCACGGCATCGAGGGCTTGGCGGTTGCTGGTGTCGCCGCCGCGGGCCGCCTCGAACGCGGCGATCTGGCGGTCGGCGCTGGTGCCCTCCCGCAGGATCCGGCGGGCATCGGCCACCTCGGCGGTGCAGCCCAGGGCCTCGGCATCCTCCGAGATCAGCGAGAGCAGGGTGTCGAGGGCGGCCTCGAAGCAGAAGGCCTGCTCGGCGGATTCGTCGATCAGCTCCGCCTCGATACCGCTGCGCTGGGCCCGCCACAGGTTCTCCGCCGCGATGGCCCGCGAGACGCCGGTGAGGCCGGCATTGAGGTCGGGACGGCGCTCGGCCAGCCGCACGAGACAGCGGAACAGGGCGGCCACCACCAGGGCGTCGGAGAGCCGGGTGCAGGAATCGGCGATCCGCAATTCCAGGGTCGGGAACTTGGCCGACGGGCGCAGGGACCACCACAGGAAGCTCGCATCCTGGATCGAGCCGGCATTGGTCATGATGCGGACATAGCGCTCGTAGGCCGCCGCATCGCCCATCAGGTCCGGCAGGCCGGTGCGGGGCAATTCGCCGAAGGCGCTGAGGCGATAGGCCGAGAGCCCGGTCGGCTTGCCCTGCCAGAACGGCGAGGAGGCCGAGAGTGCGAAGAGCAGCGGCTGGAACGGCAACAGCCGGTCCATCAGCGCCACGCGGGCCTCGGGGTCGGACACCTCGACATGGACATGCATGCCGCAGATCAGGCTGCGCCGCCCGGCCAGCCCGACATCGCGCAGGATGCCGCGATAGCGGTCGCCCTTGGTCGGCAATTGCCGCGCCCAATCGGCGATGGGATGGGTGCCGGCGGCGAAGACGAGGAGCCCGTGCTCACGGCCGATCGCCGCCAGTTCCTGCCGCTGCCGCAGGAGCGCGTCGCGGGCGGCGGGGAACTCCGTCGAGGGCGGGGTGCAGACCTCGACCTGGCACTGGAGCAGCTCGCGCCCGATCTCCGGCAGCTTCTCCCCGGCCTCGGTATGGAACGGCTTGACCGAGCGGCGGGGCGTGCCGCGGGTCTCGGCATCGGCCAGGAAGTATTCCTCCTCGATCCCGAACCGATAGGGGTGGGCGCTCATCCCGTGTGTCTCCAAACTCGGCAGTGAGCAAGCCGCTTGCCGGGCTCAGAGTTCCCCGCCCTCGCCGCCGCGACACCGTGGCGGGCCCGAATGGCACGGCGGGGCTCGCATCCGGGCCGAGCAGGGGGCTACAGCTTTCGGTGACAGCTTTCCGACCTCCTCGGCCTCCCCCGACCGCGACCATGCCCGAACTGCCCGAAGTCGAGACCGTGCGCCGGGGGCTCGCCCCCGCCATGGTCGGCGCCCGCTTCGCCCGCGTGACCCTGCGCCGGCCGAACCTGCGCTTTCCGTTCCCGCCGCGCTTCGCCGAGCGCCTGGAGGGCACCACCGTGCTCGACCTCGGTCGCCGCGCCAAATACCTCACGGCCCGTCTCGATTCCGGCGAGAGCCTGATCCTGCATCTCGGCATGAGCGGGCGTTTCGACGTGACGATGCCCGACGGCGCCAACCTCTCGCCCGGCGATTTCTACCTCGAAGGGACGCTGGGCGTGCCCAAGCACGACCATGTGGTGATGGCCTTCGCCAACGGCGCGACGATCACCTACAACGACACCCGCCGCTTCGGCTTCATGGACCTCGTGGCCACGAGCGAACTCGACACCTGCCGCCATTTCGCGGCCATGGGGGTCGAGCCCCTCTCCGACGCCCTCGACGCGGCGCTGCTGGCCCGCCTGTTCGCCAGAAAGATCACGCCGCTGAAAGCCGCCCTGCTCGATCAGCGCCTGATCGCGGGCCTCGGCAACATCTATGTCTGCGAGGCGCTGCACCGCTCCGGCCTGCATCCGGCCCTGCCGGCCGGTGCGCTGGCCAAGACCGATGGAAGCCCGACGCCCAAGGCGAAGACACTGGTCAAGGAGATCAAGGCGGTGCTGACCGAGGCGGTGGCGGCCGGGGGCTCGACCCTGCGCGACTATGCCCGGCCGGACGGGGAGCGGGGCGCCTTCCAGCACGGATTCCGCGTTTACGACCGGGTCGGCCATGCCTGCCCGACCAAGGGCTGCAGCGGCCGCATCGGCCGGATCGTGCAGAGCGGGCGCTCGACCTTCTTCTGCGAGAGCTGCCAGGTCCTGCCGCGAACGTAGACCGCGCCGTTTTCATCCCGCTTATGTCCGACTTAATTTCGGCTCTTGTCCCCGCTTCTTCGGGCCCCTCGATCATCAAAAGTTGAACGGCTTCGCCGTGTCGGACGTTTGTAGCTTTGCCACAGACGGCACAGCCCGTTTTTGCCTCCCGGCCGCGCTGCCGGGGGCACAACGACACGGAGGAACCCATGCGCGCCGCCAAGCTGCTCCCGATTCTCGGCCTGATCGCCCTCGGCCTCGCCGCC
>NZ_NKUI01000268.1 GCF_014845115.1 Methylorubrum zatmanii | reverse complement strand
CTTCGAATTTTCTGCCTGTTTCGTGGGCTCGGAGATGTTTATAAGAGACAGCTTTATGGATGGCCCGCCCCTCACCGGGCTGCCCTGCTAGCCTTGCAGGGTCGCTAAGTTGAAGGGATGGAGCGGGACGATGACGATCGCGGTGCTGGGGATCGATCTGGGCAAGAACAGCTGCAGCCTGGTCGGGCTGGACGGGACTGGGCGGGTCGTGCTGCGCCGCCGGATGCGGCGCGAGACGGTGATCGCCTTCAGCGCGAAGTTGCCGGGGTGCGTCGTGGCAATGGAGGCGTGCTGCGGTGCGCACCACATGGGCCGAGCCCTCGTGGAGCAGGGGCACACGGTCCGACTGATGTCGCCGGAATACGTGCGCCCGTACGTCAAGGCGCAGAAGAACGACGACCGCGACGCCGAAGCCATCGCCGAGGCGGCCACCCGCCCAACGATGCGGTTCGTGGCGCTCAAATCCGAGGCGCAGCTCGACGTGCAGACCCTGCACCGGGTCCGCGACCAGCTCGTGGGCGAGCGCACGGCGCTGATGAACCAGGTCCGCGCCATCCTTCTGGAGCGCGGCTATGTGGTAGCGCAGGGGCGGGCCAAGCTGGCTGCCTGTCTAACCGAGTTACTCGACACGGAGGCGGGCTCCTCCCTCACAGCGCGCATGCGCACCCTTGTGGCGGAGGTGCGCGAGCGCTGGCAGAGCCTCGACCGGCGCATCGCCGCGCTGGATGCCGAGTTCGCCGAGCAGGCGCGCACGGACGAGAACGCGCGGCGGCTGACGACCATCCCGGGCATCGGCGCGCTCAACGCGACCGCGCTGGTTGCGGCCATCGGCGACGTGGCCACCTTCGCGCGCGGGCGCGACCTGGCAGCCTGGCTCGGCCTCGTACCGCGGCAGGTCACGACCGGAGGGAAGCCCAAGCTCGTCGGCATCACCAAGCGCGGCAGCAAGTACCTGCGCAAGACGCTCATCCAGGGCGCCCGGGCCGCGATGCCGACGCTCCGGCAGGGTGACACGCGGCTCGGGCAGTGGCTGCGCGGGTTGCTGGCGCGAGCGCACACCAACACGGCGGTGGTGGCATTGGCAGCCAAGATGGCGCGCATCGTCTGGGCGCTGCTGCGCCACGGGCGCGTCTACGAGGCAACGGCCGTAGCCGCCTGATCCGAGTTCGGCCGGCGCGGCGGGCGCCGGCCTTCCGACGTCTGCGAGCGGTGAGAGGAAGATGGCCTGACAGTCGACCGGTGTTCTGGAAGCCTCCCGGCAAAAATGGCGCATGACGCCGACCCCTTTATGAGGCCCAGGACGCGCGGATCTCCATCTTGGCCAACGGCTCTGCCAGAAGGCCGGATACGTTTATGCAGACTGCTCAGACCAGCGGATCCAGAGCCACTTGCGGACGGGGCGGGCCATACGTT
>NZ_NKUI01000267.1 GCF_014845115.1 Methylorubrum zatmanii | reverse complement strand
GGGCCGCCCGCGCGGGGAATGAGCGTCATGAGCGCCGGCCGCCTCCTCTTCGCAGCCGGTCTCGATCCGCGGGTTACGCCAGGGCGCCGGGGGCGTTGACGTTCAGCGAGGGGAAGCAATCGAGGAACCGGCCCCGCTCCCAGAGGTCGATCCCGTATCCGTTGGCCATCCGGGAGGTGAGGGCCGCCGCCTCCGCGTCGTCCCGGGCGGCGATGTGCTCGATGCCCTCGACCCCGCCCGATGCGCTGAGGCGGATGGCGCGATAGGCGAGCGGGCCCGGGTCGGGGTGGAGGATGTCGACGAAAGCCGTGACCATGTTCGCTCCTTCTGCATGCAGGCGGGAGCGCAGGGTCTCTCAGCCACCGGGGCCCGTGGATCGTCTGCCCGATGATGCCGGCAATGTGCACGAGGCTCGGTGGCGGCGATAGAGTCGGCGCGTGCGGGAGATCCGCGCAGCCCCGGAAAGCCCCAGCTCGTCCGCGTCCGGTCACCCTCGCGGACAGCCACCAGGACCACCGATTCGCTCGCGTTGAGGACCGCGACCGAAACCGGCGCCTTGGGCTCCCATCGTGCCGGTCGGCATGCTCTCCGGCGAGCTGACAGGCGCGCCTCGATCGCCTGCCGTCCCGCGCATTCCGCGCCCCCATCATCCCAAACGGCCGCACCGGCAT
>NZ_NKUI01000266.1 GCF_014845115.1 Methylorubrum zatmanii | reverse complement strand
CCCCGCACCCGCCTCGCCGCTCGGTCTTGGCTGGTCACCTCCGACCTCGCCGCCTCGTTCCTCGTGGGGCGAGCCTTCAGCCCCCTGGCCGCATCGATTGTCGCCTCCCGGCAACACGCGGCGAGATCTTGTCCTCCTCCAGGGATTATCGGCACGTTGGCTTTGACGCGCCGGCGCCGGTCCCATTACCCATAGGGGGTATCTTGGGAGGTTCGGATGACCGACACGTCGCGACGGGGCTTTCTCGCATGCGCCGCCGGGGCGTTGGCCGCGACGGCAACCCTGTCGAGCGGCGTCGGTCGGGCATTCGCGCTCGAACAGCGTAACGAGGTCGGCTTCCTCAAGGGCCCGTACAACCTCGCGTTCTTCTACCGGCACAACCAAGCGTACCGCATCGGTGCCGGGATGCACTTCTTCCACTCGAAGCAGCACGACCTGCTGCAACTCACCCGGTTCGAGGACCACGCCGCGGTCGACGCCCGCTTCGACAAGGAAGCGCAGGGATGGCTGCGCGACCCGCCGGCCACCGAGCCGGAGATGCCGTACTACTCGTCCTACGTCGACCGGGCGATGCACACGCTGTTCCGGACCATCGACTGGACGCACATGCATCACGAGCAGACTTACGACGTGATGGCGTTCCGCGAGATCCCGTGGGCCGAGAAGAAGGTTTGGACCGACCGCGCGGTCGAATACTACCTCGCCATGCAGACCCCGGGCGTGCCCCGCAGCGTCGCGCCGCTTGAGCTGACGATGCGGCGGGCGGGCATCATGATGAAGCCCTATTTCAACTACTTCCGGAACTTCTACCCGCTCGACCAGAGTCTGTTCTACGTCGCCCACTGGTGGCACCCGGCTGTCTACGAGGCCCAGATGATCGCGGGCAACCGCGACCAGGAGGTCGCTATCCGGGCCGTGCAGGACACCCTGTACCGGGACGTCCTCCCGGACCGGCCGGGCCGGATGGTCCTCTCGCGGGAGATCATGCCGCGCTACGCGCGGATGAGTCCCGAGAGCGCGAACATCTTCGACAACCTGCACATGCTCCACGGCATCGCCTACTCGATCCTGGCCTACAAGGGCTGGACGGTCGAGGAGAAGCGGGCCGAGATGTACCGGGTCATCGACGCCATGGGCTACCAGCCCGGCGACGAGGCCTACGCCCGCAAGTTCCGCGAGCCCCACCCCAGTTACGATCCGCGCACCTACCCGGCCTGGGTGCGCGCGCCTCAGGGCGCCATGGGCATGATCATGATGGACATGCTCATGGAGATGCTGCCGATGATGTACCCGGGCGGCCTCTCGAAGGCGCAACGGGCCGCAGTCATGCGGCAGATGATGATGAACGGCCGGCTCGGGATCGAGCCCGGCGAGGTGCCCGGCTCGCTCCGCGACGCCCTGATGCAGGTCGCCCCCGGCATGCGGATGATGCCGGGCGCCACCGAGCCCGGCGAGACCCCGGCCATGATGGTCGAGCACATGCTCTCCGCCTGGAAGGCCAAGGCCGCCCATATCCCCGACGTGCCCTCCATCGACATGTCCGTCGAGCCGAGCCTCGGCCCGGTCCGCGTTGCCGTCCGCTGAGGAGCCGCCCGATGTCGATGACCACGCGCGGCGCCCTCGCGGCCCTCCTCGCCCTCTGCGCCGGCCCGGCGCTCGCCGCCGACCACTCCAACCTGGAGGAGGGCCTGCCCATCACCATCGAGGATGCCTATCCGATCAAGGAGAACGGCCTCGAAGTGCAGTCCTACTTCCAGTACAACCGCATCCGGAACGACCCGCGCGGCCTCAGCAGCCTGATGGCCGTGCCGCGGCTGGAATGGGGCGCCTTCAAGAACTTCCAGCTCTCGGTCGAGGCGCCGTACCGTGTCGGGACGGCGAGCGATACGGACCAGGGCGCGTTCCGGGCGCAAGGCTTCTACAACGTCAACCAGGAGGACCTGGTCCTGCCCGCGATGGCGGTCGCCTTCGGCGTCAACACGCCCTACGGGCGGATGGCCGGCGGCACCGAGACCGAGCTCAAGTTCCTGGCCACCAAATCCCTCGGCACGCCCGATCCGGAGGGGCTCTCGCCGTACTCGTACGTGCCGCGCCAGATCCACTTCAACGCGTCCTGGTTCCACAACTACGACCCGATAACCGGACGGGACGCGGAGCGGCGCGACCGTTACCGGGTCGGCGTCGCCTACAGCCAGCCGGTGTCGAACGACGTCGTGTTGGTGGCGGACGTCTACCGCGAGACGGACCGGGAGCGCGGCCGCGCGGTGAACCTCGCCGAGATCGGCGCCCGCTACATCGTGACGCCGCAGACGCTCCTGGTCGGGGCCGTCGGCGTCGGCTTCGGCGGCGACCGCCGGCAGGACTTCCGGGTCACGGCCGGCCTTCAGCACTCGCTGAGCTTCCCCTACTCCTTCGACCCGCCCCGCTGAGAGGCGGGTACCGTTCCCCCCGGGCGCGCGGCCTCCCGCGTTCCCGGGCGTGTATCCGCGAGACCGGAGAGTTCGCATGCGCGCGGAACGCCATGCCTGGACATCCAGGAACGCGGGACGAAGGCGCCGCGTCCGGCCAGGGGTTCGGGCGGCCGCGCGGAGAACGTTCCTGCGCATCCTGGTGGCCATCGCGGTCGCGGGGGCGTGCGGCGTCGTCGGCAGGCAGATCCTGACCTCCACGGCCTGGACGGGCCGTTACATGGGCGATCAAGGCCCACGCGGTACCCCGGGGCCGTAGCGGCGGCCGGTCCGGGCCGGCGCAGCGAGCGCCACGGGGTTGAGGGGCGATCCGCACCGGAGCGCGACGCGGGGCCCCGGCTGCAGGTCCCGGTGCGTCGATGGACGCTTGCGCAGGGTCGATCCCGTCGGCTGCCGCCGCGGACGCCTCGGATGCGGGCGTCCGCCATGGGTCTCCTTGTCCGCGCGGGCGGGACGGGCGGCTGGCGAGGCGCGCGGCGGGCGGGCGAGCGCGTGGCTCCGGCGCCCGAGCGGGCGGGACGCAGGAACCGGACCCGTGCGGGGGCGCTATGTCGCGCGTCCCGGATTCGGCCCGGGGCGTGCGCGGCGCTGTCCGGGTCGGCGCCGCGTGATAGGGTCCGGCCGGTCGACCAAGACGAGACAGGACCCAGCCATGACCGATCCGGTCTTCCGACCCGACATCCAGGATGCGCTGCTGCGGCTGCTGTTCGACAAGCACCGGATCAACCTGCTCAAGGTGCCACGGGAGGACCTGCAGCCCGGCCAAGCGCTCCTGCTGGCGGGGAGCGGTGCGGTGCCGGACGCGTTCGGGCCCGTCGCGCTCCAGAACCTCGTGCCTGGCCTGGTTCTTCCGGAGGTGGCGCGCGACGCGCGCCTCGCGGACGTCGACGCCACGTTCTCGGACAGCCAGGAGGGCCGGGTCGAGGGGGGTATCTTCGCGTCCTTCCTGGAGCGGTTCTGGCCGGGCGCGACCCTGCCGAGCATCTCGGCCAAGGCGGAGGCGAGCGGCGGGCGCAAGTTGTTCCTGCGGTTCTCCAAGGCCACGCGCGACGGCATCGACTTCGCCGCGCTCGGCCAGAACCGCTCCAGGA
>NZ_NKUI01000265.1 GCF_014845115.1 Methylorubrum zatmanii | reverse complement strand
GGACAAGGGCATTCCGGGGGCCGCAGGCGGGTTCGATCACCCGGTGTAACGCCGCAAAGCGCGGCGCGGCGCAAGCCCGACGCGGGGGCCGACCGCAAAAGAAAAGGGCCGGGGCTCTGTGCCCCGACCCTCAGCCATGGCCTGCCCCGGCAGGCTCATCGGCGATCAGCGGCAATACACGTTGCCGTACTCGTCACGGAAGGTGCCGTAGGGGCAGCGCGGCGCGGTCGCGGCACCGGCGATGGCACCACCGGCACCGCCGATCGCGGCACCGGCCAGCGCACCGCCCGCCCGGCCCGTGGCGAGACCGCCAACCGCCGCACCGAGACCGGCACCGAGGGCGGCGCCGCCCAGAGCGCGGTCCTGCGGCGTGTTGCAGGCACCGAGCGAGAGCGCGAGGCTGCCCGCGAGGGCGGCGGCAATCAGTCTCTTCATGGCGATCGGAACTCCCTTGTGCATCGGCGATCGGGCCTTTTGACGGTGCGGAACACCGAACGGCCTTGGTCTATCACCGTCGGTCATCGACGGCACAGGAAACGGCCAAGATTGCGGCGGGTTGCGGTCGGGACATGACATTTCCCGCCACGCCTGCCATCTGAGGCGCGACTGTTGCAAAAGCGCCGAGTTCGGCCCCTCCCGGCGTTCATTTCCGAGGATGACCATGCCCAAAGCCAGCCTGATCGTTCGCAAGGCCGCCGTCCGGCCCGACCTCGTGGTCGACACGGTGACCCTCGACCACGCCGCCCGCGGGCAGGCCCATGCCCACCTGACCACCGCCGGGGGCCTGTCCGTCGATCTCTCCCTGGACCGCGCCACGGGGCTGGAGGACGGCGACGCGCTGAAGCTCGAGGATGGGCGCCTCGTCGGCGTGCGGGCGGCGGAGGAGGCTCTTCTGGAGGTCCGCGCCGGCAATCCGGCCCGGCTGATGCGCCTCGCCTGGCAGCTCGGCGGCGAGCATGTTCCGGCCGAGATCGGCGCCGACGTCCTCTACGTGCCCGCCCACGCCGCCGAACTCGTGCGCGGTGCCGGCTGCACCGCGACGCCGGTGAGCCGCGCCTTCAAGCCGGAAAAGGCCGCCCACGACCATAGCCGCTGCGGCCACGACCATCATCACGAGCATGATCATCACGAGCATGCCGGCCATCATCATGAGGCCCACGATCACGCGGGGCATGACCACAAGAGCCATGCTCATCACGACCACGATCACGGCCATCACGGGCACGGGTCCTGCGGACACGACCACCACCACGAGCATTGAGCCCCACGGCCGAGGATCGAAGCCGAAACAGACGAGAGGCGGCGGGGCACCCGGCACATGGCGCGCCGCCTCGGAACAGGTCGTGCCGCAGGACCGTTTTCGAGCGGGGATTTCCTACCGCTCGCGCTCTCTTCGAGCCCCATCTTCGAGCTCCTTGGAGCCCAGCCATGCCGGCGATCCAAGTCCTTCAGAACGACGACGGCCTCTGGGCCGTCACCGCACCGAGCCTCGTCGTCACCGGCCTGACGAAGGAGACGGCGGATGCCCTCGCGGCAATCTTTCTGAGACTTCGGGACGGGCCGCCGGCCTCGCCAACATAGGTCAACGGTCTGACCGGTCCCTGGACGGCAAATCAGCGGTGAACACGCCCCAAGGATCGCGCGTCCTAGCCCCGTCCGATATTGTCTGCGCGACCACCCCTATATAAATCATCATAAGTTAATTTGCGACATTCGTGCGAACGCCGCAGGCCGTGAGGTCATCCGACCGGTTCGCTACGGCGCTGTGTGACGCGTTCGGTGGCACGTAAGCCGAATACCGGCTGACAGGGGGGGGCGAAGTGCAACAGGCTCAAGCAAGCCGGGAAGATCGCATCAGAGCGATCACGGCAGCGATTTCACAGAAGGACCTGAGCCAGCGCCAGATGGTCCTCAACGGCCGTCTTCCCCACGATCTTGCCCGCATCCTGGCGGAATTGGCCGTCGATGCCGTCGTCGCGGCCGACGACCGGGAAGACCGGCGCCTCAAGACGAGCCGCGGATTGCTGCGCTGACGCGAGGGCCTGTTGCACGCCGATGGACGGCCGGGCAGAAGGGGATCCGGTTGCCGCCCCCTCTCATGATCGTGTTGGGATTCCTGGTGCCGGCGAAGGATCGGTCCAGGCCGGTCGCCGGCTTCAGGCGCAGCAGGCTGCGGAAGTCGATCAGGGCCGGCAGGTTCGGAACCGACCGATCGTTGTCCGGTACCGGGAGAATATTAACCTCCGGCAAGACTTGCTCCGCCAAGACTTGGCCGAACGCGGCCGAAGAGCCGATCAGCGGCACGAGCAGAGGACGGTGCGGGCACTGAGGCGCATGTGCAAGACCTGATCCTGTCTCCGGTCGATCAGACCGGAGGCAGGATCAGGAGCCCGCGCGGCGTCTGAGCGGAGTCCAAATCCGCTATTCCGAAGGGATTAAACGAATTGGGTATAAAACAAGCCTGAGCACCGGATCGAACGATCGCTTGTTGAATCTTCTCCGCACTCTCTCCAAACAGCTTTCGGCGATCTCTTCAAGACCGCTCAGGTCCCGCTGACTGCTCTAGCTTGCACCTCATCTGGCAATGGCTGAACTTGTTCGGCGGATTCGGCCGTTACCTTGACGACAAATTTTATAATAAACCTTTATTTACCGGCGATCGCTAGCATTGCAGGAAGCTGCAACATCATGATCGCCCGGACCACCGATGAAAAATTTCAGCCGCTTGAGCGTGCGCCTGCCGGCGATGACGATCGGCCTGGCTCTGCTCAGTGCCGTCGCGATGGGGGGCGTGAGCTGGTACTCCGCGCGGTCGGGTCTGCTCGACGCCTCGCGTGAGACGCTGAAGCTCGCGGCGGCGGCCCGGCGCGACGCGATCGACCTCGTCTCAGACCGGATGGAGCTATGCAGGATTTTA
>NZ_NKUI01000264.1 GCF_014845115.1 Methylorubrum zatmanii | reverse complement strand
CCTCCCCGCAGGGGGGAGGGAACCCTGCGTGGCCTGACACTTGCTGCGCCTCCCAGCCATCCCGCCGGAGTCACCCACCATGTTCGGCGATTATTCGCTCGCAGACCTCAGCTCGATCTTCGTGATGCAGGGCTTCGCGGGTCTGATCCTGTTTTCCGTCTACGTCCTGATGGCCCTCGGCCTGGCGATCATCTTCGGCCAGATGGGCGTCATCAACATGGCCCACGGCGAGTTCATGATCCTGGGCGCCTACGTCACCTATCTCTGCTCGAACCTGTTCCAGACCTATCTGCCCGCCCTCTTCCCGGCCTACTTCTTCGTCGCCATGGTGCTCGCCTTCCTGGCATCCGGAGCGATGGGGATGCTGGTGGAATGGGCGCTGATCCGCCACCTCTACAAGCGGCCGCTCGATACGCTGCTGGCGACCTGGGGCCTCTCACTGATCCTGCAACAGGCCTACCGCAGCATCTTCGGCCCGCGCGAGGTCGGCGTCGAACTGCCGTCCTGGATGATGGGCTCGATCAACGTCACCGATTCCATCGAGGTGCAGATCAACGGCCTGTTCGTGATCGCGGTCACCACCGTCATCACCCTCGGCGTGGCGCTCCTGATCTACCGCTCGCGTTTCGGCGCCCAGATCCGCGCGGTGATGAGCAACCGCCCGATGGCCGGCGCGGTCGGCATCGATACCGAGAAGGTCGACCGCTACACCTTCGGCCTCGGCTGCGGCATCGCCGGCATCGCCGGCTCGGCCTTCACCATGATCGGCTCGACCGGCCCGACCTCCGGCCAGCTCTACATCGTCGATACCTTCCTGATCGTGGTCTTCGGCGGCGCGGCGAGCCTCATCGGCACCATCGCCTCGGCCTTCTCGATCTCGCAGACCCAGTCGACCCTCGAATTCTTCCTCTCCGGCTCGATGGCCAAGGTGCTCACCCTGCTCGCGGTGGTGGCGATCCTGATGCTGCGGCCGCAGGGCCTGTTCACCCTCAAGGTCCGTCGCTGAGGAGCGCGCCAGATGACGAGCCAGAAGACAAGCCCCATGCAGTCCCTGTCGAAGGCGGTCACCGTCAACGACAACCCCTTCATGAAGCCGGTCGAGTGGGTGAGCCTCGCGCTGCTCGCCGGCGTGATCCTGGTGGTCCTGCCGCTGATGCTCGACGGCTTCCGCCTCAACCTCGTCGGCAAGTATCTCACCTACGCCTTCGTCGCGCTGGGCCTCGTCATCTGCTGGGGCTATGCCGGCATCCTGTCGCTGGGCCAGGGCGTGTTCTTCGGCCTCGGCGGGTACTGCATGGCGATGTACTTGAAGCTCGAGGCTTCGAGTGTCGAGAACACCAAGATCCAGTCGACGCCGGGCATCCCCGACTTCATGGACTGGAACCAGATCACCTCCCTCCCCTGGTTCTGGCATCCGTTCCAGAGCCTGCCGCTGACGCTCCTCCTCGTCGTGGCGGTGCCGGTGATCTTCGCCTTCATCATCTCGGTGGCGATGTTCAAGCGGCGGGTGGGCGGCACCTATTTCGCCATCATCACCCAGGCGATCGCCGCGATCCTGACGATCCTGATCGTCGGCCAGCAGGGCTATACCGGCGGCATCAACGGCATCACCGATCTGCGCACCCTTCACGGTTGGGACATCCGCACCGACCACGCGAAGTTCATCCTCTACTTCGTCAATGGCGGGCTCCTCATCGGCTGCATCCTGATGGCGCAGTACGTGAAGAAGTCGAAGCTCGGGCGCATTCTCGTGGCCATGCGCGAGAAGGAGGACCGGGTCCGGTTCTCGGGCTACTCGGTGGCGGGCTTCAAGGTCTTCGCCTTCTGCCTCGCGGCCGGTTTCGCGGCCATCGGCGGCGCGATGTTCACCCTGCAGGTCGGGTTCATGTCGCCCTCCTTCGTCGGCATCGTCCCCTCGGTCGAGATGGTGATCTACACCGCCGTCGGCGGGCGCCTCTCGCTCTTCGGCGCGGTCTGGGGCACGCTGCTGGTCAATTGGGCCAAGACCAGCTTCTCCGAATCCTTCCCCGATATGTGGCTGTTCGGCCTCGGCGCCCTGTTCATCGCCGTGGTGCTGATCTTCCCCAACGGCATCGCCGGCCTCTGGCGCGAGCATGTCGAACCCCGCCTGTTCCGCAAGGCCAAGGGGCTGGCGACGGGGGCCAGCCCCTTGGCCTTGCG
>NZ_NKUI01000263.1 GCF_014845115.1 Methylorubrum zatmanii | reverse complement strand
CCCGCGCACCCCGGCCCCGCCCATCCTCCGCCGATCCGGCGGTGATCACACCTGACGTTGCGCAGACGACACGATCACGTTGCTTTGAGACCGCAGGTCGCAGGGACCGTTTCCTGCCGCCGGACGTTCAAAACCTGCGGGGGAGCAATTCTCTTCGGGTGGAGACGATCTGATGAAACGGGTTGTTCTGGCATCGGCGGCAATGGCCGGCGCGCTGATGATGATCCCGGCGACCGCCGATGCGCGCCCGGGTTTCGGCGGCTTCCACGGTGGCGGTTTCGGCGGCGGTTTTCGCGGCGGCGGCTTCGGTGGTGGCTTTCGCGGTGCCGGCTTCCGCGGCGGTGGCTTCGGCGGCGGTTTCCGCGGGGGTGGCTTCGGCTATCGCGGCGCCGGCTACGGCGGCTGGCGCGGTGGCTACGGGGGCTGGCGCGGCGGCTACGGCGGCTGGGGCTACCGGCGCGGTATCGGTCTCGGTGGTGTCGGACTTGGCCTCGGCTTGGGCCTCGCGGCGGGCGGCCTCTACGGCGGCTACGGTGGTTGGGGCGGTCCCTATTACGGCTATGGCGGCTGGGGTGGGCCCTACGGCTACTCGACGGTCGGCTACGATCCCTATTACGGCGGCGGCTGCTACACCGTCCCGCGGGTGCGCTGGACGCCGTACGGCTATCGCCGGGTTCTGGTCGAGCGCTGCTACTGACCATCGGCCTGGATCCGACGTCGAAGGGGCCGCACGCGGCCCCTTTTCCCATCCGCCCCTTGCTTCCTGCGCTCACCGCCGTTTCGCCTCTTCCCGCCGCATCGGCATGGCGTCGATGGTGGCGAACAGACGCTGCGGCGGGATCGGTTCGTCCGAGGTCAGCTTCGCCCCGCCGTCCTTGCCGACGAGCACGGCCCGGAAGCCCTCTCCCGACAGGCCGAGATGCCGGCGCAGGGCGCCCGCCCTCTCTCCCGGCCCCACCGCCTCCAGCGTGACGAGGTCGCGCTCGGCGGCTCCCGCCCGCGCCGAGGCCAGAGCCTCACGCTGCGCCGCGAGCTTCGGATCGCCCGCATCCCCCGCCGCCAGGACCAGCACCCGGGACGTCCAGCGATAACCGGCCAGCGGATCCTCGGCCGCCGCCGCCGAACCGCCGAGCGCCGCCACTGCCGCCATCAGAACAAACCCTCTTCGACCCATCGCGAAACCCCATGCCCGCGCCGCACCGCATTGCCGGAACCAGCGCGCGACCCATCTGCCGGGTTCCGTTTGCCGAAACGCCGGAGGTTCCATGGCAGTCGTCAACCGTCGGATCGTGCTGGCTGCGCGCCCGCATGGCGAGCCGAAGCCCGAGCATTTTCGCCTGGAGGAGGGCCGCACCTCGGCTCCGAAACAGGGCGAGGTGCTGCTGCGGACCCGCTGGCTCTCCCTCGACCCCTATATGCGCGGCCGGATGAGCGCGGCGAAATCCTATGCCAAGCCGGTCGAGATCGGCGAGGTCATGGTCGGCCAGACCGTGAGCGAGGTGGTGGCCTCGGAGAACCCCGCCTTCGCCGAGGGCGACCTCGTGCTCGGCTATTCCGGCTGGCAGGAATTCGCCCTGTCGGACGGCAAGGGCCTGCGCCGCCTCGATCCGGCGGACGGGCCGCCGAGCCAGTTCCTCGGTGTCCTCGGCATGCCCGGCATGACCGCCTATGCCGGCCTTCTGGAGATCGGCCGGCCGCAACCGCAGGAGACGGTCGTCGTGGCCGCCGCCGCCGGCCCGGTCGGCTCCCTGGTCGGGCAGATCGCCCGCCTCAAGGGCGCGCGGGCGGTCGGCATCGCCGGGGGCGCGGAGAAATGCGCCTACCTGACCGAGACGCTGGGCTTCGACGCCGCCATCGATCACCGGGCCAGCGACTTCCCCGATGCCCTGGCCCGCGCCTGCCCGGACGGGATCGACGTGTATTTCGAGAATGTCGGCGGCGCGGTGTTCGACGCGGTGCTGCCGCTCCTCAACGATTTCGCGCGTGTGCCGGTCTGCGGCCTCGTCTCGGGCTACAATCTGAGCGAGTTGCCCCCCGGCCCGGACCGCTCGCCGGTCCTGATGCGCACCATCCTGACCAAGCGGCTGACGCTGCGCGGCTTCATCGTCTCGGATTTCGCCGCCTTGCAGGGCGACTTCCTGCGCGATGTCGGCGGCTGGCTGCGCGCCGGGCGGGTCCGGGCTCGCGAGGACGTGGTCGAGGGCCTGGAGAACGCGCCCGCCGCCTTCGCCGGAATGTTGCGGGGCGCGAATTTCGGCAAGCTCGTGGTCAAGGTGTCCTGACGCTCAAGGCGCGGGCCGGCGCCGGCCGCTTGCCCGCCGCCACGAACAAAGATAGAACGTTCACGATGACGAAAGCAGGTCGGTGTGTAGCGGGCACAAGCTGTTCCGGCGGCTTGCTCCCCCTTCCGGACCTCGCGAGAGTCGCGACCATCGCGGGCGAAGAATGCCCTGTGAGATCGGATCGGATGGAGAGATGAGATGGCGGGCAGCGTCAACAAGGTGATCCTCGTCGGCAATCTCGGGCGTGATCCCGAGACCCGGCGCCTGTCCTCGGGGGATCCCGTGGTGAACCTGCGCATCGCGACGTCGGAGTCCTGGAAGGACAAGATGTCGGGCGAGCGCAAGGAGAAGACCGAGTGGCACTCGGTGGTGATCTATAACGAGAACCTCGCCCGCGTGGCCGAGCAGTATCTGCGCAAGGGCTCGAAGGTCTATATCGAGGGCCAGCTCCAGACCCGGAAATGGGCCGATCAGTCCGGCGTGGAGAAATACACGACCGAGGTGGTGCTCCAGCGCTTCCGCGGTGAGATGACGATCCTCGACGGCCGTGGTGGCGGCGGTGACTTCGCGGGAGACGACGAAGGCGGCGGCGGCCAGATCAGCCGGGGCGGCGACCGCGGCGGTCGCGACGATTACGGTTCCAGCCGCTCCGGCGGCGGCGATCGTCGGCCCTCCTCCGGCGGTGGCGGCGGGTCGAAGCCGAACTATGACCTCGACGACGACATTCCGTTCTGAAGTCTTGTGTAATTACGAGCACCCACAACGCGCCAACGAATGCGATGGATCAGAGCTCTGGCTCTGATCCATTTTCCATGATCGACCACTATTTTCCCCTCGCCAAATCCCGATGCGCAAATAAATGACCAATACAGCCATAAATCATTGAAACCTAGCAATAAATAATCGGCGTGCGCAGACGAACGCTTGCGTTCTTGGCTGGTCGCCGCCGCTTGATGATCCTGAGCCCGAAAAACGCGCTCCAAACAGTAAATCGAGATAGATATCGGTGACTTGTGTCATCGAGTGGGCGCGGCGGCGCCCACTCGAGACTTGCCTTGCCTGTCACGCGGTCGAGAGACAAGGATCTCTAATCTCCGCGGCGGAGCATCCGCTTATATCCCGAACCTCGACCCTAGCGTGTCGAACCCCATCGTATGCCCGACGGCGAAACCGTCGTCTCCGTCATTGATGCTCGGGGAATGCCCGTTTGGTGACCGAACCTCTTCCACGTCTTCGAACTGCACAACACTGGAAAGTCGTTCACCGTGCAGCGGCGTCAGATGACGGCCGTCGCGAACGCCTAGAGCCGTGCCCGTTCACGTAGCGACGGCCAAGTCTGTATCGTAACCGGCTGCGGCGAGGCAGTTTCGGA
>NZ_NKUI01000262.1 GCF_014845115.1 Methylorubrum zatmanii | reverse complement strand
GGAGCGCCCGCGGGCGCTCCCGGCAGAACGAAGGCCGATCTCGTCGGCGCCCCTCTCGCGGCCCGTCCGCAGGCCTGGCGTAACGGCCAAGCTCGGGACGGCACAGGCGGCCGCGCACCGCAGCGCGGCCGTTCCCGGCCGGGCGATGTGGGAGACCGAGCGCCCTCAGCCCGGTCCGGAACCGCCAGGACCGACGACGAGCGTTCGTGCGTCGTCCGCGACGAGGCGGACGAAAGCCAACGCGTCGCGGCCGCGCTCGCCGGGCGTCGCGTAGAGGCATTCCGCCCCCGGTTCCCTGCGGATGCGCAGGGCCTCGTCGATGATGCGATGCCACTCCGGCTGGAAGGTGATCAACCCGTACAGGCCGGCGTCGCTCTTCGAAGGCACGACCCCGGTCGCGAGGACGTAATGGAGCCGGCACATGCCGAGGACGAACCGTTCGACCCCGTTCGCCGCGAGGAGCGTCGCGTCCGCCGTATCGGGTCCGAGTCCAGCGCGCCGGCGTTCGTCGACGCTGGCCAGGGCCCACCGTTCCAGGTGGGTCGTTCCACGCCAGAGCCCGGTGCCCGCGCAGAGCGGACCGCGGATGGTGACCGCGCTGGCCCTCAGGACGCTCCAGGTGAGCGGATGCCGGTCGTGGCATCCCGACGCGAAGAATCGCCCTTGCCGGACGCAGGGGCCGTTCGGGACGGCAAGCGGGCCGGCCCGCAGGTCGTCCCAGGTCAGGTAGACGCCGTCGAGCGCCGGGGCCGGCCAGCCGCGGGCGAGGCCGGCATGAGCCTCGGCGAGGGCGGCCACCTCGCCCCGGCCCGGGCGAGCCTGGGACATTGCCACGAAATTCACGTCGCTGAGCGGGGGCCGAAAGTCGCCCATGGCGACGGAACCGACGAGGTACAAAGCCTCGACGAAGTCAGGGACGACGGTATCGACCATGGCGAGGTAGGCGCCCGTGACGCCGAGTGCGAGCGGGTGCGTGGTCATGGTCTCCACGGGCTCATGCGATTGCTCGAAGGAGGGAGGGGGGCACGGCCCAGAATTCGCCCGCGCCGGGTTTCCGCCCTACGGGTCGGGCCGGGCCCGTCGGCGGAGGGCGGCGCGCAGGCCATGGCCCTGCCTCAGCCGATCCGCGTCGTGCGGAGGCGCAGGGCGTTCCCGATCACGCTCACCGACGAGAGCGCCATGGCGGCCGCCGCGATGACTGGCGAGAGCAGGATGCCGAGGAACGGGTAGAGCAGCCCGGCGGCGACCGGCACGCCCAGCGCGTTGTAGATGAAGGCGAAGAACAGGTTCTGGCGGATGTTGCGCATCGTCGCCCGGGACAGGCGCCGGGCCCTGACGATGCCGACCAGGTCCCCGCGGAGCAGCGTCACGCCCGCGCTCTCGATGGCCACGTCGGTGCCGCCGCCCATCGCGATGCCGACATCCGCTGCGGCGAGGGCCGGCGCGTCGTTGATCCCGTCGCCGGCCATCGCCACGACCGCGCCCTGGCCCTGGAGCGTCCTGACCACCTCCGCCTTCCGGTCGGGAAGGATCTCGGCCTCGACCTCGTCGATGCCGAGCGACCTGGCGACGAACTCGGCCGTGGTCCGGCTGTCGCCGGTCAACATGACGATGCGCAAGCCTTCCTCCCGCAGCCTTCGCAAGGCCTCGAACGTGCTCGTCTTGACGGGGTCCTGGATGGCGATGACGCCGGCCGGCTTCCCGCCCGCGGCGACGAGGACCGCCGTCGCGCCCCGGCTGCGCACCTCCTCGGCCCGCGCCTGGAGCAGCGTCACGTCCGTCCCCTGCTCCTCCAGGAAACGCCCGTTGCCGATGGCCACGCGCCGTCCCTCGACCGTGCCGAGCGCCCCCTTGCCGGTCGGGGCCTCGAAGTCGGACGCCACGGCTCCCGGGACGCCGCGCGCTTCCGCGGCCCGGACGATGGCGAGGGCCAGGGGATGCTCGCTCGCACGCTCGACCGCGGCGGCGAGGCGCAGCACCTCGGCGTCCGTGAAACCGGGGGCCGGCAACACGGCGGTGACCTTGGGCTTGCCCTCGGTCAGGGTCCCGGTCTTGTCGATGACGAGCGTGTCGACCTTCTCCAACCGCTCCAGGGCCTCGGCGTTCTTGACCAGCACCCCGTCCTGGGCGCCGCGACCGACCCCGACCATGATCGACATCGGCGTCGCCAGGCCGAGGGCGCAGGGGCAGGCGATGATGAGGACCGCGACCGCCGCGAGGAGGGCGTAGGTGAAGCGTGGCTCCGGCCCGAAGGCCATCCAGGCGACGAAGGCGAGGGCGGCGACGGAGATCACCACGGGGACGAACCAGGCCGCCGCATCGTCCACCAGGCGCTGGACGGGGGCGCGCGAGCGCTGGGCCTCGGCGACCATCGCGACGATGCGGGCCAGCGTGGTCTCGGACCCGACACGCGTCGCGCGCATGACGAAGCCCCCGGTCGTGTTCAGGCTCCCGCCCACCACGAGGGAGCCGGGCTCCTTCGAGACGGGAATCGGCTCGCCGCTGATCATCGCCTCGTCCACGGCCGAGCGCCCCTCCAGGACCTCGCCGTCGACCGGCACCTTCTCCCCGGGTCGGACGCGCAGGCGGTCCCCGACCGCCACCGCCGAGACGAGCACCTCCTCGTCGGCCCCTCCCATCCCGAGACGCAAGGCCTTCTGCGGGGCGAGGTCGAGCAGCGCCCGGATCGCGCCCGAGGTGCGCTCGCGGGCCCCGAGTTCCAGCACCTGCCCGAGCAGCACCAGGACGGTGATGACCGCCGCGGCCTCGAAGTAGGCCGGCACCGCCCCGTCATGGCCGCGCAGGCCTTCGGGGAAGAGCCCCGGCGCCACGGTCGCGGCGACGCTGTAGAGGTAGGCCGCGCCGGTCCCGAGGGCGATGAGGGTGAACATGTTGAGGCGGCGGTTCACCAGCGACTGCCAGCCCCGCTCGAAGAACGGCCACCCCGCCCAGAGGACGACCGGCGAGGCGAGCAGCAGCTGGACCCAGTTCGAGGTTTGCAGGCCGAGGCGGTCGACGAGGCCGGTCAGATGTCCCCCCATCTCCAGGGCGAAGACGGGCAGGGTCAGGAGGAGGCCGACCCAGAAGCGGCGGCTCATGTCCTTGAGCTCGGCGTTCTCGACCGGGCCGCTCGTCGGCGTGAGCGGCTCCAGCGCCATCCCGCAGATCGGGCAGCTGCCCGGTCGGTCGCGGCGGATCTCCGGGTGCATCGGACAGGTGTAGACCGCCCCGCCAGGGGCGTCCGGCGGCCCTTTGTCAGCCGCCAGGTAGCGTGCCGGCTCGGCCACGAACTTCGCGCGGCAGCCCGCCGAGCAGAAGTGGTAGGTCGCGTGCTCGTGCTCGGCATGGTGGGGCGTGGCCGCAGGGTCGACCCGCATGCCGCAGACGGGGTCCGTCGCGGTTTCCCCGGCCGCGCACGCCGCGCCGTGGCCGTGACGGTGCCCGTGGGGATGGTGCGCGTGGTGACCGTGGTCCATGGGTTCAGACCTCCAAGCTGCCGCCGCCCGCGGCGGGCAGGGCACGTGGTTTGACGGCGGGCGGGACCGGGCTGAGGCGGACGTTCACGTAGCTTGCTCCGACAGGTTCTCAGCCGCCGCCCATGATGCGGTCGATGCGCGCCCCGATGCCGCGGACACGGGCCGCATGCTCGGCCCACAGGCGCCGCGCGATTGCCGAACGGGGGTCGCTTTCCGTGAGGCGCGCCGCGGGAACCCCGCGGACGCTTCCCGGGAAGGAGGGTGGGGCGGTCCCGGCGAGGGAAGCGTCGGTCGCCGCGAGGCGGACCCGCACCCGCTGGCAGTAGGTGGCGGAGCGCGGGCTCATCCGCTCCTCGCCATGACCGGCCCTGTACTTCATCAGCGTGCGGCAGAGATCGCCCTGCGTGAGCTTCCAAGCTTGGGCGAGGTAGGCGACGCCGAAGCGGACGTTGGTCGCGGGATCGAGGAGGGCCCCGGCGGGACCCGTGTGACCGAGCATGGCCGCGGTTGTCGGCCGGACCTGCATCAGTCCGAGCTCGCCGACCCCGCCGACCGCGCCGGCATCGTACCCGCTCTCCACGTACGCGACGGCATCGGCGATGGCCGGGGGCACTCCGCGCGCTTCGGCCTCGCGCGCGAGCATCCGCCGATAGCCGGCCTGATCCGACGCCGTGCGAGCCGCATCGCCCGCGGATGACGGCGCGGCAGGGGCGGACGCGCCCGCGGGCGCGTC
>NZ_NKUI01000261.1 GCF_014845115.1 Methylorubrum zatmanii | reverse complement strand
CCCGCGGGCGCTCCCGGCAGGGCCGGACCTCCGAAGCCCATTCGGAGGTCGTCGGGCTCACGGCAAGCCGCGCCGCGCCCTTCCGCCCGGACAAACGCCGGAGCCTTGTCGCCAGGAGTACCCGTTGCTGACCCCGCCGATCATCCACGACCTGATCCATCGGACGTTGGGCCTCGACCACCCCCACACCCACTGGTGGATCGACCTCGTCACGGTCCTGGTCCTCGTCGTGGCACCTGCCTGGACCGCTTGGCTCGCCATCCGGTCGGGCCTGCGCTGGGCCGCCGCCCGGCGGCATCGCACCCGCGGGACGGCGGCGCTTCCGCCGCCCGCCGCGTCCCTGGACGCGGCGGGACGGCCAGGCGCCCGCCCGGCAGTGGCGGCGCGGCTGGAATCCTACGTCGTGCGTGCGACCTCGCGGCTGCAGTTCCGTCTCGTGCTCCTCTCCGTCCTGACGCTGCCGGCGGCCTGGCTGCTCCTTGAGATCCCCAAGCACATCATCAACCACGCCCTCGCCGACGATACGGGCGACGGTCACCCGAAGATGGCCTTCCTCGGCGTCCAGCTGGGTCGCGTCGAGCTGCTGTTCGCGCTGTGTGCCAGCTACCTGGCCGTGCTCACGCTCAGCGGCCTCGCCAAGTACGCGGTCAATCGGGTCCGGGGGCGCGTGAACGAGCGCCTCGTGCGCCGCCTCCGCCTCGCCATCGTCCGCCGCGCGCGCGGCGAGCGCTCCCCCGAACGGCGGGCCACGCTGGCCGCCGTCGCGGTCCAGGAGGTCGAGCCCATCGGCTATTTCGGCGGCAGCCTGGTGGTCGTGCCACTCGTCCAAGGCGGCACGCTCGTGACCAGCATCGTCTTCCTCCTCCTGCAGAACGCCGCCCTGGCGCTGGCGGCCCTGATCATGCTGCCGGTCCAGCTGTCTATCCTGCCGCGGTTGCAGGGGCGGTTGAACGCGAAGGTCCGCCAAAGGGTCCATGCCACGCGGGAGCTGGGGGCGCTCCTCACCGCTCCCGCGGACGCGCGACAAGCCGGCCGCGCGGCGTGCGAGCCCTCCGACCTGAGCCGGCAGATGCTTCAGGCCCGGAAGCTTGAGGGGGTGCGCATCGAGATCAACGACCTGAAGGGCCGCCTCAAGGGCCTCTACAACTACACCTCGAACCTCACCCCGTTCTTCTTCTTCTCGATCGGCGGCTACCTCGTCGTGCAGGGTCAGCTCTCGCTCGGCGCGCTCGTCGCAGCCCTGGCCGCCTACAAGGAGATCGCCCCGGCCATGCGCGAGCTGTTCGACTTCGCCCAGGACTGGTCCGACGCGAGCGCGCGCTTCGAGGAGGTCACCAAGGCCCTCGGGCCGGCCGGGCCTGGGGATCGCGCGACGGAGAGGTCGGCGCGCGACCGGACCGTTCGGGCGGCCTGAGCGAAGCCGGCGAGCGCCGGAGCCTCGCGAGCAGGCGTCCGGCCCCGCGCGACGACGCCATCCCGCATGGCCGGGCACCACCCTCACCTTCCGGCACGCACCCGGCGCGGCCGCTCCTACCGCAGCAGCGTCGCGCCGAGCTGTGCCAGCCCGCGCCCGAGGCCCGGCGCGATGCCGAGGCCCAGCGTCCCTGCCGTGCACAAGCCGAGTGCCCATGCGTAGCCGGCGCCGGATGCCGGCCCCTCGGCACGGTCCGGATCCCTGAAGTACGTCTCCGCGATGATGGCCGCGTAGTAGAACAGCGCCACCGCCATGTTGGCGGCGGCCACCACGGCCAGCCACGCGAAGCCGCCCTCGATGGCGGCCACGAGCAGGAAGACCTTGCCGGCGAAGCCCGCCAACGGCGGGACGCCCGCGAGCGACAGGAGGGCAAGCGCCAGCGCCGCCGCCGGCCCCGGCGCCCGCCGTCCGAGGCCGCGGATCGCGGCGAGGGCGTCGCTCCCGGTCATGCGCTCGACCTGCGCGACCACCGCGAACGCCGAGAGGTTCATCAGGAGATAGGCCGCGAGGTAATAGCCTATGGCCGGCAGGGCCTCGGGGGCCTGCCCGGCCGCCGCAACCCCCATCAGCACGTAGCCGGCCTGGGCGATGCTCGAATAGGCCAGCAGGCGCTTCAGGCTCGCCTGGCGGAGGGCCACCAAGTTGCCGAAGGTCATCGTCGCGGCGGCCAGGAGCGCGAGCACGGTCGGCCAGGCGGCGAGGCCGTCCGGCATCGCCGCCAGCAGGAAGCGGAGGAGGCCGGCGAAGGCGGCCACCTTCGGCACGACGGAGACGAAGCCCGAGGCGGGGGCCGTCCCGCCCTGGAACACGTCCGGGGCCCAGACGTGGAACGGCACCAGCGTCATCTCGAAGCCGTAGCCGACGAGGACCAGGCCGAAGGCCAGCGCCACCCAGGCCCGGTCGGCGCCGGCCAGCCCCGCCCCGATGGCCCGCAGGTTCAGGCTGCCGGTGAGGCCGAACAGGAAGGTGAGGCCGTAGGCCATCACCGCCAGCGCGGCGGCGCCGTAGAGGAAGTACTTGAGCGTCGCCTCCTGGGCCGGTCCGTCGCTCCGCACGAGCAGGACGAGCAGGTAGGACGGGAAGCTCACCATCTGCAGGAACAGGATGATGAGGCCGAGATCCGTGGCCGCCGTGAGCCCCATGCCGCCCACGGTCGCCATGAGCAGCGCGACCGGGTGGTGCGGTTCCTGCTCGCTCCCGCGGAAGTGGGACCCGAGCGCGAGCAGGCTCACCAGGGCGCCGGCCTCGATGACCAACTGGTAGAAGCCCCGGAACGGGTCGACGGCGTAGGTGCCGCAGAAGGCCTCGCGCGGCGGGGCCGTCAGCATCGGCGCGGTCAGGCCCATCGCGACGAGCAGGGCGAGGAGCGCGACGGCGGCGGGCAGGCGGCGCCACCGGCCCCGGACCCAGCCGGCAACCGGGACCAGCGCGAGGGCGCTCCCCGCCAGGACCATCTCGGGCGCGACGGCGCCGAGATCCATGCAGCCGCCCATCGCCTGCCCGCCGGTCATGGAAGGTGCGCCAGGGCTGCGGTCGTGCCGTCGAGCAGCGCGACGAGGACGGCCGGCAGGACGCCGATGCCGACCGCCAGTGCCGCGAGCGCCCCCGCCGCGCCCGCCTCGGCCGCCGTGAGGGGCGGCAGCGCCGGCATGTCGGGCGGCGCCCGACCCATCAGCAGGCCCGTCAACAGCCGGAGGTAGACCGCGGTCGTCACGACGAGCGCGAGGACCGCGAGCGCGGCGACCCAGGCGGAGAGCTGCAGGGCGGCGCCGATGGCCTGGAACTCCGCGATGAAGCCGGACAGGCCCGGGAGTCCGAGCGAGCCGAAGGCGAGCAGGCCGAACAGCCCGCTGAAGGCCGGCATCGCGCCGATCAGGCCGCCGAAGCGGGCGAGTTCCCGCGTGCCGGCGCGGTGCTGGAGCATGCCCACCAGCAGGAACATGCCGCCGGTCAGGAAGCCGTGGCTGACCATCTGCACGGCGGCGCCGTTCAGCGCCAGCCGGCGCACGCCCTCGTTGCCGGCCAGCGCCGCCACCGCGACGCCGAGCGTGACGAAGCCCATGTGGTTGACGGAGGTGTAGGCGACGAGCCGCTTCATGTCGGACTGCGCCAGCGCCGCCAGGGCCCCGTAGAGGAGCGATGCCAGGGCCAGGGCAACCAGGAGCCAGCCGAACCGTGCGACCGTGTCCGGCAGGGTCGGCAGCAGCACGGCGAGCATGCCGTAGCCGCCCATCTTGAGCTGGAGACCGGCCAGCACGACGCTGCCCTCGGTCGGCGCCTCGACATGCGCGTCGGGCAACCAGTTGTGCAGCGGCACCACCGGGAGCTTCACCCCGAACCCGAGGAGGAGGGCCAGGAAGACGAGGCCGCCCGCGAGCGGGGTCCGGTCCAGCGGCCGCGCCTGGACGATGGCCGGCAGCGAGAAGGTGTGGGGCTCCATGGCGAGGTAGAGGGCGAGGAAGCCGAGCAGCATGGCGAGGCTGCCGGCGCGGGTGTAGAGGAAGAACTTGAGCGCCGCGTACCGCCGCCGCTCCCCGCCCCAGATGCCGACGATGAAGTACATCGGCACCAGGCCGACCTCGAAGAACAGGTAGAACAGCAGCAGGTCCTGCGCCGCGAACAGCCCGATCAGCCCGGTCGCGAGCAGGAGGAAGAGGAAGGCGTGGGCGTGCGCCCGGTCGTGCTCGCCCAGCACGTAGACCATCACCACCGTGAGCAGGAGGGCCGTGAGCAGGATCAGCGCCAGGGAGAGGCCGCCGACGCCGACGTCGTAGCGCGCCCCGAGCGACGGGATCCATGGGAGCGACATCCGCCATTGCAGGCCGCCGTCGTCCGGATCGAAGCCGGCCCAGAGGATGAGCGCCGCGCCCAGCGTCAGCACGGAACCGCCGAGGGCGACGCGGCGGACGAGGTCCGGACGGTGACGTGGCAGCGCCAGCACGGCGAGGCCCGTGAGGAGCGGCAGGAGGATGGTCGCGGTGAGCATCGGGTCCAGTCCCCTCAGGGCCACAGCATCAGGGCGCCGGCGGCGAGCGCCGCCGCGGTCCAGGCGAACAGGCCGAGCGTGTAGAGGTAGAGGCGCCCGGCCTGCAGGGCGCCTCTACCTCTACAC
>NZ_NKUI01000260.1 GCF_014845115.1 Methylorubrum zatmanii | reverse complement strand
CAGTGAGTGTTTTGTTACAACACAAAGACGGCTTTCTCGTTTTCTGCCTGGCGCGTGGGCTCGGATATGTGTAAAAGAGACAGGGCCAGAAGAGCTTCGTGCGCGAGGCCCTGGCGAGCGCGGGCGTCCGCCTCGAAACCGCGCTGAAGAGCGAGGCGCCTCCCGGCGCGAAGAGTGCCGCGCAATGGCGCCGCGAGGCCGAGGCCGCTGCGGGGAACGATCAGGCGCAGCCCGACGCCGCCCTGAACGCCTACGCCGCCGCCGTCGCGGCCGATCCGAACGATATCCGCAACTGGCTCGATTACGCCGAGGCCGCCAGCGCGGCGGGCAACGACCAGGACCGCTCCGATTACGCCGCCCGCTTCACCCTGAAGGGCCGCGCCACGGCCGCCGCGTATCAGGGTTACCTGCGCGCGAGGAACCCGGCGGACGAGGCGCGGGCGCTGGCCCGGCTCGGCGCGATCCAGGCGGCTCAATCCGAGTGGCGGCCCGCCCTCGAGGCTTACCGGGCGAGCCTCGCCATCCGGGACGATGCCCAGACCCGCACCGCCTACGAGACGCTGCGCGAGGAGCACGGCTTCCGCATCCTCGACTACAAGGTCGATTCGGATGCCGCCGCGCCCCGGGTCTGCTTCACCTTCTCCGAGGGACTCGTCGCGAAGACGGACTACACCCCCTACATCGCGGTCTCGGGCGCGGCCAACGCCGCCGTGACGGCGGAAGGCAGCCAAGTCTGCGTCGACGGGCTCAAGCATTCCGAGCGCTACGCCTTCGTGGTGCGGCAGGGCCTGCCCTCGGCGGTCGGCGAAACCCTGCTGAAATCGGCCGATTACGAGGTCTATGTCCGCGACCGCTCACCCCAGGTGCGCTTCACCGGGCGCAACTACGTCCTGCCCCGCACCGGGCAGGCGGGCGTGCCGCTGGTCTCGGTCAACGCGGCCAAGCTCGATGTCGAGGTCTTGCGCATCGGCGATCGCGGCCTGCTGCCGGCGCTGCGCTCGGAAGAATTCCTGAGCCAGCTCAGCGGATCGACGGCGAAGACCATCGCCGACCAGAAGGGCCAGCGGGTCTGGAAGGGCAGCCTCGATACGGCGAAGGCCGAAACCAACCGCGAGGCGGTGACCGCCTTCCCCGTGCTCCAGGCGGTCGGCAAGCTGGAGCCGGGCCTCTACCTGATGCTGGCCAAGCCCAGCGGCACCACCGACGCGTCCGAGGACGAGTATGGCGGCTACGAGGCGCAGGCGACGCAATGGTTCGTCGTCTCCGATCTCGGCCTCACCGCCTTCAAGGGCCGCGACGGGGTCCATGTCTTCGCGCGCTCGCTGGCCAGCGCCAAGACCGTGCCGGGGGCCGAGATCCGGCTGATCGCCCGCAACAACGATGTGCTGGCGAGCGCCAAGACCGACGGGCAGGGGCACGCCGCCTTTCCCGCCGGCCTCGCCCGCGGCGAAGGCGGCCTCGCGCCGGGCCTCGTGGTGGCGCAACTCGGCGACGATTACGGCTTCCTCGATCTGGCGCTCGGCGCCTTCGATCTGTCCGACCGCGGGGTGAAGGGTCGCCCGGCCGCCAGCGGCGCCGAGGCCTACATCTTCCCCGAACGGGGGGTCTATCGCTCCGGGGAGACGGTGCAGCTCACCGCGCTGCTCCGCGACCCGCAGGGGATGGCGGTGAACGGCCTGCCGCTGACCCTGGTGGTGAAGCGGCCCGACGGCGTCGAGTATCGCCGGGTGGCGGTCGCCGACGAGGGGCTCGGCGGGCGCGCCCTGTCCCTGCCGCTGATGCCGGGCGCCATGCACGGCACGTGGCGGGTCTCCGCCTATACCGACCCGAAGGCGCCGCCGGTGGGCGAGGCGAGCTGGCTCGTCGAGGATTATGTGCCCGAGCGCCTGGAGGTGAGCCTCACCCCGAAGACGCCGACGCTGAGCCGCGGCGAGCCCGCCACCATCGAGGTCGCCGCGCGCTACCTCTACGGCGCGCCGGGCTCCGGGCTCGACATCTCGGGCTCGGTCGCGGTGCAGGCGGCCGCCCAGCCCGGCATCAAGGGTCTGGATGGGTTCTCCATCGGCCTCGACGACGAGGCGGTGGAGGCGACGACCGCCGAGATCGACGCCAAGGCGACGACGGATGCAAGCGGGCATGCGAGCCTCACCGTGCCGGTGCAGGAGGTGGCCGCCCCCCGTGCCCTGGAGGCGAAGATCACCCTCGCCGTCGGCGAGCCGGGCGGCCGGGCGCTGAGCCGCAGCGTCACCCTGCCGATCCTGCCGGCCCAGCCGGTGCTGGCCATCCGCAAGAATTTCTCCGCCGACCTCGCCGAGAACGCGACCGCGACCTTCGACGTGGTGATGGCCGCCCCCGACGGGCGGCGCCTGCCGCAGGATGGGGTGACCTGGACGCTCTCGAAGGTCGAGCGGACCTATCAGTGGTATCGCGAGAACGGGCGCTGGAGCTTCGAGCCGGTGAAGGCGAGCCGCCGCGTCGCCGATGGGCAGGTGGCGACCACCGCCGAGGCACCCGCGCGCATCGCCGTGCCGGTGGGCTTCGGCCAGTATCGCCTGGAGGCGTCGGTGCCGGGCCGGCCGCAGGCGGCGGCGAGCGTGTCCTTCACCGTGGGCTGGGGCGGGGGTGAGACCGCCGACGTGCCCGACCTCCTCGACCTCACCCTCGACAAGGGCGCCTATGCCGCCGGCGAGCGGCTGCGAGCCCGGCTCCAGCCGAAATTCTCCGGCACGGCGACCCTGGCCATCGTCAGCGACCGGGTGCACGAGGTCCGCGACGTGACCGTCGCGGAAGGCGGCACTACCGTCGACATCCCGGTGAAGGCGGAATGGGGCGCGGGCGCCTACCTGGTCGCCACGGCCTACCGGCCGCTCGACCAAGCCGCCAAGCGCATGCCCGGCCGTTCGCTCGGGCTGGCTTGGTTCTCGGTCGACAAGGAGAAGCGCGGCCTCTCCGTGGCCCTCGACGCGCCCGAGAAGGTCCGGCCCCGCGGCACCCTCACCGTTCCGGTGAAGATCGCGGGCCTCGCCTCAGGGGAAGAAGCGCGGGTGACGCTGGCGGCGGTCGATGTCGGCATCCTCAACCTGACCCGCTACGAGGCCCCCAACCCCTTCGCCTATTTCTTCGGCCAGAAGGCGCTCGGGCCGGAGGTCCGCGACCTCTACGGCTATCTGATCGACGGGATGCAGGGCACGCTCGGCGCGATCCGCTCCGGCGGTGACGGGGGCGCCGCGGAACTCGCCGACGCGCCGCCGACCCAGGCGCCTCTGGCGCTCTATTCCGGTGTCGTCACCGTGGGGCCGGACGGCAGCGCGAACATCCCGCTGGAATTGCCGGCCTTCAACGGCACCGCCCGCCTGATGGCGACCGCCTGGACCAAATCCCGCGTGGGCCAAGCGCAGGCCGACGTGATCGTACGCGATCCGGTGGTGCTGACCGGCACCCTGCCGCGCTTCCTCAATGTCGGCGACCGTTCGCGCTTCTTCGTCGCCCTCGACAATGTCGAAGGCGGAGCCGGTGACTACACCGTCGATCTCGACCTCTCGGGACCGGTGGTGGTGTCGGGCGAGGCGGTGCATTCCACCATGCGGCTCGAGGCCGGCGCCAAGGGGCAGCTCGTGATCCCGATCACCGCCGCCGGCCCAGGCCTCGCCCGGCTCGATGTGAACCTCACCGGACCCGGCATCCAGGGCAGCGCCGGCCAGAGCTTTTCCCTCGCGATCAATCCCGGCACCGGGGCCCTCGTGCGGCGCAGCCTGCGCCCGCTCGACCCCGGCGCCGGACTCGACCTGACGCCGGATCTGCTCGCCGACATCCTGCCCGGCACCGGCGCGGTCTCCGTGGCGGCGAACCGGCTCGGGGGAATCGACGTGGCGGCCCTGCTTCAGTCGCTCGACCGCTACCCCTACGGCTGCTCCGAGCAGATCGTCAGCCGGGCCCTTCCGCTCCTCTACGTCAACGCGCTCGCGGCCAACGAGAAGCTCGGCCTCGACGGCAAGCTGGACGAGCGGGTGCGCGCCAGCATCGAGCGCGTGCTGTCGCGTCAGGATTCGAGCGGTGCCTTCGGCCTGTGGTCGACGGAGAATGCCGGCGACACCTGGCTCAACGCCTACGTGACCGACTTCCTCAGCCGGGCCCGCGAGCGCGGCTTCGCCGTGCCGCAGACCGCGTTCAACACTGCCCTCGACCGCCTGCGCAACACGGTCGCCAACACCACCAATGTCGAGAACGGGGGCATGGATCTCGCCTATGCCGCCTATGTGCTGGCCCGGAACGGCCGGCCGGTGATGGGCGACCTGCGCTACCTCGCCGACACCAAGCTCACCGAGTTCGCGACACCGCTCGGCCGCGGGCAGCTCGCCGCCGCGCTGGCCCTGCTGGGGGATCGCGGCCGGGCGCAGAAGGCGTTCGACGCGGCGGTGCAATCGCTCCAGGCCGAGCGCGACAAGGGCGCTTACCGCGCCGATTACGGCTCGCGCCTGCGCGACGGCGCCGCCCTGCTGGCCCTGTCCGCCGAGACCGGGTTCTCCCGCGAGACGCTGCAGCCCGTCGCCGCCGTGCTCGGCCAGGAGCGTGCGGACGGCCGCAGCACGAGCACCCAGGAGAACGCCTGGATGGTGCTGGCGGCGCAAAGCCTGTCACAGGAAGTGGGCGGCCTCGCGCTGTCCGTCGATGGGAAATCCGAGACGGGCCCCCTCTCGCGGCTCTACCGGGCCCCCGCCCTGGAGGCGCGGCCGGTGCGGATCGTCAACCAGGGCCGCGACCCGGTGCAGGTCACGGTCGGGGTCACGGGCAACCCGATCGCTCCGGAGCCCGCCGCCGCGCAGGGCTATACGGTCGAGCGCAATGTCTATCGCCTCGACGGCAGCCCGGTCGA
>NZ_NKUI01000026.1 GCF_014845115.1 Methylorubrum zatmanii | reverse complement strand
GAGGGGGCGATCGATCTGGAGCAGAAGCGGATTCTCGTCACCATGGTCGAGACCCACAACCGCCTCGGTCGCAAGAACAAGCGCGGCTTCTACGATTACCCCGAGGGCGGCCAGAAGACGCTGTGGCCCGGCCTCGCCGATCTCCAGCCGAACCGGCTCGACCCGGATTCCATCGACGTGGAGGAGCTGAAGCACCGCTTCCTCGTGGTGCAGGCGCTGGAGGCGGCCCGCACGGTGCAGGAGGGCGTGGTGACCGATCCCCGCGAGGCGGATGTCGGCTCGATCCTCGGATTCGGCTTCGCTCCGTTCACCGGCGGCGCGTTGTCCTACATCGACTTCATGGGCGCGCGGGCCTTCGTCGATCTGGCCCGCGCTCTGGAAGCCAAGCACGGTTCCCGCTTCACCCCGCCGGACAACCTCGTGGCCATGGCCGGCAACGGGGGCCGCTTCTACGACGCCCTGAAGCGGGCGGCCTGACGAGGCGGCGATGACGTGACGCTTTCGGGTCGCCGAGGACGGGTGCGCCCGGCCTTGACGACCCAAAGGCCTGACCTGATCTTGAGGGTATGGTCGGCGGCTGCGATCCGCCAAACTTCGGAATTCCCCCGATGACCGCGTCCGCGGCTCCCGCCAATCTCGATCTCGAAGAGCAGCGCGTCCGCATCCGCCGTGCCCTCGACGAAGCGGACAAGCTGGCGGCGGAGCGGTCGAAGCTCGCCGCCGAGCAAGCCAAGCACCTGGCCGAACAGACGAAGTTCGCGACCGAAACCCTGAAGCTCGAACGCGACCGCGCGCTCGCCCCCTGGCAGATCGCCCTGTCCGGCATGGCGGCCGGTGCCGCCTTCTTCGGCGCCGGGGCCGCCTTCATCAAGCTGCTCGGGGCGTAAGCCTCGCGAATCGATCCTCGCGCCAGCCCGGACGGAACCGAACGGCTCCGCTTCCCGTTCACCGGCCGAGTTCAGCCAGCGCCCGGAGCCTGCCGTGTCGACCCTCATCAAGATCCTGATCGCGTTCTTCCTGCCGCCGATCTCGGTGCTGATGACGAACGGCTTCGGACTTCAATTCCTGCTCAACATCCTGCTCTGCATCCTGTTCGTGCTGCCGGGCTCGCTCCACGCGCTCTACCTTCTGCTGCGCGACCGCTGATCGGTCGATAGCGCCGTCACCAGCTCCTCCCGCTCGACTTGCAGAAGTTCGATGAGGCGCTGCGCCAGTCGGTCCGGCTTTCGTCCTGCCGGGCTGACAAGCACGGTCTCAATGCCAATCCGTGGCCGGAACGGCCGCAGGACAATCGGCAGTCCGGAAAGGTCTCGCGCGGCGACCGGATCGACAAGGGCGATCCCCAATCCCTCGGCCACGAGACCGCAGCGCGCCGCTGTGTATTGCGCCGTGAAGGCGAAGTGTGGCGAGAGGCCCGCTTTGGCAAAGCCGTCCTCGACCGCTTGCTGAAACGCACCGCGCGCGCCGCCGATCAGCGGTTCACCCGCAAGATCGTTGATCGTGATCTCCGATTTGCGCGCCAAGGCGTGGCCACGCGTTAAGGCGCAGACTGCTTCGACGCTGAGGAAGGGTTCGCAGCTCACGCCCGCATAACCGGAGCGCGGTCGCACGAGGCCGACATCGCACTGCCCCGATGCGGCCCATGACCAGATCGTTTCCGGTGCCGGCACGTGGAGTGCGATCTGAACGCCAGGCGCTTCCGCTCGGAAGCGGCGGATGGCCCGGGGCACCAAGCGAACCGCCAGGGATGGTTGACAGGCGACGCGCAGCGGTCCGGTGCCGAGGTCCCGGATCTGGCGGGCCGCAGCGTGAAGCTGATCGAGGCCGGCATAGGTTCGCTCGACCTCGCGGGCGAAGGCCTCGCCCTCACGCGTGGGCACTGCACTGCCGTGGCCGCGCTCGAAAAGCGTGAAGCCAAGATCGGCCTCGAGCCGGGCGATGGCGCGGCTGATATGGGGTTGTCCAATGCCAAGCACTGCCGCCGCCCGCGTCATGCCCCCATGGCGCAGGACTGCGCGAAACAGGTCGAGATGGGCCGGGTTGATCATGCCTCAACTGCATCGAGACAGGCAGAGGAGGCATTTGACGGCATGCCTCGCGGATGATTGTCAAGGGCACCGAGGCCTTACCAACGCGCCTCGTCAAAGCTCGGAACAACCGGACGCCATGCTCCCTCTGTTGCTTCCTTCAGCGCTCGCCGTCATGGCTGGCGTCAGTCTCGTCATACAGCAGGTGCTGAACGCACGGCTGCGCGTGGCCCTGGACTCAGCCGCTTGGTCGGGCTTCCTCAGCTACGCTCTTGGGGTCGTCTGCATGGCGCTGCTCGCCCTCGCCCTGCGCGATCCCTGCCCCTCTTGGTCCACAGCGTCCCGTCTCCCGTGGTGGTCCTGGAGTGGCGGCCTGTTCGGCGCTGTGTTCGTCGGGCTCGCCATCGTCCTCGTGCCGAAACTTGGCGCCGCCGCCTTCATCGCGCTGCTCGTTGCTGGACAGATGCTCGCCTCGATGGCCTTCGACCATTTCGGCTGGATGGGGCTCACCCAACGCCTCCTCGATGGTCCGCGCCTGATCGGCGTCGCCCTGCTCATCGGTGGCGTGATTCTGATCCGTCGTTAATCGGCTTCACGCCCCGACGGCGTGCAGTGCGATCTCCCGCCGATGCCCGTGATCGCGGTGCTCGATCAGATAGATCCCCTGCCATGTGCCGAGGCCGAGGCGCCCGTCGCGCACCGGCACGGTCAGGCCTGAATCGGTCAGCAGGGTGCGGATATGGGCCGGCATGTCGTCCGGCCCCTCGATTCCGTGGACGTAGTGCCCGTGGCGGGGGGCGAGCCCGTCGAGGGCGGTCATCAGGTCGGTGCGCACGTCCGGGTCGGCATTCTCCTGGATCGTCAGCGACGCGGAGGTGTGCCGGCAGAACACGCTGACGAGACCGCTGCGGATCTGGCTTTGCGCCACGAAGGCCGCCACCGCCTCGGTGATATCCGTAAAGCCCTGGCCGGGTGTGGTGACCGTCACCCGCGCGCTCGCCTGACGGGTCACTGCGCCGGCCGAGAAGCCGTCGAGGGCTCCGATCTTTCCTGCATCCCTGCCCGCACCCCTGCCCGCTTGCCTCATTCCGATGCCTCCATCGTTGCGCCGGGCGCGATCTCGCGCTCACCGCGCGCCAGAATTCGTTCCAGCACCTCGACCCGGTCGGCCTCCGCCGCCGACTTGTCCCAACGGATGCGGCTGACCCGGGGGAAGCGCATGGCCACGCCGGATTTGTGCCGGGTCGAGCGCTGCACGCCCTCGAAGGCGATCTCCAGCACCAGCCCGGTGTCGCGGCCGTAAGCGACCTCGCGCACCGGGCCGAAGCGCTTGGTGGTGTGGTTGCGGACATAGCGGTCGAGCTTCTGCAACTCGGCATCGGTGAAGCCGTGATAGGCCTTGCCGACCGGCACCAGCTCCTCGCCATCGGCCCCCCCGCGCCAGCAGCCGAAGGTGTAGTCCGAATAGAAGGACGAGCGCTTCCCGTGCCCGCGCTGGGCGTACATCATCACCGCATCGACCACGTAGGGCTCGCGCTTCCACTTCCACCACGGGCCCTTGGGGCGCCCCGGCAGGTAGGGGCTGTTGAGCCGCTTGAGCATCACGCCCTCGATGGCGTCGGCATCCTCCCCCGCCCCCGCCGAGGCGGGATCGGCCCGGGCGGCGGCCACCTCGTCCCAGGTCGCGAAGGGCACCAGCGGCGAGAGGTCGATGCGGGCGTGATCGAGCCGCCGCACCAGGGCCTCGAGCCGGGGCCGGCGCTCGGCGAAGGGGAGCCCGCGCAGATCCTCGCCTTCGGCCGCCAGCACGTCGTAGGCGCGGACATGGGCTGGGAATTCGTCGAGCAGCTTGCCCGTCACCGCCTTCCGGTTGAGCCGCTGCTGCAGCACGTTGAAGCTCTGCACCCGCCCCTCGCGCAGGATCAGCAACTCGCCGTCGAGGGCGCCCTCGAACGTGATCGCCTCGGCGAGATCGGGGAAAGCCTCGGTGATGTCCTCGCCGGTGCGGGAATAGACCTTTCGGACCTGCCGGCCCTGCCGGTCGCGTCCGCCCGCGAGCTGCACCCGGATGCCGTCCCATTTCCATTCGGCGGAGAAGGCCTCCGGCTCGAGCTTGTCGAGATCCTCGAACTCCTCGACCGGGTGCGACAGCATCGGTGGCCGGAACGGCGCCGGGTTCAGGCTTTCGGGCCGCTCAGCCCGGCCCTCGACCCAGGCGAACAGCGCGGCATAGGGAGCCTTGAGCCCGTGCCAGACCTCCTCCACCGCATCCGCCTCGTGACCGCCGAGTGCCCCGACGGCGGTCTTGGCGAGCCGGGCCGAGACGCCGACGCGCAGGTTGCCGGTGACGAGTTTCAGGAGCGCCCAGCGCCCGGTCTCGTCGAGGGCGTCGAGCCAGCGGGCGAGATGGCGCGGCAAGTCGCGCTTCGGGGTGGTGGCCAGTGTCTCGACCACCTCGGCCAGCGTCGGGACGGAGGGAGGCGGATGGTTGTGGCCGAGGCCTGGAGCTTCCTCTCCCGCCAGAGGGGAGGTTTCCTCCGGCCCCGGCCAGATCAGCGCGGTGGTCTCGGCGAGGTCCCCGACGTAATTGTGCGAGAGCGCGAACAGCACCGGATCGACCCGTTCCTCCACCAAGGCCCGGATCAGCGCCGGTTTGGCCTCGCGGAAGGTGAGGCCGCCGGTCATGGCGGCGAGCGCCCAGCCGCGCTCGGGATCGGGGGTGCCGGCGAAGAAGTCCTGGAGCAGGCGCAGCTTGGCGTTGCGGCGCGGTTCGTAGGCAAGCCGGTCGAGGAGATGGGCGAAGTCGTTCACGCCGAGGCCTCCTCCATCCGAGGATCGTGGCCGGGATCCGGCTCGGCCTCGCCGTCGTCGCCATAGCCGAGCAGGTGCAGCGGCTTGGCGCGGATGCCGCGCGTGCCGCACCAATGCACCAGGGCATCCTCCTGCCCGTGGGTGACCCAGACCTCCTCGGCCTTCGTGTCGAGGATGGTCCGGCACAGGTCCGGCCAGTCGGAATGGTCGGAGATCACCAGGGGCAGCTCGACGCCCTTCTGCCGGGCCCGCGCCCGCACCCGCATCCAGCCCGAGGCGAAGGCGGTGACCGGATCGGGAAATTTGCGCGACCACAGATCCTGGATCGACGAGGGCGGGCATAGCACGATGGCGCCGTGCAGGGTCTTCCGGTCCGCCGCCACGACCTTGGGCGTCTCACCGAGGGGCACGCCCTCCCGCTTGTAGAGCTCGGTCAGCTTCTCCATCGCCCCGTGCAGGTGGATCGGCCGGTCCCAGCCCTCCTCCCGCAGCAGGGCCATCACCCGCTGCGCCTTGCCGAGGGCGTAGGCGCCGACGATGTGGGCGCGCTCGGGAAACAGCGTCACGGAATCGAGCAGCTTGCGCACCTCGTCGCGGGTCTCGGGGTGGCGGAACACCGGCAGGCCGAAGGTGGCCTCGGTGATGAACACGTCGCAGGGCACCACCTCGAACGGTAGGCAGGTCGGATCGGTCGCGCGCTTGTAATCGCCCGAGACGACGATGCGCCGGCCCTCCCGCTCGATGGCGATCTGGGCGGAGCCGAGCACGTGGCCGGCGGGGGCGAAGAAGACGGTGACGTCGCCGATGCGCATCCGTTCGCCGAGCCGCGCTTCCTGGCGGGTGATGCAGAAATCCTCGCCGTAGCGCACGGCCATGATCCGCAGGGTTTCCGGCGTCGCCAGCACCTGGCCGTGGCCGGCGCGGGCATGGTCGGCATGGCCGTGGGTGATCAGCGCCCGCTCGACCGGCCGGGTCGGATCGACGTGGAAGCGCCCGAGCGGGCAGTACAGGCCCTCGCGGTTGAGGGTGAGAAGATCGGAGGCGCTTTGCGACATCGGCCGGGATATAGGGCGCGCGTCCCGCATCCGCCGTCCCGAATCGATGTCGCGCCAACGCTCCTCCGGTGATCTCCTCGCCGACCGCCGCTACGCCTATGCCGAGGCCTGTCTCGCCGAGGGCGACCCCGCCGGGGCGGCGGAGATGGCCGAGCAGGCCCTGGAGATCGCCCCTGCCTACGCCCCCGCTTGGTTCCTGCTCGGCCGCGCCCGCGAGGCCGCCTTCGCGCATAGCGGCGACGAGACCGACCGGCGGGCGGCCCTGGCGGCCTTCGAGAGGGCCCTCGGCCTCGACCCGGAGGACGGGCTGGGCAGCCGTCTGCATCTCGCCGGACTCGGTGGCGGCGACGCCCTCGCGGCGATCTCCCCGGCCTATGTCCGAGCCCTGTTCGACGGCTACGCTCCGCGCTTCGAGCAACACCTCGTCGGGGAGCTCGGCTATTGCGGGCCGGAGAGGATGGTGGCGGCGCTGGACGCTTTGCCCTGTGCGCCGCAACACTTCCCCTCTGTGCTCGATCTCGGCTGCGGCACCGGCCTGATGGCGCGGGCCCTCGCGGACCGGGCCGGGCGGATGGCCGGCTGCGACCTCTCGCCCGCCATGCTGGCCCGCGCCCGCGCCACCGGCCTCTACGAGCGTCTCGCCGAGGCCGATCTCGTCGCCTTCCTCGACGGAGAGCCCGAGGCGTCCGCCGACCTGATCGTGGCGGCGGACGTGTTCATCTATCTCAGCGACCTCGGGCCCGCCCTCGCGGCCATCGCCCGCGTGCTGCGGCCCGGCGGGTTCGCCGCCGTCACCGTGCAATCACCCGAGGCCGATCGGGCCGGAGACGGGGCCGGGATCGTGCTCGGCGGCGACGGCCGCTACGCCCATGCCGATTCCTACCTACGGGCGGCCGCAGAGCGAGCGGATCTGGCGCTGGCCGCCTTGGAGCCGGCGGCGATCCGGCGTCAGAAAGGAGCGGAGGTTCCGGGTCGGGTTGTGATCTTGCACACACACGTGACCGCAAGCTTTGCGATGAATGCAACGCGCCGAACGTAATACCGTTGTGCTGCGGAGCAACATCAGGAGAATCGATGGCTGACGAGTCGAACAAGGCGTTTCCGGCAAGCCCCGTGACGCGGGTGCCCTTTGCGCTGATGCTGGCGGGCCTCGCCGGCGCGGCGGACTCGATCGGCTTCCTGGAATTCTCGCAGCTGTTCATGTCTTTCATGAGCGGCAACACCACCCGGTTCGGCGTCGCCGTCTCCGGCTTCGACTGGGCGGGCACCACCCGCTTCGCCAGCGTGATCGCGGTGTTCTGCTTCGGTGCCTGCATCGGCACGCTGATCGCGGCTTGGTCCGGCCGTTTCCGGCTCTCGGTGCTGCTGATCATCCAGGCGGTGCTGTTCGCCGTCGGCCTGTTCGTGCCCTTCGGCAACATCGCCTTCCCGCTTCACGCCTATCCCATCGTGCTGGCACTCGGCATCCAGAACGCCACGCTGCAGGACGAGGCCGGCCGCAGCATCGCCATCACCTACGTCACCGGCACGGTGGTGCGCTTCGGCGCGGGCGTCGCCAACCTGATCCTGCACAAGCCGGCGCCGTCCTTCTGGCTGCAGGCGCCGCTCTGGGGCGCGCTGAGCACCGGCGCGGTGATCGGCGGCTTCCTGCACGGCTGGTACGGCGAGCGGGCCTTCCTGTTCCCGGCGGGCTTCGCCGCCCTCCTGGCCTTCGTCTCGCTGGTGCTGACGATCCTGCTGAAGGACACGCCCTACGTCTCGGGCATCGCTCCGCAGCCCGACGCCCATCCCGAGGCCAAGCCGACGGCGGTGGTGCGCACCACCGGCCGCTAAAGGTCAGCCGTCGTCGCCCGGGCCGCCGCGCAGCCGCTTGACGCTGCTGCGGCGGCTCTTCTCGTCGAGGCGCCGCTTCTTGGAGGCCAGCGTCGGCCGGGTGGCGCGGCGGGGCGTCGGCGGCACCGCCGCCTCCGCCACCATCGCCGCCAAGCGCTCGCGGGCATCGGCCCGGTTGCGCTCCTGGGTGCGGAAGCGCTGGGCGGTGATGACGAGCACCCCGTCCCCGGTGAGGCGGCGACCGGCGAGCCGCATCAGCCGTACCGCCACCGCGTCCGGCAGGCTGCGGGAACGGCGCACGTCGAAGCGGAGCTGCACGGCGGTCGAGAGCTTGTTGACGTTCTGTCCGCCCGGACCGGAGGCGCGCACGAAGCTCTCCTCGAGCTCGTCCTCGTCGATCGCGATCTGCGGCGTGCAGTGGAGCGCCACCCCCTGTCTCCCGTCCCGCGCGGTGACCGCGATCAACCGGCCTCGCCCGGCGTGCGGGCGCGCACCGCCAGGGCGTGCAGACCGCGCTTAAAAGCCTCGTCGAGGAGCCCGTTGACGAGCCTGTGACGCTCGACCCGGCTCTTGCCCTCGAACGCCGCCGAGACGACATCGAGCCGGAAATGGGTCTCGCCCTCCGGCCGCGCACCGGCATGGCCGGCGTGCAGGTGCGACTCGTCGATCACCTCCAGCGCGGTCGGCGCCAGTTCGGCGCTCAGCCGCCCGGCGATCCAGTCCTTCAGGGTCCCGGTCATCGTTTCCTCGTAACGTGGACGGCGCTTCGCCGATCCCGGCCGCAGAGCGGTCGGGGACGGCTGCAGCGTCAACCCCGGATCGGTGCATGCGGCATCAGGCCCGACGGCCTTGTGTCGGCGCGCCCACCCCTCATAATCGGCCCGTCATGGATCTCAACTCGCCGCTGTTCGACCGCATCCGCATCAAGCCGACCTGTGACGATCCCAAGTCGGGAGCGAAGGCGGGAGCGCGGACCGGGGCGAAGGCGGGCGCCGGGACCGCGGCGGCGGAGGCCGCCTGCGAAGCGCCGGGCTGCACCCATCCCGGCCTCTACCGCGCCCCGAAGGGCCGCAAGCAGGAGGGCCAGTACTGGCGCTTCTGCATCGACCACGTGCGCGCCTACAACGCCGCCTACAATTACTTCGACGGCATGAACGACGCGGCGGTCGAGGCCTATCAGAAGGACGCGATCATCGGTCACCGGCCGACCTGGTCGATGGGCGTGAACCCCGCCGCCGGCGACGGCAAGGACGGGAATGCCAAGGGCGGCAAGGCCAAGCCGGAGGCCGAGCGCGATTGGGCCTATGCCGACCCGCTCGGCATCCTGCGGGCCAACGGCCTCGGCGGGGCGAGCCGGCGCCAGGCGGCGCCCGAGCCGCAGCGCCCGCGGCACTCGGCGGCGGCGCGCAAGGCGCTCGACGTGATGGGCCTCGACGAGAATGCCGACACCGCAGCGATCAAGGCGCAGTACAAGACCCTGGTGAAGCGCTTCCACCCGGACGCCAATGGTGGCGACCGCTCCTTCGAGGATCGCCTACGCGACATCATCCGCGCCCACGACGTGCTGCGCGCCGCCGGGCTCTGCTGAGGGTGGTGTCCGAACCTGCCGCCGCGCGCCGTCCTACCCGGAGGGAAAGCGGCGCGTGCCAGGGGGCGTGCGGCGCTCCGAGGCACGGCCCTGTCCCGGCCGGACCCTTTCGGCACGGAGGGTGCAGGTCAGCGGGTGGCGAGCAATGCGCCTGAGGCGGTCCATGTCCGCGCCGACGGGGCGGCAAACCTGCGCACGCGTCCTATATGCCTCGAACACGGCCTCCCGAAGGAAGCCGGCTTCCGGCCCAGGTTCTCTTTCTCGTGAAGCCCCCTTGGCGATGCCGAGGGGCGGCGATTAAGGAAGACATCCGCCCGCTTCCGGTCGGGCCGCCCGGCAGGTGAGTTGACGATCCAAAGCGCGGTCGCGCGGACCCTTCGAGGTCCGGCAGCGGCCGCCCCGATGAGGTTTCGAATGCTGTCCGACGATACGCCCGCTTCCCTGCCCGACCGCGAGGTCTCCGTCCGCGAGGTGTTCGGCATCGACCTCGACCTCAAGGTGCCGGCCTTCTCCGAGACCGACGAGCACGTGCCGGATCTCGACCCGGATTACATCTTCGATCGTGAGACCACGCTGTCGATCCTGGCGGGCTTCGCTCGGAACCGCCGCGTCATGGTCACCGGCTATCACGGCACCGGCAAGTCGACGCATATCGAGCAGGTCGCGGCGCGGCTGAACTGGCCCTGTATCCGGATCAATCTCGACAGCCACGTCTCGCGCATCGATCTCGTCGGCAAGGATGCCATCGTCCTTCAGGACGGCAAGCAGATCACCGCCTTCCAGGACGGCATCCTGCCCTGGGCGCTGCAGAACAACGTCGCCCTCGTCTTCGACGAGTACGATGCCGGCCGCCCGGACGTGATGTTCGTGATCCAGCGGGTGCTGGAATTGTCCGGCCGGCTGACGCTGCTCGACCAGAAGCGCGTGATCCGCCCGCATCCGGCCTTCCGCCTGTTCGCCACCGCCAACACCGTCGGCCTCGGCGACACCTCGGGCCTGTATCACGGCACCCAGCAGATCAATCAGGGCCAGATGGACCGCTGGTCGATCGTCACCACGCTGAACTACCTGCCGCACGACCGCGAGGTCGACATCGTGCTCTCCAAGTCGCCGCACTACCAGAGCGAGGGCGGACGCGACACGGTGAACCGGATGGTGCGCGTGGCCGACCTGACCCGCAACGCCTTCATGAACGGGGATCTCTCCACCGTCATGAGCCCGCGCACGGTCATCACCTGGGCCGAGAACGCCGACATCTTCCGCGATATCGGCTTCGCCTTCCGGGTGACCTTCCTCAACAAGTGCGACGAGCTGGAGCGCCCGCTGGTCGCCGAGTTCTACCAGCGCGCCTTCGGCAAGGACCTGCCCGAGAGCGCGCTCAACGTCGCCCTGAGCTGACGGAGCGGCCGCCCCGCGCGTTTATGCGGCGGGGCGGCGCCCTCTCCCCGGTGCCGGGGCCTTCGAACTCGATCCGGTGGCTTTTCGCGAAGACATGGCTCTCACCAACCGACCCAAGTCCGGCGAGCGCAAGGAACCCGGCGCCGAGCCGCTGAAACGTTCCGTGGCCGGTTGCCTGCGCGCCATCGCCAAGCGGCCCGAGATCGAGGTCACCTATGCCAGCGACCGACCGGCGCTGATCGGCGACAAGGCGCGCCTGCCCGAGCCGACCCGGCGCCTCACCGCCGAGGACGCGGCGATCCTGCGCGGCCATTCCGATTCGATGGCGCTGCGCCTCGGCTGCCACGATGCCGGCGTGCATCGCCGGCTCGCCCCGGAGAGCGCCGCCGCGCGGGCGGTCTATGACGCGGTCGAGCAGGCCCGCGTCGAGGCGATCGGCTCCCGCCGCCTCGACGGCGTGGCCGCCAACATCTCCGCGATGCTGGAGGACCGCTACCATCGCGGCGGCAAGTACGAAAACATCACCGACCGCGCCGATGCGCCGATGGAGGATGCCGTCGCGCTGATGGTGCGCGAGCGCCTGACCGGCCAGAAGCCGCCGCCCGCCGCCGCCCGGATCGTCGAGCTGTGGCGCGACCATATCGAGGCGCGGGCGGGCAAGAACCTCGACGGTCTGCTCGGCACCATCGAGAACCAGCGCGGCTTCGCCCGCTCGGTGCGCGACCTGCTCTCCTCCCTCGATATGGCGGACGAGACGCCGCTCGATCAGGACGACGAGAGCGACGAGGACGAGAACCAGGCCCAGGACGACGAGCAGCAGCCGAGCGAGGGCGAGGCGGAGGAGCAGAGCCAGGGCGACCGCGCCGAGATCGAGGTGAGCGACGAGGCCACCGACGAACTCGACGAGGGCGCCACCGAATCCGCCGATGCGCCCTCCGGCGAGCTGCCGGAGGAGGCCGAGGACGCGGAATCGGAAGAGGCCTCCGAATCCTGGCGCCCGCCGAGCCAGCGGGGCAACGAGCGCACCGGCCCCGACTACCGGGTCTACAATCCCCGATTCGACGAGACCGTCGAGGCCGAGGATCTGTGCGATGCCGAGGAGCTGTCGCGGCTGCGCAGCTATCTCGACAAGCAGCTCGCCCATCTTCAGGGCGTGGTCGGGCGCCTCGCCAACCGGCTCCAGCGCCGGCTGCTGGCGCAGCAGAGCCGTGCCTGGGATTTCGACCTGGAGGAGGGCCAGCTCGACCCGGCCCGCTTGGTTCGCGTCGTCACCGATCCGTTTCAGCCCCTCTCCTTCAAGCAGGAGAAGGACACCGACTTCCGCGATACGGTCGTCACCCTGCTGCTCGACAATTCCGGCTCGATGCGCGGCCGGCCGATCACCGTGGCGGCGACCTGCGCCGACATCCTCGCCCGGACGCTGGAGCGCTGCGGCGTGAAGGTCGAGATCCTGGGCTTCACCACCCGTGCCTGGAAGGGCGGCCAATCCCGCGAGGCCTGGCTCGCCGCCGGCAAGCCGCCCTCCCCCGGCCGGCTGAACGACCTGCGCCACATCGTCTACAAGAGCGCCGACGCGCCGTGGCGCCGTGCCCGCAAGAATCTCGGGCTGATGATGCGCGAGGGTCTGCTGAAGGAGAACATCGACGGCGAGGCCCTGGACTGGGCGCATAAGCGCCTGCTGGCCCGGCCCGAGCAGCGGCGGATCCTGATGGTGATCTCCGACGGCGCGCCGGTCGATGACTCGACCCTCTCGGTCAATCCCGGCAACTATCTGGAGCGCCACCTGCGCTACATGATCGAGGAGATCGAGACCCGCTCTCCGGTCGAGCTCCTCGCCATCGGCATCGGCCACGACGTGACCCGCTACTACCGCCGGGCCGTGACGATCATCGACGCCGAGGAACTCGGCGGGGCGATGACGGAGAAGCTCGCCGAATTGTTCGAGGAGGATGCCGGCGCCTCCCGCGGTGGCCTGCGCCGCGTGGCCGGCCGGCGCTGACAACGGGACGCGAGGGGGGCGATCCGCCCCCCGGCGGGGCTATTTGGTCTGGCCGGAGAGCTTGCCGTCCTCGGGCTTCAGCATCATGCGGCCCTCGTAGCCGTCATATCCGCCGCTATAGGAGAAGCGGTTCAGGGCCAGCCTCTTGCGGGTTTCCGGAGACGGTTCGCACTCCCGGGATGTCTGATAGGCCCGCTGCCCGTATCGGCGTCCTGTCGCTGTCAGAGGGAGGCGAGGCTTCGGCATTCCGGGGCTCCGTTCGGGGAATCAGGCGAGTGTAAAGGCAAGTCCCGAGCGGCCGCCAGTGTTGCATCCGGCGGATCCAACGGCGTCGAGGCGCGTCAGAACGGGCTGATTGGGAAGAAGCGCAGATAGAGCTCGGTGTACTTCCCGTCGTCCCAGACCCGTTGCAGGGCGTCGTCGAGGGCGCGGGCGAGGGCTGCGTCCTCGGTGCGGGTAACGAAGCCGATGCCCTCGCCGAAATAGCGGTTTTCCAGATAGTCGCCGCCCGAGAAGGCGCAGCACGTCTCCGCCTCCTGGCCGTTCAGCCACAGCGCGAGATTGAGCCCGTCGGCGAACAGGTAATCCATCTCGCCGCGCTTGAGTGCGCTCTCGGCCGCCGAGAGATCGGTGAAGGTCTTGCGCGCGGCTTTGGGGAAGAAGGCCTTGAGGTAGGCTTCGTGGGCGCTGCCCTCCACCACCCCGACGCTCCGCTCCGCCAGGGCGGCGGCGGAAGGCGCGGGCAGGTTACGGTCCTTGCGGGCGATGAAGCGGGCCGGCCAGCGGAAATAGGGCCGCGTCGCCAGGAAGCGCGCCCGCAATCCCTGCGTCAGTGGCACGGCGGCGGCCACCACGTCGCCCTGCTTGTCGGCGAGGGCGTCGAGCAGGGTGTCGAAGCGGCGCGCCTGAACCGTGCAGGCAATGGCGAGGCGGTCGCAGACGGCTCGGGCCAGTTCCACGGCGAAGCCGGTCGGCGTCCCGTCCGGCCCGGCGAAATGCAGCGGCGGGAACTCGTCGTCGGTCATGAAACGCACCGCCCGCCCCGTCTGCGGGGCCTCGACACGCTCACCGCGGGCGCGGGGATTCCAGAAGTTCGGAACGGTGACGGCCGAGGGCTCCGCCGCCGCAGAAGGGGGCGGTTGTTGTGCCCGTGCAACGCCTGCGGGCAAAGCGGACAGGGCGATGCCGATCGCCAGGAGCAACCCCCGGCTGTGGCTTGACGCTCGGGTTGCGGTGACGAAGCGATACATGCCGACGGAGTGGTCCTGGCCCATGCCCCTCCCTAGCACGACCCGGGCCCGCAGGGAGCCATGGCCCTGTCCGACCCTGCCGACCGTCGAAGCGCCAGGGTCGCGCCGCTTCCGCCCGAGATCGGCTTCCTCGCCGCCGAGGGTATTGCGCCCGACATCCTGGCCCGAGCCGTCGATCTGGCCCGGCACTCGGGGACCGACGCGGCCACCGCTCTCCTCCATGCCGGCCTCGTCTCCGAGGAGAGCTTCTACCGGGCGCTGGCCCGGCGGCTCGGCACGGCTTTCCTGGCCGAGCCGGTCCCCCTGCGAGGTGATCTGCGCTACCCGCAATGCCTCGCGGTCGGCGCCGCTTTGCTGGAGGCCGAGCCGTGCCGGGTCGTCGCCGCGCCCCGCGGCTTGGCCGTGGCCCGGCTGATCGCGGCGGCGGGAGGGCTGGCGCATCGGCCCGTCATCACCACGCCGACCGCTCTGAGGCGGGCGGTCTTCGCCCGGCACGGGGCCGTGATCGCCGAGGCGGCCTCCGAAACCCTGGGGCGCCTGCATCCCCTCTGGTCGTGCCGTCCGGGGCCGGGCGCGGTCGAGCTCGCCTGCGCCGGGGCTTTCCTCGCGATCCTCATCCTGCTCCTGCGCCTGCCGACAGCCACCGGCTTCGTGCTGCTGGCCCTCGTCCAGGCGCTGATGCTCGCCCTGCTGACGTTTCGCCTCGCCGCAGCGGGCACCGGCGCGGCCGAGGCGTCGTCGCCGCCGCTCCTGCCCGACGAGGCCCTGCCGACCTATACGGTGCTCGTCGCCCTCTACCGGGAGGCGGCGGTGGTGCCGCGCCTCGTGCGGACCCTGGCGCGGCTCGACTATCCCGCCGCCAAGCTCGACATCAAATTCCTTCTGGAGGCCGACGATACCGAGACGGCCGCCATCCTCCACGCGGTGCCGCTTCCGCCCCGGTTCGAGGTGGTGATCGTGCCCCGGGGCCTGCCGCGCACCAAGCCCCGGGCCCTGAACGTGGCCTTGCCGCTGGCCCGCGGCAGCCATCTCGTCGTCTACGACGCGGAGGACGTGATCGATCCGGGCCAGCTCCGGCTCGCGGCGACGCTGTTCGCGGAAGCGCCGGTCTCCACCGCCTGCCTGCAGGGCCGCCTCGTCATCGACAACCAAGCGGATGGGCTCCTGCCCCGTCTGTTCGCGATCGAGTACGCGGCCCTGTTCGACGTGGTGGCTCCGGCTCTCGCGGCGTGGCGAATGCCGATTCCGCTCGGCGGCACCTCGACGCATTTCCGCACCCCGGTCCTCCGCTCCCTCTGCGGATGGGACGCGTACAACGTCACCGAGGATGCCGATCTCGGCCTGCGGATGGCGCTGGCGGGATATCGCGTCGGCGACCTGCCGAGCACCACCTTCGAGGAAGCGCCGAAGCATGTGCGGGCATGGCTGCGCCAGCGCAGCCGCTGGATGAAAGGTTTCCTCCAGACGAGCTTCACCCATGGCCGCCGCCCGCGCGAGGTCTGGCGCCGGCTCGGCCCGGCGGAGAGCCTGTGCGCCCTCGCCTTCGTGCCCGGAACCGTGGTCTCCGCCCTGTTCTACCCGTTCATGATGGCGGGTAGCCTCAACGAACTGATCCTCGGCGGGGGAGCGGGGGACACGATCCTGGCGCAGTTGACCTGGGCCGGCGCTTGGATGGTCTTTCTCGCCGGCCTCGCGGCGATCTGGCTGCCCGGCCTGGTCGGCTGCCTGCGGCGGGGCTGGCGCGACCTCGTGCCCTTCGTCGTCCTGTTGCCGTTCTATCACCTGCTGGTCAGCCTCGCGGCGTGGCTCGCGGTGCTCGAATTGCTGCGCGCCCCACATCGCTGGAATAAGACCGAGCACGGGCTGGCCCGTAGCTCGCGCAGCGGTGCCCTCGGGCGACGGCGGATGGAGCCCGCCCCGGTCAGAGCCGCTTGCCCAGCTCCGCCGCCGTCTCCGAAGCCGGCCGGTTCAGGTTGACCGCCCCGACGAAGCCGTTGCGGGCATTCATCAGGTAGACCAGGGCCGTGTGCTCCATGGTGTAGTCGCCGCCCTGGCCCGGCACCTTCTTGGCATAGGCCCGGAAGGTCTTGACCGCCGCCGCCACCTGCTCCGGGCTGCCGGTGAGCCCGACGATGCGGGGATCGAAGCTCGACAGGTAGGTCTTCAGCGTCTCCGGCGTGTCACGCTCCGGATCGACGGTGACGAAGGCCACCGTCAGCGCATCCGCCTTCGGCCCCATCGCGGCCAGCACGTCGCTGATCTGCTGCAAGGTCGTCGGGCAGACATCGGGACAATGGGTGAAGCCGAAGAACATCAGGTAGGGTTTGCCGGCGAAATCGCGCTCGCTCACCGTCTTCCCGTCCTGGTTCACCAGGGTGAACGGGCCACCGATGCCGCTGGCCCCGCCCTGCGGGTTCTGCGGCACCAGCGTCATGACCAGCGCGGCGGAGATCGCCACAAGTCCCGCGACGAAGGCGGCAAGCGGAATCAGAACGCTGCGGGACGGACGCATGGGGCCCTCGAAGCCGTGTCGGAAGGAGCGACCCGCTGGGACGAGGCGGCCGCGTTCGTGAAACGGGGGGCTTACGACAAGCCCGCGGCGCTGCCGAGTCCGGAGGAGGAACTTCAGGGGTTTCGGTTCGTCGCCATGAACCTCAGGAGGCCTCGGCCCGAACCTCCGCCGTTCCGTCGAGACCGCCGGCGTTGTGCCGGCGGAGCGCCTCTCCGACCATCAGGATCGCCGGCCCGTCCAGGCCGCAGGCCTCGACCCGTCCGGCGAGGTCGGCGGCGGTGCCGGATACCGTCGCCTGCTTGGCGCGGGTGGCGTTGAACACGACGAGGGCCGGTGTTTCGGGCGCGAGCCCCTCTGCGATGGCCCGGTCCAGCAGGGCGCCCAGGGTGCGCTTGGGCATGTAGACGACGGTGGTGACGCTTCTGTCGGCGAGCGCGCCCCAGTTCAGATCCTCGGGCAGCGCGCCGCGCCGGTCGTGGCCGGTGACGAATTGCAGGCGCCGGGCCGCGTCGCGGTGGGTGAGCGACACGCCGAGGGAGGCCGCGGCGCCCTGTGCCGCGCTGACGCCGGGGACGATGGTGCAGGGGATGCCCGCCGCCTCGCAGGCCTCGATCTCCTCGCCGGCCCGGCCGAAGACGAGCGGGTCGCCGGATTTCAGCCGCACCACCTGCTTGCCGCTCTTGGCCAGCGACACCATCAGCGCGTTGATGTCGTCCTGGCGGCAGGAGGGGCCGTGGCCGGTCTTGCCCACCAGCATGGTGCGGGCCTCGCGCCGGGCGTAATCGAGGATCTCCGGGGCGACGAGATCGTCGTAGAGGATCACGTCGGCGTTGCGCAGGGCCCGCAGCGCCTTGAGGGTCAGCAGCTCGGCATCGCCCGGCCCGGCACCGACGAGGGTGACGGCACCGCCCACCGGCAGGGCCTCGGCCTGGCCCAGGAGATCGGCGAGGTCGGCCTCGGTCGGGGTGCGGTCGGGCTCGGCGAAGGCGCGGTCGGTGAAGCGCTCCCAGAAGCCGCGCCGCTCGGAGAAGCCGTGGAAGCGGGCCGAGACCGCCTCGCGCCAGTCGCGGGCCGCCGCGACCCAGTGCTTGAAGCCGCGCGGCAGCATCGCCTCGATCCGCGCCCGCACGGTCTGCCCGAAGACCGGGGCGGCGCCCTCGGTCGAGATGCCGACCACCAGCGGCGAGCGATTGACGATCGCGCCGAACTTCACGTCGCAGAGATGCGGCCGGTCGACGGCGTTGACGATGGCGCCCGCCGCCCGCGCCGCCGCGACGAAGGCGATGCAATCCTCCTCGTCCTCCATGGCGCCGATGGCGAAGGCGGCGCCCTGGAGATCCTCCGGCGTCCAGCGGCGCTCATGCAGCGTCACCGAGCCGGCGGCGATCTCGGCCGGTACGCCGCGCAATTCCTCGCTCGGCGTCTCGGCATAGACATCGACCCGGGCGCCGGTGGCGGCGAGCAGCTTCACCTTCCATGGCGCGCCGCCATTGGAGCCGGCGAGCACCGCCCGCTTGTCCTGCAGCGGCACGAACACGGGCAGCACCGCCAGCGGCTCGAGGCCGGCGCGGGTTTCGCGGGGTTGGCGGGGCGTGCTCATGGTTCTTCGGGTGCGACTCGACGGGTCATTCCGGACCGCCTCATCCTGAGGTGTGAAGCGCCGCGGGAGCCTCTTACAGGCCGCTCGCAGCACCTCGGCTGAGGGCGAGAGGGGGGACGGAGAGCGTCAAAGGTGCCCCTATGCGGCGCTGCGCGCAAGCGCCTGCGGCAGAAGCTTGCGGATCTCGGGGATGCACGAGCCGCAATTCGTCCCGGCCTTGCAGGCCGCGCCCACCGCCTCGACCGAGCCGGCTCCTGCGGAGATCGCCGCCGTGATGACGTCGAGACCGACGCCGTGACAGGCGCAGATGACCGGGCCGGCGGAGGCGGTGGCGGCCCGGCCGGAGAGCAGGGTGCGCCGGTCGATGGCCTCCATTTCCCCCCGCGCGAAAATCTGCTTGGCGAGTTCCCATTCCGGCCGCTGGGCGCCCGGTGCCACCGCCAGGGCCGCGACGAGCCGGTCCCCGCGATAGACGGCGCAGCGGTAGAGCCCGCGGGCGTGATCGACATATTCCGCCAGTTCATGGCCGGGGAACATCCCCCGCAGGGTGAGCGCCATCTCCCGCGAGCCCTCCTGCGTGGCGAACAACAGGCCGGAACCGCCCTGGACGGTGGCCCGCGCCCACCACCAGCCGGCGGGCGCCGCCAGGGGCTCCCGCGTCAGCAGGTAGCCGCGTGAGCGGTAGGCCACCGCCTCGATCGCCGCCGGGGTCGCCTTCAGTTCGGGCTGGCCCGAGACCGGGTCGGGGATGCCACGGGCGAGCGCGGCGGCGCGCCCGTTCGAGGAGGTCATGTCGCTCCAATGCATCGGCGCGAAGATCGAGCCGGGTCGGATGCCGTCCGTCACCATGACTTCGAGGATCGCGCTGCCGAGTTCGGTCGTGACCCGGGCGAAGCCGCCATCGGCGATCCGGTGGCGGGCGGCGTCGTCGGGATGGATCTCGACGAAGGGCACCGCCCGGTGCGCGGAGAGGCGCTGGCTTTTGCCCGTGCGGGTCATGGTGTGCCAGTGGTCGCGGATGCGGCCGGTATTGAGCACCAGCGGATGCGCCTCGGTCACGGCCTGCGCCAGGGCCGGCGGCTGCACCGCGACGAAGCGGGCGCGCTGGTCGAAGGTGTAGAAGCGTCCGTCCGCGAACAGGCGGGGGCGGCCCTTCCTCGCCTCCGGCCCGCGCTTCGGCACCGGCCACTGCATCGGAAGATGCGCGTCGTAGGCACGCTCGCCGATCTCGGCGAGTCCGCCGAGATCGAAGTCGCGGGTGCCATCGTTCTCGAAGGCCGAGAGCGCGGCATGCTCGCGGAAGATCGCGGCGGCGTTGGGATAGGCGAAGGCGGCGCCGTGCCCGAGGCGCCGGGCCACGTCGCAGAGGATCGCCCAATCGGCCCGTGCCTGCCCCGGTGCCCTCAGGAAGGCGCGCTGGCGCGAGATGCGCCGTTCGGAATTGGTGACCGTGCCGTCCTTCTCGCCCCAGGCGAGAGCCGGCAGCAGCACGGTCTTGCGCCCCCTGACGCGGGCGCTGTCGCTGGTCGCGACGGCTTCCGAGACGACGTAGAGATCGAGCCCAGCCAGGGCCTCGCGGATGCGGTCGGCGCGCGGCATCGAGACGATGGGATTGGTGCCGATCACCCAAAGGGCCTTGATCTTGCCCTTCTCGATCGCCTCGAACAGGGCGACCGCCTTCATCCCCTCGCCGGTGATGATGTTGGGCGCGTTCCAGAAGCGGCGGACCCGGTCCACCTCCTCGGGGGCGAAGTGCATGTGGGCGGCCAGCATGTTGGCCAGTCCGCCGACCTCGCGTCCGCCCATGGCGTTGGGCTGGCCGGTCAGCGAGAGCGGGCCCATGCCGGGCCGGCCGATCCGCCCGGTGGCGAGATGGCAGTTGATGATGGCGTTGCCCTTGTCGGTGCCCTGGGCCGACTGGTTCGCGCCCTGGCTGAAGGCGGTGACCACCCGCGGCGTCTCGGCGAAGAGATCGAAGAAGGCCTGCACCTCGGCCTCCGCGAGGCCGGTGGCGCGGGCGGTGGCGGCCACGGTCGGAGCGATCTGCCGGGCGCGCTCCAGGGCGCCGTCGAAGCCGGCGGTGTGCTCGTCGATGAAGCACCGGTCGAGCTTGGCCGCGTCGGCCAGGTGGGTGAGCAGGCCCGAGAACAGGGCGGTGTCGCTGCCGGGTTTCAGGCCCAGATGCAGGTCGGCCTCCTCGCCGGTCTGGGTGCGGCGGGGATCGACGGTGACGATCTTGGTGCCGCGCGCCGTGCGCGCATCGATCATGCGGCGGAACAGGATCGGGTGGCACCACGCGGCGTTCGAGCCGACGAGCACGATCAGGTCGGCCTCGTCGAGATCCTCGTAGCAGCCGGGCACCGTGTCCGCACCGAAGGCGCGGCGGTGCGCCGCCACCGCGGAGGACATGCAGAGCCGCGAGTTGGTGTCGACATGCGGCGTGCCGAGGAAGCCCTTCGCCAGCTTGTTGGCGACGTAGTAATCCTCCGTCAGCAACTGGCCGGAGAGGTAGAAGGCGATGGAGTCCGGCCCATGCTTCTCCGCGATCTTCTTCAACCCGCCCGCGACGGCGCCGAGGGCGCCCTCCCAGGAGACGGCCTGCCCGTCGAGCATCGGCGTGAGCAGGCGGTCCTGCAGATCGACGGTCTCGCCTAGGGCCGAGCCCTTCGAGCAGAGGCGGCCGAAATTCGACGGATGCTCGGGATCGCCGGCGATGGCCACGCCGCCCTGCCCGTCCGGGGTTGCGAGCACGCCGCAGCCGACGCCGCAATAGGGGCAGGTCGTCTTCACCGCCGGGGCGGCGCGTTCGGGGGCAGGCACGTTCATCAACAATCCTCGGCGGATTTTCCCGTCGCGGCGACGTTACGCCGAGAGGTGCAAGACTTGGGCCGCCTGTTCCGGCGGCTCAGACCTGCTGCACCTGCAGGCTCCCAAACGGTCCGAGCCGGTCAGAGGCTTCGCGCCGTTGCGACGGCGGGCCCGGGAGCCGTTCTGCTATGTCCAAGCCGAACGGAACCGCCCGCGTGGATATTCGCGGCATGCGCGTCAGATATCTCCGCAACGGCGATCAGGGAGACACGACCATGAGCGAACAGGCGGGCCATCCGGCCGAGAGCATCGACCCCGTGACGGCGGAACAAGCCGATAATGCCGGCACACCCCTGCGGGTGACCGCGACCCCGGCGGCGCTGGAACTGATCGAGGAACTCAAGTCCGAATACGGCCCGGTGATGTTCCACCAGTCCGGCGGCTGCTGCGACGGCTCATCGCCGATGTGCTACCCCGTCGGCGACTTCATCACGGGCGATGGCGACGTTCATCTCGGCCAGATCGGCGGCGCGGATTTCTTCATCTCGCGCTCGCAGTTCGAGGTCTGGAAGCACACCCACATCCTGCTCGACGTGGTGCCCGGGCGCGGCGGCATGTTCTCCCTGGAGAACGGCCGCGAGAAGCGCTTCCACATCCGCTCGCGGCTGTTCACGAGCGCCGAGAACGAGGCCCTGGCCGGCGCCTGCCGGCTCTAGAACGCCCCTTCTCGGCGCCGGCCGGCTCTCGCTCTGTCTGGCCGAGGCGGGTTTTATCCCGCCCGGCGCAGGGCGTGGACCGAGAACAATCCGTCCCGGTCGGTCCAGGCCTCGGCCGCCGTCCAGCCGGCGCGGGCGGCGAGCGCCCGGAAGCCGTCGAGCGTGTATTTGTAGCTGTTCTCGGTGTGGATCGACTCGCCCTCGGCGAAGGCGAAGCTGCGCCCGGCGACGCGGATCGTCTGCGCCCGGCGGCTGACGAGATGCATCTCGATGCGGGAGGCCTCCGCGTTGAAGACGGCGCGATGGGTGAAGCGCGCCGGGTCGATCTCGCCGTCGAGCTCGCGGTTGATGCGGTGGAGCAGGTTGAGGTTGAACGCGGCGGTGACGCCGGCGGCATCGTCATAGGCCGCTTCGAGAACCTCGCGGTCTTTCACGAGATCGACGCCGAGCACGAGCACCGCGCCGGGGCCGAGGATGCGCCCGAACACGTCGAGGAGGCGGCCCGCCTCGCCGGGCTCGAAATTACCGATGGTCGAACCGGGGAAGAAACCTGCGAGCGCCTTGTCCTTGACCCCCTCGGGCAGGCCGAAGGGGCGGGTGAAGTCGGCGACCACCGGCTCCACGGCCAGGTCGGGAAAGTCGCCGCGCAGGGTTTCCGCCTGCTCCGCCAGGAATTCCCCCGAGACATCGACCGGGACATAGGCGGCAAGGCCCGGCAGGTGCCGCAGCAGGCGCCGCAGCTTGGCGGTCGAGCCGCTGCCGAACTCCACCAGAGCCGCCCCCTCCGGCAGCAGCGCGGCGATGGCCGGGCCCCGCTCGTCGAGAATCCGCAGCTCGGTCCGGGTCGGGTAATATTCCGGCAGGACGGTGATCTGCTCGAACAGCTCTGAGCCGGCCGCGTCGTAGAAATACTTGGCCGGCAATGCCTTCGGGTTCGCCGCCAGCCCGTCCCAGACATCGGCCAGGAACAGACCGTTCTCGGTGATGGGAGCGGCGGGGCTGGTCTCGCTCAGGCGGGGATCGATCGTCAAAGGCTTGCTCCGTTGCGGCGGGGCGGGACGGACGGGCGAACGGTCAGCCCTGCGCGTCGGCGAGGCGGAGGCCGGTGAATTGCCAGCGCTGGTGGGGGTAGAAGAAGTTGCGGTAGCCGATCCGGGCATGACCCTCCGAGGTGGCGACCGAGGAGCCGCGCAGCACGTATTGGCTCGACATGAACTTGCCGTTGTACTCGCCGAGTGCCCCCGGCACGGGCCGGTAGCCGGGATAGGGGCCGTAGGCGCTGCGGGTCCATTGCCAGACGAGGCCGAAGGCGTCCTCGATCAGCCCGTCGCGGGCGGCCACCTCCCACTCCGCTTCGGTGGGAAGGTCGCGCCCGGCCCAGCGGGCATAGGCGTCGGCCTCGTAATAGCTGACATGGGTGACGGGGGCCGCCGGATCGACCGGTCGGCGGCCGGCCAAGGACATCGTCGACCAGCCGTCCCGCTCACGGCGCCAATAGCCCGGCGCCTCCCAGCCCTCGCGCTGGACGCAGACCCAGCCGTCATTGAGCCACAGCTCGGCCCGGGCGTAGCCGCCATCGGCCATGAAGGCGAGCCATTCACCGTTCGTGACGAGGCCGCGGTCGATCGCGCCGCCCAGCATCAGCACGTCGTGGCGCGGGCTCTCGTTGTCGAAGGCGAAGCCGTCCCCGTCATGGCCGATCCGGGTAATGCCTTTTTCCAAGGCAGATTTGCCGGCGGGTGCCTGCGCGCTGGGCATCGCCCAGCGGGCATCGTAGACCGGATCGAGGGGGTTCTGGGCGAAGGCGTGCAGGATGTCGGTGAGCATCAGCTCCTGATGCTGCTGCTCGTGATGGAGTCCGATCTCCAGAATCGGCAGCATCCGTGCCAGGGCCTCGTCGGAGGCCTCACGCAGGGCCACCGTCACGGCGCGGTCGACATGGGCGCGGTACTCGGCGGTCTCCTGCGCCGTCGGCCGGGTGATCATCCCGCGCATGAAGCGCGGCTGCCGGGGGCCGGCCTGCACATAGTACGAGTTGAACAGGTAGTGCAGGCGCTCGTCGTAGATCGCGTAGCCGGGAAGGTGCTCGCGCAGCAGAAATTGCTCGAAGAACCATGTCGTGTGCGCCCGGTGCCACTTGGTCGGGCTCGCATCCTCCATCGACTGGATCTGCTGATCCTCGGGCGAGAGCGGGGCGGCCCGGCGCTCGGTCTCGTCGCGCACCGCGCGGAAGGCCGCGATCCAGGCATCCCGGTGGATCGGACGGGCATCGAGCGCGGGAGGGGGGAAGGCCGCACGATGCGCGGATCGGGGAAGACTTGCTGCGGCCGCTGCCATTTTTGGAATCTCTTCCTCCGTTGCGCACCGGAGATAGATGCCGTTTCACGTATGACAACGGACGAGTCCGCCAAGCTGTTCGTCGCACCCCTTGTCGCACCTGCCCGATTCAGCGGTGTTGCCGGCCATTTTGCAGCCGCAGTGAGATGTCCTTAACCGTCGCGCCCGGACACTCGCCGCCCCACGATCTCCATGGATGCGCGAGCCTGGGCGGCTGTGATGCGGATCGATCTGATGGCAGGGGCAACCCTTTCCGCGGCTTTGCCGGCGCAGGCTTCTGAGCCGGTCATCCTCGTGTTCGATTCCGGGCTCGGCGGGCTGACCGTGCTGGAGCAGGTCCGCCGGGCGCGACCGGACGCACACTATCTCTACGCCGCCGACGATGCGGCCTTCCCCTACGGCCGTCTGAGCGAGCCGCAGCTCGTGGCGCGGGTGATCGCGGTGATGGAGCGGCTGCTCACCCGCTACGCACCCGACCTCGTGGTGATCGCCTGCAACACGGCCTCGACCGTGGTGCTGCCGGCCCTGCGCCAGCGCTTCGTCACGCCCTTCGTCGGGGTGGTGCCGCCGATCAAGCCGGCGGCCGCGCTGACGCGCTCGCGCCTCGTCTCGTTGCTGGCGACCCCCGGCACCGTCGCCCGTGCCTATACCCACGACCTCGTCGAGAATTTCGCGGCCGACTGCGCCGTCACGTTGGTCGGTTCGCAGAACCTCGCCCGTTACGCCGAGGCCGAGATGGCCGGCGCGCCGGTGGCGGACGCGGCGATCCTCGCCGAGATCGCGCCCTGCTTCGTCACCGGGGCGGATGGCCGGCGCACCGACGTGGTCTGCCTCTCCTGCACCCATTATCCGCTGCTGCTGGGGCGCTTCGAGCGTCTCGCGCCCTGGCCGGTGATCTGGATCGATCCGGCCCCGGCCATTGCCCGGCGCGTGGTCCAGCTCCTGGGGGCCGCGCTCGCCGCGAGGCCCGAGCCGCCCGCCGCGCGTGCCATCTTCACCGGCGGAGGCGGGCTCAACCCAGCCCTCGGCCGGTCACTGGAGCGGCGCGGGCTCACGGAGACCGTGGTCGAGGCCCTGCCGCTGGCCGTGAGCTGACACCGGATCGTTACCGCAGGCCGCGCGAACTCAATTCCTCCGGGACCTGCACGGCGCAATCCTGGCGGGCGACCGCTTCCGCGAGGGTGATCGGCCGATACTCCCAGGCATCGGCGCCGACATCGCAGGAGCGGCTGGTGTCGGGCAGGCAGCCATGGGTGTGGCCGTAGAGATGGCGGGTCTCGCGCCACAGGCCGGGCCAGGCGCGGTGGGCGTAGTGGGATAGGAACAATCGCCACACCCGCCCTGCCTCGTCTGTCAGGCCGATGCGGGCGCTCTCCATCGGCGGCTCGGCCCATGGCAGGGCGAGCACCCGGTTCGTATCGTGGTTGCCGCGCACGAGCCGCTTGATGCCGTTCAGGCGGCTGAAGACGGTGGCGCAATGCTCCCGGCTGGTGTGCGCCGCGAAATCGCCGAGATGCCAGACCTCGTCCTCCGGCCCGACCCGCGCGTTCCAGCAGGCGATCAAGGCCTCGTCATGGGCCTCCAGCGAGGAAAAGACCCGCCGCCGCCGCTCAACGAGGGCCGCATCGCCGAAATGCGTGTCGGCGGTGAAGAAGGTCGCCATACGTCCTTCACGAAACTGTGAGACAGGCTAAGGTTGCTGCGATCTGATACGGGTTCCGCTTGATCGGAGCGGGGTCCGTCTCAGCCAGCCCGCGCGGCGTTTGAGCGAAGCCCAAATCCGCGAGCCCGAAGGGAGCAACCGGATTTGGGATGACAGCTCCGTTCGGTGCGGAATCTGGTGTGGACGGTGTCCGCCGCAAGTCGCCGCAGCGGATCGGAAGCAGTCGCGACAGGTAGAATGACCGCGTGCTGCTCCCCTTTTCAATCGATGCGTCCACACATTCCGGCAGATGTCTCAAATGATGTGGCACTTTCCTGCTCATAGTGTGGCCGAACGTCGCCGGATCGCTCGGTCGGGCTCTCTGAACGTGCTAGATCGGCATCCGCCGACGTGTCTGCCGGTTCGGCGAAAGAAGACGTCTGCCAACAATGGGATAGGGCGTTCTCCGATTCTCGGATCCGAGAGAATGCCCTAGCGCGGGTGCCATGCCGGTCTGGGCTAAACTTCTCATCGTCCTCGCCATCGCCGTCATTCTGACAGGATGGGGGTGGCTTCTGGATCTGAGCCTCTCCAAGGCCCATGCTTGGCTCGTCGATCTGATCGGGCATACGGGGATGCGGCTTCTGATCGGAGCGATGGTGTTCGCGGGCGCCTGGGCGCTGTGGAAGGAAACGGAGGACCGATGAGGCGTGCGCTCACCGTCCTGATCCTGGCCTTCGCTCTCTATCTCGGGATCTGGGATTGCATCGTCACGCTCAGCCTGTCGGCGGTGCATGCGTGGCTGATCGATCTCGTCGGCCGGACCGGCGTCTGGGTCATCATCGCGCTCACGACGCTGGGGGGCGGCTGGGCGGTCTGGAGCGATCAGGAGGACCGTTAGCGCCCCGTCCCGAAAGGTGGCTTCCGGCCCTCGGAAACAGACGATGCGCTAGAACCGGTCGATCAGCGCCGTGACCCAGATCAGGGCCGCGATCACCTGGGTCAGGAAGGCTCCGGCCGAGGCCAGATCCTTGACGATGCCGATCCGGGCGTGCCGGTCCGGGTGCAGGTGGTCGCACAGCTTCTCGACGGCGGTGTTGAGGAACTCGGCGCCGAGCATCAGCAGCAGGCTGACCAGCAGCGCCACCCGCACCCACAGGCCGCCGCCGAGGAGCAGCGCCGCAGGGAGGCCCAGCGCCAGCAGCGCCAGCTCCAGCCGGATCGCCCGCTCGGTGCGGGCCCCGAACACGAGGCCGCGCCAGGAATTCAGGAAGGCGAGATAGAGCGCGGTCACGGAACCCGGTCTCCGGGAGCGGCGCGGGCGATCCACTTGGCCAGTGTCGGCCCGGTCACCAGCACCACGAACAGCCGCAGGGTCTGCACGGCCAGCACGAAGGACACGTCCGCCTTCGAGCCGATGGCGATGATCGCCACCGAATCGAGCCCGCCGGGGCTCGTGGCCAGGAAGGCGGTGAGATAGTTGATCGGCAGCAGGCCGGTCAGTCCCCAGGCCCAGGCGGCGCAGAGGACGATGATCGCGGCCGTCGCCACCAGAACCCCCGGCAGAGCGTGGACCGTCTCGGCCAGGGTCCGGCGGGTGAAGCGCAGGCCGACATACCAGCCGATCAGGGCGTAGGCGGCATCGAGCACCGGGGCGGGCAGCACGATGTCGAGCAGGCCGGAGGCGTGGAGGACCGCGCCGAGCAGCATCGGTCCGATCAGGGGGGCGGAGGGCAGGCGCACGAGCGCCGCGAGGGCGAAGCCGGCCGCGGTCATCGCGGCGGTGGCGAGGAGCCCGAGCCAACTCCAGGACGCCTCGGTGGGGCCGGTGCCCGCCGGGCCCCCGACATCGGTGAGCAGCCGCGCGGCGAGCGAGGCCGAGAGCACGACGGCGGCGACGCGGACATATTGCATGAAGGCGACGAGCCGGGGATCGGCGCCGTAATCCTCCGCCATCGCCACCATCGCGGCGGCGCCTCCCGGCGAGGAGCCCCAGGCGGCGGTGGTGCCGGGCAGGATCCGCAGCCGCGTCAGCGCCAGCCCGGTCAGCGCGCCCGCCGCCACGGTCACGCCGACCACCGCCAGGATGAGGACGCCGTCCTCCCGCAGGGTCGCGGCGATCTCGGCGGTCGCCGCGCGGGCGACGAGGCAGCCGACCACCGCCTGCGCCGCCAGGAAGGCGGGGCGCGGCAGGGCGAGGCCGGCGCCGCGCACGCCGAAGACGATGGCGGCGAGCATCGGCCCGAGCAGCAGGGCGGCGGGAAAATGCGCGAGGGTCAGGCCGTAGGCGAGGACGGCCGAGGCGGCGACCAGCGCCGCCCAGCGCAGGAGCGTGGCGGGATGGGACAAGGCAGGGATTTTTCGGCGGGCGCTTTTCCGCGCGGGACGCGGCAGAGGTAATCGCAGGGGTAATCGAAAGAGGCAGGCAGACGCATCCCGCCGCTACACCGCTTCGAGGCGGCTGTCACGCACGGCGCCGGCCGCCGCCTCGTC
>NZ_NKUI01000259.1 GCF_014845115.1 Methylorubrum zatmanii | reverse complement strand
GGGCCGGGACGGGGGGACGTCGGCAGGCGCCACCGGCGGCGGCGTCACCGCCGAGGAGGGACGCTTCAGCGCGACCTGAAGCTGACGGGCCATGTCTGACAGGACGGCGGGATCGACCACTCGGGGCTCGCGGCTGGCGATGACCGGCGGCGGCTCCGGTACCGGCTCGGATTCCGGGGGCGGCGTCGGGACGGCGGGTGCCGCCACGACCTCGGGGCGCGCGACGCGCTCGGAGGTGACCTCCGGCCGAGGGGTGACGAGAGGGGGGGCCGTGCGGCGCATCAGGCGACTCACCGGCGTGGCCGGCCGGAGAGCGGGCGGGATCTCCTCGGGCTCGAACAGGCCGGGATCGAGGGGCGGCGCCCGGTCGGGGGCCGGCGATGTTCCCGGCTTGGCCGGCGGCACCACCTCCGGCATCGTGAAGGTCGGCGGCGCGGGGCTGTCGAGGAAGGGTTCGGTGCGCGGCGCCTCAGAGGCGTCGGGCGCGCCCAGCTCCCCCTCGGAGCGGCCATTGGCCTCCGGCGCGTAGCGGCTCCCGGCGCCGCGCTGGATGTGCCGCTCGATCACCACGTCGTTGGGCCCGCCGACGAGCAGCAGGTGCTCCACATTGTCCCGCCGCAGCAGGATGAGCTGACGCTGGCGGTCGAGTTCGTAGATGTCGACGATGCCGAGCCGGGGCTGGCGCCCGCGCTGGCTCGGCCCGGCCGCCAGCGACAGCCGCCGCCCGGATAGCCGCATGAACAGCATGGTCGCGACCAGGAACAGCACCAGGATGACGAGGAAGATCACCAGGAACTGCAGGGCGTAGGAGCCCTCGGAACTGAAGAACGCTTGCAAGACCGGCGTCTCTCGTCATCGGGGCCTGAGACGCCGCGCACCACGTCCGGCTCGGGGCCGGCGGCGGTGGGAGACGCGCTCTCGGCCCCACGCAATACAGGGCCCGATTATCGCCTCCGCCCGGAGCGCCCGCAACAAAGGCTGAGACTTCGTTAACAACTCGGTGCGGTCCGCAGGGGCGAAATCCACACTTGCGGAGGGCGAAACCCGGCCGATCCACCCGGCAGGATTTGCCGGGTTAACCGCTCCTTAACCATAGGCGCGGCACTTTCTGCCGGGTCCGGTCCAGCGACCTTCCGGGGCTCCCCCCGCAGCCGCACCGGCCGTCCGAGGCACCATGTCCCTCACCGACCTGCCCCTGCTCGGCATGCTGCGCAACCGGATGCAATGGCATCAGGCCCGTCAGGCGCTGCTCGCCGAAAACGTCGCCAATGCCGACATGCCGGGTTTCCGCCCGCGCGATCTCGCCGAGCCGAGCCGATCATCCGCTGGGTTGGCCGCCCCCCTCGGCGCCGCCATCGGCGGCGACGGGCTCGCCCGCACGGATACCCGCCATATCGGGCTGTCGGCGGAGAGCGGTCCGAACGCCGATCCGCGCCGGTTCAAGGGGTTCGAGGTCCGCCCCTCCGGCAACGGCGTCAATCTGGAGGAGGAGATGATGAAGGCGGGCGACAACCAATCCGACTACCAGCTCGTCGCCTCGCTCTATCAGAAGAGCCTCGACGCCCTGAAGATCGCCGTCGGCAAGCGCTGACGCGCCTGAGCGGGATCTGCCATGGATTTCATGAAAAGCCTCGGCATCGCCGCCTCCGGCCTCAAGGCCCAGTCCGGCCGGATGCGCATCATCGCCGAGAACATCGCCAACGCCGATTCCACCGCGAAGACGGCGGGTGGCGAGCCCTATCGGCGCAAGGTCCCGACCTTCGCCAGCCGCTTCGACCGCGAACTCGACGCCAAGGTCATCGAGGCCGGCCGCATCGCGCGCGACCCCTCGCCGTTCCGCACGAAATACGATCCCGGCAACCCTGCCGCCGATGCCCGGGGCGAGGTGCGGCTGCCCAACGTCAACGGGCTGATCGAGAACATGGACATGCGCGAGGCCCAGCGCTCCTACGAGGCCAACCTGAACATGGTCACCGCCACACGGCGAATGATCTCCCGCACCCTCGACATCCTGAAGGCGTGACCCCCATGACCACCTCCGCCTTCGCCGCCGGCGCCTACGCCGCCGCCCAGAACATCGCCCGTCCCGGCGCGCCGAAGCTCACGCAGGGCATGGCGGCGACGCCGGGCGGCTTTACCGGCATGCTGCAGCAGAGCCTCGACGGTGTCGCTCAGGCCGGCGCCCAGGCCGACCGCGCCGCCCTCTCGGCCGCCGCCGGCAAGGCCAATGTCGTCGACGTGGTCACCGCCGTGGCCGAGAGCGAGACCGCCCTGCAGACCCTGGTCGCCGTGCGCGACCGTGTGATCTCCGCTTACGAGGAGATCATGCGCATGCCGATCTGATTCCTTTTCGGCGTTTCCCCGCTCCCCGCAAGCGAGGTGGTGGGATGCTCACCAACGATCCTCGGAAACAGTCGAAAGCCCCATGACCGGCCTCGCCATCCTCGACATCGCCCGTGACGGCATCCTCGTCTTCCTGAAGGTGGCGGGGCCGCTGATGATCGTCGCCCTCGTGGTCGGCCTGATCGTCTCCCTGTTCCAGGCGCTGACCCAGATCCAGGAACAGACCCTGATCTACGTGCCGAAGATCGTCGCGGTGTTCGGCGTGATGCTGCTGATGCTGCCCTTCATGGGCGATGCCATGGCCGCCTACATGGCCCGGATCGCCGCGCGCATCGCCGCGGGCGGATGATGTCCCGCCGGCCGCGCAGAGCGTGTAGGAAGGGCGGGCATGACCACGCCGCTCGACCTGCTGCTGCCCGGCCTCGCGGCGGCCTTCCTGCTCACCTTCGCCCGGGTCGGCACCCTGATGATGCTGGTGCCCGGCATGGGCGAGCAGCTTGTTTCGGCCCGCCTGCGGCTCGGCCTCGCCCTCCTCGTCACCCTCGTGCTGTTCCCGGCGGTGCGCCCGCTGCTGCCGACGAACAACGGGGCGCTGGCGGCCCCCTCCCTGATCGGGCTCCTGTTCGGCGAGATCCTGATCGGCCTGATGCTCGGGCTGTCGGTGCGGATGGTGGTCGCCGCGCTGCAGACCGCGGGCGTGGTCATCTCGCAGCAGCTCGGCCTGTCCTACGCCATGACCGTCGATCCGACGATGGGCGGACAGCAGGTGGCGCTCGGCAACTTCCTGTCGCTGCTCGGCGTCACCCTGGTGATGGCCACCGATCTGCACCACCTCGCCCTCGAAGCGATCGGGCGCAGCTACACGGTGCTGCCGCCGAGCGGTGTCCCCGGCATGGGCGATGCGGCCAAGCTCGCCCTCGACGCCTTTGGACGCGGCTTCTCCCTGGCGGTTCGGATCTCGGGCCCCTTCATCGTGTTCGGGATCCTGTTCAATCTCGGTCTCGGGGTGCTGTCGCGGCTGATGCCGCAATTCCAGGTTTTCTTCCTCGCCGTGCCCGCCTCGCTGCTGATCGGCATGATGCTGCTCGTGAGCGCCCTGTCCCTGATCATGGGGCTGTTCCTGGACAATCTCAGCCGCTATCTCGGCGCCTTCCTCGGGCAGTAGCCGCTCCCTTCCGGGCCCGCGCTGCGATCTGGAGCGGGGGAGCCTGAGCCGGTGGCCGACGAGACCGACGACGAGGACAAGACCGAAGACCCGACGCCACGGCGCATCGAGCAGGCGATCGAGCGCGGCGACGTCCCCAACAGTCCCGAGATCAACACCTTCTTCATCCTGGCGGCCTTCACCCTGGCCCTGCTGCTCTCGGCACGGCCGGTCGCCGAGGGCCTCACCCGCGACATGCGCGGCTTTCTCGAACATGCCGGTGCCCTGCCCTCCGACGGCGGCACCTATCTCGGAGTCGCCCTCCGCGTCGGCACCGTCACCCTCAAGGCCCTGGCCGTGCCCGTCGGGATCGCGATGCTCGCGGCCATCGCCGCCGGTTTGGTCCAGCACCGGCCGATCTTCACCGCCGAAAGCCTGATGCCGAAATTCGCGCGCATCTCGCCCATGGCCGGCGCCAAGCGCCTGCTCGGCATGGATGCCTGGGTCAATTTCGGCAAAGGCCTCGCCAAGATCGTCGTGTTCGGCACGGTGGCCGGGGCGATCCTGTGGCACGAGCACGACCGGGCCGAATCCTTCGCCCAGCTCGAACCGGGCGCCGCGCTCCAGGGCACGCTCTCCCTCGCCCTCAAGATGATGGGCGGCATGCTCGCCGCCTATGCGGGGATCGCGCTCGGCGATGCGCTCTACCAGCGCCACCGCTGGCGCAACCGGCTGCGCATGACCAAGGAAGAGATGAAGCAGGAGCACAAGGAGAGCGAGGGCAGCCCCGAGGTGAAGGCCCGGATCCGGCAATTGCGCCAGTCCCGCCTCAAGAAGCGGATGATGGCCGCCGTGCCGACCGCGACCGTGGTGGTGACGAACCCGACCCACTTCGCCGTGGCGCTCCGCTACGAGGCCGGCATGGCCGCCCCGGTCTGCGTCGCCAAGGGCGTCGACTCGCTGGCGCTGCGCATCCGCGCGGTCGCCGCCGAGCACGATGTCCCGGTGATGGAGAATCCGCCGCTCGCCCGCGCCCTGCACGCCACGGTCGAAGTCGATGCCGAGATTCCGGCCGAGCATTACCGCGCAGTTGCGGAGGTGATCGGTTTCGTGCTTCGCCTGCGCCGCCGGGCCGCCTGAGGGCCGGCGAAGTCCCTCAGGCGCCACGGTTTATGCACCATTCTCCGGCAATGCTCCGGCGAAGGCATGACGTTTTGGACGCGCACGGTCCCGGAGCGGCGACCGGCGATGGAGTGGGTAGGCCTGATGGCTGAGGTCAGCGGACCAGCGGTGCCGGCATCCGGTTCCATCGACCGCTCGGAGCGGCCGGGCCGGGTGGGCCTGCTGCTGATGCTCGCGGGGCTCCTCGTCGGCGCGGCGGTCGGGCTGTCCTTCGTCGCCAACGAGCAGGCTCAGCCGCTCATCCTTGCCCTGCTGGCGCTGCTGGCTATGGCGGGCGTGTTCTTCCTGTTCGCGCTCGCCATCGGCGCGCTCCAGCTCGCCGGCCCGGCCTCGCGCGACGACATCACCCGCGCCATCGCCGACGCGGCACCGGAGGGGAAGCTCGTCGTCGAGGATAACGGCCGGATGATCTACGCCAACGAGGCCTATATGCGCCTCGCCGGCGGCGACAGCTTCTCGAATCTGCGCCCCATCGAGCGGATCTTCGTCGGTGCGCCCGAAGTCTCTGAGGCGGTCTACCGCTTGGCGCAGGCCGCCCGCGACGAGCGCGCCTATACCGAAGAGATCCGGATGTCCCCCCCGCCCGGCGGCGCGGCGGATCGCGACTTCGCATGGTACCGCATCGCCGTGCGCCCGATCCCGCGCCATCGCGGCTCCGCCGCGCTCTGGACGGTGAGCGACATCACCCACGAGCGCGAGCGCCAGGAAAACGTCTTCCAGGAACTCCAGCACGCCATCGACTATCTCGATCACGCGCCGGCCGGCTTCCTGTCGATCGATGCGGCGGGCTCCATCGTCTACATGAACGCGACGCTCGCCTCCTGGCTCGGCTACGACCTCGCCACGGTCGGATCCGGCGGGCTGAAGCTGCTCGAGATCGCTCCCGGAGCCGACGTGCTGACCGCTTCGCCCGGCCTGCCCGGCGAGGTCCGGACCGACCGCTACGACATCGACCTGCGCCGCCGGAACGGCCAGCCGCTGCCGACCCGGCTCTATCATCGCGTCGCCTACGGGCAGGATGGGGCGCCCGGCCCCTCGCGCACCTTCGTGCTGAACCGCTCCGCCGGCTCGGATGCGGACGAGCCGCAGCGCGCGGCGGAAGTGCGCCTTGCCCGCTTCCTCAACAACAGCCCCATCGCCATCGCCACCCTCGACCGCGACGGTCGGGTGATCCGCGCCAACGCCTCCTTCGTCCGCCTGTTCGCCGGCATGCCGCGCCAGCCGGCGGCGGAAGCCGGCCGCGAGGCGCCCGACCCGATGATGCGCGACGCGGTGCTGGAACGCGACCGCAGCGCGATCGAGGGTGCGCTCGCCCGGGCCGCCAACGGCTTCGGCGGCCTCGACCCGATCGAGGTCGGCCTGTCCGGCCCCGGGGACCGCTCGGCCCGCGTCTGGATGAGCCCGGCGGATGCCGACGGGACCCAGCGGCCGGATTCCGAGGAAGGGGGAAGCGACGGCGACCGCGAGCGGGTCATCCTCTACGCCCTCGACACCACGGCGCAGCGCCAGCTCGAACAGCAGATCGCCCAGACCCAGAAGATGGATACGGTCGGCCAGCTCGCCGGCGGCATCGCCCACGACTTCAACAACGTGCTGCAGGCGATCATCGGCTATTCCGACTTGCTGCTGGCGAGCCACCGGCCGACCGATCACGCCTTCCAGGACATCATGCAGATCAAGCAGAACGCGAACCGGGCCGCGAGCCTGGTGCGGCAGCTGCTGGCCTTCTCCCGCCGCCAGACCCTGCGGCCGGAGGTGATGGATGTCGGCGAGGCGCTGTCCGACCTCACCCTGCTGCTCAAGCGCCTGCTCGGCGAGCGGGTGCAGCTCGATTTCCGGCACGGGCGCGAGATCTGGCCGGTCAAGGCCGACGTGAACCAGTTCGAGCAGGTGATCGTGAACCTCGCGGTCAACGCCCGCGACGCGATGCCCGGCGGCGGCAGCCTCACCATCCGCACCGCCAATTGCCCGGTCGATGCCGAGCGCCCGGTCGGCATCCCGGCGGGCGATCACGTGATGATCGAGGTCACCGATACCGGTGAGGGCATCCCGCCGGAGGTACGCCAGAAGATCTTCGAGCCCTTCTTCACCACCAAGGAGATCGGCAAAGGCACGGGTCTCGGCCTTTCGACGGTGTTCGGCATCGTCAACCAGTCGGGCGGCGCCATCGACGTGCAATCGACGGTCGGGGAAGGCACCACCTTCCGCATCTATCTCCCGCGCCACGAGCCCGGCATCGAGGCGCTGCCGGAGCCGCTGCCGCCCCTTCCGACTCCGGCCCCCAAGAAGGAGGCCGCCGCCTCCGCCGCCCCGGTACCGGTTTCGCAGGAGCCGGACAGCGGCGTCGAGGCGACCGGGGAAACGGATGCGAAGCCGGCCGCCGAACCGCCGCCGGAGCCAGCCCGTACGCCGGAGCCGCCGAAACCCGCGGCCGACCATACCGGCCAGGGTACAGTTCTGCTGGTCGAGGACGAGGATCCGGTCCGCGCCGTCAATTCGCGGGCCTTGTCCGCCCGCGGCTACACGGTGTTGGAGGCGGCGTCGGGCATCGAGGCCCTGCGCCTGATCGAGGAGCATGCCGACGGCATCGACGTGGTGGTCTCCGACGTCGTCATGCCGGAGATGGACGGGCCGACCCTGCTGCGCGAATTGCGCAAGCACTATCCCGACCTCAAGGTGATCTTCGTCTCCGGCTACGCGGAAGACGCCTTCCGCAAGAACCTCCCCGAGGGCGAGGCCTTCAACTTCCTGCCCAAGCCCTTCAGCCTCAAGCAGCTCGTCGAAACGGTGAAGCGGACGATGGCAGGCTGAGACGGGCACCGGGTGATCGGATCACGACAGGATCGATGCGCCTCCCCGGTCTCGGCAGAGGCGATCTCCTCACTGGCGCAGGATCGGATCCACCAATACGGAACCCGCTCCGATCAAGCGG
>NZ_NKUI01000258.1 GCF_014845115.1 Methylorubrum zatmanii | reverse complement strand
GCCCTGCCGCCCCCTTCGCCCATGCCCCCGCATGCTCCGAGACCGGCGCAATCCCCGCACCGGCCAGCCGCGAGGGATTCTTAACGCATCGGTTCGCCCGTGCTACAGCCGCGCGGAGGCCGGCCGAGGCCGCACTCCCGTCATCCCGTACTTTTTCGAAGAAGCTTCGCAGCCGCCGATGTCGTCACCGGTCGTCACGCGCTTTGCGCCCTCGCCCACGGGCTACCTGCATATCGGCGGAGCGCGCACGGCTCTGTTCAATTGGCTCTATGCCCGCCGCTTCGGCGGGCGAATGCTGCTGCGCATCGAGGACACCGACCGGGAACGCTCGACGCAGGGCGCCATCGACGCCATCCTCGACGGGATGCGCTGGCTCGGCCTCGATTGGGACGGGGAGGTGATCTACCAGTTCGCCCGCGCCGAACGTCACCGGGAGGTCGCCGAGAGCCTGCTCGCCTCCGGCAACGCCTATCATTGCTACGCCAGCGCCGAGGAACTCACGCAGATGCGCGAGACCGCCCGCGCCGAGGGCCGTGCCCCGCGCTACGACGGCCGCTGGCGCGACCGCGATCCGTCCGAGGCACCGGCCGGCGTCAAGCCGGTGATCCGCCTGCGGGCGCCGACCGAGGGCGAGACCGTGGTCGAGGATGCGGTGCAGGGCCGCGTCACCTGGGCCAACCGCGACCTCGACGATCTCGTGCTGCTGCGCTCGGACGGCACGCCGACCTACATGCTGGCCGTGGTGGTGGACGACCACGACATGGGCGTGACCCAGGTCATCCGCGGCGACGACCACCTCACCAACGCCGCCCGCCAGAGCCAGATCTACCGGGCCCTCGGCTGGGACATTCCGGCGATGGCGCATATCCCGCTGATCCACGGCGCCGACGGCGCCAAGCTGTCGAAGCGCCACGGGGCGCTCGGCGTCGAGGAATACCGCGACCGCGGCTACCTGCCGGCGGCCCTGCGCAACTACCTCGTCCGCCTCGGCTGGAGCCACGGCGACCAGGAGGTGTTCTCCACCGAGGAGATGGTCGCCGCCTTCGACCTCAAGGCGATCGGCCGCTCGGCGGCGCGCTTCGACTTCACCAAGCTGGAGAGCCTCAACGGGCTCTACATCCGTGGCAGCGCCGACGCGGCGCTGGTCGATGCGATCGAGGCGATCCTGCCGGCCCGAGGGCCGGAGCGGGGCCTGCCGACCTCCCTCACCCCCGCCCTGCGCGAAAAGCTCGTCGCAGCGATGCCCGGCCTGAAGGAGCGCGCCAAGACCCTCGTCGAACTGCTCGACAGCGCCTACTACCTCTACGCGGCGCGCCCCCTGGCCCTGGATGCCAAGGCCGAGGCTCTGCTGGCCGGCGACGCGCCGGAGCGCCTGCGCGCCCTGCTGCCCGCCCTCGAAGCCCTGCCGGATTGGACCGCCGCCGCGACGGAGGCCGCCGTCCGCGCCTTCGCCGAACGGGAGGGCGTCAAGCTCGGCCAGATCGCCCAGCCCCTGAGGGCGGCTCTGACCGGTCGCGCCACCTCGCCGCCGGTCTTCGACGTTCTGGCGGTGCTGGGACGGGACGAGGCGCTCGGGCGCCTGCGCGACCGGCTGCCCGCCTGATCGCGGGCTCCCGTCGACGGGACATGCGCCCGGCCCGGGCGCACGCGGCCCGTTGGCGCACCGGAGATGCCGGGCCGTCCTCGTCGAAAGGCGGCATCGGCTTCTTCTCCTGAGTCGCCACGGGCCACTCGCCGGCTCAAAAGGAGGCCGGCTTGTTTTCGGCGCGGAGGAGGGGAACATAATCCCCTTGAAACGGTAACAGACTGGGCGCGGTTCTCGCATCTGCGAAGGCACCGGGAGTGTCGGGCCGTTGCTGGGCGCCGGCCGATCCGCTAACCCGGTGCTTCAGTGAGCGGGCGCAGTGTTTCGCTGCGGCGCCACAACGGAATGGAGGGCGGTCTTCGGCTTCCGTTCCGGTGCTGTTCCCGTCGCGAGAAAGGGTCCGCGATCCCATGAGCGCTTCCGCCAGCACCATCATCGTGGGCGACAACCACGTCGAACTGCCCATCAAGACCGGAACGATCGGCCCCGATGTGGTCGATATCGGCAAGCTCTACGCGAAGACCGGCAAGTTCACCTTCGATCCCGGCTTCACCTCGACCGCCTCCTGCGAGTCGAAGATCACCTATATCGACGGCGACGAGGGCGTGCTGCTCTATCGCGGCTACCCGATCGAGCAGCTCGCCGAGCAGGGCGACTTCCTCGAAACCGCCTACCTGATGCTGTTCGGCGAATTGCCGACCTCCGCCCAGAAGGCGGATTTCGATTACCGGGTCACGCGCCACACCATGGTGCACGACCAGATGAACCGCTTCTTCCAGGGCTTCCGCCGCGACGCCCACCCGATGGCGGTGATGGTGGCCTGCGTCGGCGCGCTCTCGGCCTTCTACCACGATTCGACCGACATCTCAGACGAGTCGCAGCGGATGATCGCGTCACTGCGCATGATCGCCAAGATGCCGACGCTCGCCGCGATGGCCTACAAGTACACCATCGGCCAGCCCTTCGTGTATCCGAAGAACGACCTCGACTACACCTCCAACTTCCTGCGGATGTGTTTCGCGGTTCCGTGCGAAGAATACTCGGTCAACCCGATCTATGCGCGGGCGCTCGACAAGATCTTCATCCTGCATGCGGACCACGAGCAGAACGCCTCGACCTCGACGGTGCGCCTCGCCGGTTCGTCGGGCGCCAACCCCTTCGCCTGCATCGCCGCCGGCATCGCCTGCCTCTGGGGCCCCGCCCATGGTGGCGCCAACGAGGCGGCGCTGAAGATGCTGATGGAGATCGGCCACCCCGAGAACGTCAGCAAATACGTCGCCAAGGCGAAGGACAAGAACGATCCCTTCCGCCTGATGGGCTTCGGCCACCGGGTCTACAAGAACTACGACCCGCGCGCCCGGATCATGCAGAAGACCACTCACGAGGTGCTGAACGAGCTCGGCCTCAAGGACGACCTGCTGGAGGTCGCGGTGCAGCTCGAGAAGATCGCCCTCGAGGATGAGTACTTCATCGAGAAGAAGCTCTACCCGAACATCGATTTCTACTCGGGCATCACCCTGAAGGCGCTGGGCTTCCCCACCTCGATGTTCACGGTGCTGTTCGCCGTGGCCCGCACGGTCGGCTGGATCGCGCAGTGGGCGGAGATGATCGAGGATCCGTCGCAGAAGATCGGCCGCCCGCGCCAGCTCTATGTCGGCCCGGACCGGCGCGATTACGTGGCGATCGGTCAGCGCAGCTGATCCTCGCAGCAGGGATGCCGGGAGATCCTCGGCATCCCTGGGCGGACCGCCACGGAGACTCCCGGAGCGAAGAACGAAGTCCCCGGCTGAGTGTCGGGCTCCGGCCGGCACCCGCCGAAGACGATTTCCTCGGTCTCACACGCCTTTCGATGCGGCGGGGTCGGTCAGATCCCGAATTCACGCTTCCAGCGCATGACCGCCCGGTCGAGGGCGCCGAGGAAGGCGGACCGGTCTTTCGGCGAGAACGGCTTGGGCCCGCCGGTGATGGCGCCGGCCTCCCGCAGATCCTGCATCAGGTTGCGCGTGGCGAGGGCGAGCCCGACCGAGGCATCGGTGAAGGCCTTGCCGTTCGGCGCGAGGGCGACGGCGCCCGCCTTCACGCAACGGCTCGCGAGCGGCACATCGGCCGTGACGACGATGTCACCCCTGCCGGCCCGCTCGGCGATCCAATCATCTGCCTCGTCGAGCCTGTCGCCGACGACGACACGCTCGATCCAGGGCTCGCGCGGCACGTTCAGGAAGCTGTTCGAGACGATCGTGACGTGAAGGCCGTAGCGGGCCGCGACGCGGTAGACCTCGTCCTTCACTGGGCAGGCATCGGCATCGACGTAGATCGCGATTCGGTGGGGTGCCGCCTCGGTCATGCCGCCCTCCGCACCTCGAGCACGATCCGCGCGGCCGCCCGGCTCGGCTCCTCGTCCCCGGTCAGCCGCATCCGCCCATCGATGCGGGCGAGCGCGTCGAGCTGGGTCCGCCGCGCCGGCCCACCGGCCATGAGGGGAGCCAAGGTGCCGGCCAGCCGCTCCGGCGTGCAATCACCTTGCACGAATTCGGGCATGGCGTTCTCGGAAAGGATCAGGTTCGGCAGCACGATGGTCGGCACCTGGATCAGGCGCCGGGCGATGACCTCCTCGATCCGCGAGACCTTGTAGGCCACCACCATCGGCACGCCGGCCAGGGCGAGTTCGAGGGTCACGGTGCCCGAGGCGGCGAGCGCGGCGCGCGCCCGGCGGAAGGTCGCGTGCTTGGCGGCCTCGCCGTGGACGATGCGCGGCTGGCGCTCCCAGGCCACCGCCAGCCGTTCGATCAGGGCGCGGTGACGGCTCACCGCCGGCAGTTCGATCTCGAACGGCCCGACCCGACGGGCCAGTTCGGAGACGGTCTGCCCGAAGACCGGCATCAGCCGCTCGATTTCCGAACGGCGCGAACCCGGCAGCACCGCCAGGATCGGCGGGCGCCCCTCGCGGATCGCCGCCTCGTCCGGCGACGGGCGAAGCTCCGACAGCCGCTCGATCAGCGGATGGCCGACATAGGTGCAGGCCGGGCCGCCCAGCCGGCGATGCGCCTCCGGCTCGAAGGGGAGCAGGGCGAGCACGTGGTCGATGAAGGGCACCATGCCCTTCGCCCGCCACGGCCGCCACGCCCAGACGCTCGGCGAGACGTAATCGATGATCGGCAGATGCGGCAGGCGCTTGCGCACCCGGGTCGCCACGGCATGGGTGAAGCCGGGGCTGTCGATGATGACGAGCACGTCGGGCGACGCCGCGACGACATCGTCCACGGTCTCGCGGATGCGCCGCAGCAGGGTGCGGGCACGGGCGAGGACCGGCAGGTAGCCCATCACCGCCACGTCATCGATGGGGAAGAGTGAGCGGAAGCCCTCCGCCTCCATGGCCTCGCCGCCGACGCCCCCCAGCGTCAGCGGCTCGGGCGAGAGCGCCCGCAGGGCGCGGATCAGCTTGGCGCCGAGTTGGTCGCCGGAATCCTCGCCCGCGACGAGCCAGATCCGCCGATGGGTCACGGCGCCACCTCCACCCCGATCAGAAACAGACCCGCCGCGTCCGCCGCCGCCACGGTCTCGGGCGCATCGATCACCAGGGTGTGCCCGGCGCCGATGGCGATCCCGGCGCAGCCGGCCTCCACCGCCCGGCGCACGGTGCGGGGACCGATGGCCGGCAGGTCGATGCGCAGATCCTGGCCGAGCTTGGGCAGCTTGACGAGCACCGTCCCCTTGGCGGGCGTGCCGAAGCCGAAGGGTTTTCGGTTCAGGGCGCGGGTCCGAAGCAACATCCGGTCGGTCCCCTCCGGCCCCTCGACGGCGATGACCCGTTCCCCCGCCACCACGGCGGCCTGGCCGACATCGAAGGGGCTGAGCGCGCCGAGCATGGCCCGCCCCGTGGCGATCGAGACGGCTGCCTCGGCATCGGGTTCCAGCCGGCCGAGACGGCCGACGCGCCCAAGCAGATCGGGCGCCACCTCGTGGACCCCGAGAACCCGATGCCCGTTCTCTTCCAAAAGCGAGAGAACGGCGCGCAGAAGCCGGTCGTCGCCGCCCGCCAGGCTTTTCAGGAGGTCGCGGTTGCGCACGGCGTGGGCGGCGTTGAGGAGGGCGGCCGGGCTCGGCCGCGCGACGCCCCCGGCCGGGATCACGGCGGCGGGCGCCCATTCCTTCAGGATCCGCAGCGTGCCGGGGATGTCGAGCAGATCGACGACGGCATCCGCCCGGCGCCGCATCGCCCGCTCGGTGAAGCCGCGCACGGCCAGCACGCGGAAGGGCCGCCGCGCCGCGTCCAGGGAGGCCGCGACGAGTTCCGGCAGCCGGCCCGTGCCGGCCACCAGGGCGAGGGGCCGGGCGGGATCGAGCATCGGCCTCAGGCCGCCGCGGCGACGGCGCGGGGCGTGCAGATCGAGCGCTTGCCGCCCTCGCGGATGAAGGCGAGGATCTCGTGGATCGCCGGATGGGTGTCGAACTCGGCGGCCACGTCCTCGACGCGCTCCATCAAGGTGCCTTCCTGGGCGAAGAGCAGCCGGTAGGCCCGGCGCAGGGCGTGGATATCCTCGCGGGAGAAGCCGCGGCGCTGGAGGCCGATGATGTTGAGGCCGGAGAGATAGGCCCGGTTGCCGAGCGCCATGCCGTAGGGGATGCAATCGTTCTCCAGCCCCGAGAGACCGCCGACGAAGGCATGGTCGCCGACGCGGGCGAACTGGATCACCGCCGCGCCGCCGCCGAGGATGGCGTAGTTGCCCACCGTGCAATGGCCGGCCAGCATGACGTTGTTGGAGAAGATCACGTGGCTGCCGACACGGCAATCGTGGCCGACATGGCTGTTGGCCAGGAAGGCGCAATGGTCGCCCACCACCGTCTCCAGGCCGCCGCCGGCGGTGCCGGGATTCATGGTGACGCCCTCGCGGATCAGGCAATCCGAGCCGATGACCAGGGTCGAGGGCTCGCCGCGATATTTCAGGTCCTGCGGCGGATGGCCGATCGAGGCGAAGGGGTAGATCTTCGTGCGCGCGCCGACGGTCGTTCGGCCGGCCAGCACGACATGGCTGACGAGTTCGCACCCCTCGCCCAACTCGACCTCCGGGCCGACATGGCAGAAGGGGCCGATCCGCACGCCGTCGCCGAGCCGGGCGCCGTCCTCGACGACGCTGCTCGGATGAATGCCGTCCCGCACCGCGCTCACTCCGTCACCAGCATGGCGGAGATCTCCGCCTCGGCGACGAGCGTTCCGTCGACGCGGGCCTCGCCGCGGAACCACCACATGGTCCTGCGCTGGTTCATCTTCTTCATGTGGAAGCGGACTTGGTCGCCCGGCACCACCGGCTTGCGGAACTTGCACTTGTCGATGGTCATGAAGAAGACCTGCTTGGTCTTCGACCCGTTGCCCATGATGTGGCGGCAGCAGATGGCGCCGGCCGTCTGGGCCATGCCCTCGATCAGCAGCACGCCGGGGAAGACCGGTAGGTCCGGGAAATGCCCGGTGAATTGCGGCTCGTTGGCGGTGACGTTCTTGATGCCGATGCAGCTCTCGTCCCGGTCGATCTCGATGATGCGGTCGATCATCAGGAACGGGTAGCGGTGGGGCAGCAGCTCCAGCACCTTCTGGATATCCGCCGAACCCAACTCGCGCGCTTCGCTCATCGCTGCCAACGCTCCCCGCCCATGCTTGCCCGGCGGCACCCCGCCGCTCGATCCGGTGACAAAAATCCGGTGAAGGCCGCCCTCTTCGGCAGAAAATCGGGCGGATGCAAGACTTTTGCGCCGTGAGGGGTTCTTGCTCCTGCCGGCTCAGACGATGCGTCGATCCAGCCGGATGATGCGGCAGGGGTCTCCCGCCTTGGCCGGGGGCGCGTGCGGCGGGCGGATCAGCAGGGCCTCGCTGGTGCCGAGCACCGAGAGCATCGACGAATCCTGGCGCGTCTCCGGATGGGCCACCGGCAAAAGGTCGGGCGCCGTGTCGAGGCGGGTACGCAGGTAGTCCTGGCGCCCGTCGTTCTCCGGCATGTCGCGGCCGAGGAGGGCAGGCTCGCTGCGATCCGCGCCGGCACGCGGATCGCCGAGCAGCGCACGGATCGCCGGCACCACGAACAGGAGGCCGCAGACGATGGAGGAGACCGGATTGCCAGGCAGGCCGATTACCGTCATCGGTCCGAGCCGTCCGTGCATCAGCGGCTTGCCGGGGCGGAGCGCGACCCGCCAGAAACCGAGTTCCAACCCTTCGGCACCGAGGGCCGCCTGGACAAGATCGTGATCGCCGACGGAGGCACCGCCCAGGGTGACGAGGAGATCGGCGCCGGCGCTGCGGGCGCGGCCGATGGCGCCGCGCAAGCTGTCGAGATCGTCCGGGACGATGCCGAGATCGATCGGCTCCGCCCCCGCCTCCAGGCTCAGCGCCGAGAGCGCGAGGCCGTTCGAGGCGACGATCTGATCCCATGCCGCCGGCTCGCCCGGCCGGACCAGTTCGTCGCCGGTGGCGAGCACGGCGATGCGGGGCTTGCGCCGCACGGGAAGCGTCGCGTGGCCGGCACTCGCCGCGAGGGCGAGGCGGCGGGCATCGAGGGTGTCGCCCGCCTGCAGCAGCGTCTCGCCCTCACGGAAGTCGAGGCCCGCCCGGCGCAGGAAGCGGCCCGGCGCCACCGGTTCGAGGGCGGTGACGGTCTCGCCATCCGCCTCGGCATTCTCCTGGATCAGGATCGCGTCGGCGCCCGCCGGCACCGGCGCGCCGGTGAAGATGCGGA
>NZ_NKUI01000257.1 GCF_014845115.1 Methylorubrum zatmanii | reverse complement strand
CCATGACCGTCCGCCCCCTCGTGATCCTGCCCGACGCGCAGCTGCGCCTCATCTCCGAGCCTGTGGAGGCGGTCACCGACGAGATCCGGACGCTCGCCCGCGACATGATCGAGACGATGTACGACGCCCCCGGCGTCGGCCTCGCCGCGATCCAGATCGGGGTTCCCAAGCGGGTCGTCACCATCGACACCTCGAAGGACGAGACCGCGAAGAACCCCACCGTCTATCTCAACCCCGAGATCGTCTGGGCCTCGGAGGAGAAGCGGGTCTATGACGAGGGCTGCCTGTCGATTCCCGAATTCTACGGCGAGGTGGAGCGGCCGGATCGCGTGCGGGTGCGCTACATGACCCTCGACGGCGAGACGGTGGAGCGGGAAGCCGACGGGCTGCTCGCCACCTGCCTCCAGCACGAGATCGACCATCTCAACGGTGTGCTGTTCATCGATCATCTGTCGAAGCTCAAGCGCGACCGGGTGATGAAGAAGTTCTCGAAAGCCGCCAAGCGCGACGCCGCCTGACGGGATCCGATGCGCATCGTCTTCATGGGGACGCCGGACTTCGCGGTGCCCACCCTGGCCCGGCTCCATGCCGACGGCCACACCCTCGCCGCCGTCTACACCCGCGCGCCGGCCAAGGCCGGGCGCGGCATGGCCCTGCGGCCCTCCCCGGTCCATGTCCGTGCCGAGGCGTTGGGCCTGCCGGTGCTGACGCCCTCGACGTTGAAGACGCCGGAGGCGGCCGAGACCTTTGCCGGGCATGGGGCCGATGTCGCCGTCGTCGTCGCCTACGGCCTGCTGCTGCCCCAGGCGATCCTCGACCTGCCGCGCTTCGGCTGCCTCAACCTGCACGGCTCCCTGCTGCCGCGCTGGCGCGGCGCCGCCCCGATCCAGCGGGCGGTGATGGCGGGCGATGCCGAGAGCGGCGTCGGCGTGATGCGCATGGAAGCCGGGCTCGATACCGGCCCCGTCGCCCTGGAGGAGCGCCTGCCGATCCGGGAGGGCATGACCGCGGGCGAATTGCACGATGCCCTGATGCCCCTCGGGGCCGACCTGATGGGGCGGGCGATTCAGGCGCTGGAGCGGGACGGCCTGACCTTCAGCCCCCAGGCGGAGGAGGGCGTGGTCTACGCCCACAAGATCACCAACGCGGAGGCCCGGATCGACTGGTCGCGGCCGGCGGTGGAGGTCGCGCATCACATCAACGGCCTGTCGCCGTTCCCCGGCGCTTATGTCGAGGCGGATCTCGGCAAGGGGCTTGGCAAGGGGCCGGAGCGCGTGAAGGTGCTGCGGGCGCTGCCCGCCGAGGGCTCCGGCCCGCCGGGCACGCTGCTCGATGCCGCCTGCACCGTCGCCTGCGGCATCGGCGCGGTGCGGCTCCTGGAACTGCGCCGGGCCGGCAAGGGCAGCAGCACGAGCGGCGAGGAGTTTCTGCGCGGGGCGCGGCTGACCGTGGGGGAGCGGCTCGGGTGAGCGCGAAAGCCTGATGCCCCGCTACAAGCTCGTCATCGAATATGACGGCGCGCCGTTCTGCGGCTGGCAGCGGCAGGCCGACGACCCGACCGTGCAGGCCGCCATCGAAACCGCCGTGACCCGCTTCTCCGGCGAGGCAGCGCGGCTGACCTGTGCCGGGAGGACCGATGCCGGCGTCCACGCCATCCATCAGGTCGCGCATCTCGACCTCGCCAAGGCGTGGCGCACCGACACCGTGCGCGACGCGCTCAACGCGCATCTGCGGCCGCAGCCGGTCTCGATCCTCTCCGCCGAGGTGGTGGGGCCGGATTTCGACGCGCGCCACTCGGCGATCCGGCGGCATTACCGCTACCGCATCCTCAACCGGCGCAGCCCCGCCGCGCTCACCCGTGCCCATGTCTGGCACGTGCCCTGGCCGCTCGACGCCGATCTGATGCAGGCCGCCGCCCAACGGCTGCTCGGCCGCCACGACTTCTCTGCCTTCCGCGCCGCGGAATGCCAGGCCAAGAGCCCGGTGCGGACCCTGGAGCAGCTCGATGTCACCCGCCAGCGGATGGGCCTGTTCGAGGAGATCGTGATCGCGACCTCGGCCCGCTCCTTCCTGCACCATCAGGTCCGCGCCATGGCCGGCACGCTGATGCTCGCCGGCTGCAAGCGCCTCTCCGCCGACGACGTGGCCGAGATCCTGGCCACCAGGGCCAAGCACCGCTGCGGCCCGCTGGCGCCGGCCTGCGGGCTGACCTTCGTGGGGGTGGATTACGGTCAGACGAGATAATCCTTCCGATTTGACAACTTGAGGTTTGTATAATCTGGAAAATCTGCCTAATTTGGCATCGCCTGGATTCTCCGCGTAAATATTGTTGGGGGCGGCGATGGATTCTCAAGTCAAGTTCTTGATATATATTCTGACAGTCTTGTCAGTGCTGTCGCCGGTTATTTTTGTCGCTATTCGCGAATCGGTGAAGCGACAGAGACAGGAGATTATTACCGATCTTGCTGATGTGTTTGATGTCGATGCAAAAAATGCTTTGCATCTTATCCCGTCGTTCGAGTTCGTGAAGTACAAGTACTTCGTCGGCGGCAGGAGAAGCAATGATCCAGAGGTTGCAGGGAGCGAGGCGGCGCGCCGGGCGATGAGCGCGGCGGGCAACAGCAGGAAACGTGAGGATTACTCGACACTCTCGTGGCTGATCGGATGCGTATCGTTCAGTGCCGTGGTTGGCGTGTCGATGTTCTATGGCGCCTCTATGGTGCTGTATGTCTTGCTCATAGCATCTGGCAAAGGTGCATTCAATGCTTCGCTCTGGCCTGATATTTTATATCCTGAGACGCGTAGTTCAGGTATGGTCTATATTCTCAGTATCTGTGCGGCTTTCGCAGGTAGCTATATTATGGCCCTGCGCAATCTCCACCGAGCCATCAAAAATTTCGATCTGAGTCCTGGGACCATCGTTTCGGAGGCGATCAAAATTCTCACGGCACAAGTGCTCGGCTTTATCCTTGCTGTTGCGCTGTTCGAAGTCGGCGGTGCGGTCCTTCAAACCTCCGTGAATGCAATCGCCGGCGGCGCGTCGAATATCGCCGGTTCGAACACCGTTTCCGCTGGTGCGGTCACGGTTCTCACTCTCTGCTTCGTTGCCGGTATCATGCCTGATGTTGCGCTCAGGTTCATTGTGCAGCGAGACCAATTGAAAAACTTCAAACAAGAAGAAAATGACATATTCAAAGCATTTAAAATTACGCCAATAGAAATAATAGATGGAATCGATAGTGATATCCGCGCTCGGCTCGACGATCGCCATATTCACTCAACGCAAAATCTGGCTGCGGCAAATCCTTTGATGCTTTTTGTCGAGACGCCGTTTGGCGTTTATCAGATTATGGACTGGGTGGCGCAAGCTCAACTTTGCTGCTCTGTGGGTCGCGACAAGATCGTTAAGTTGTGGCCGTACGGGATCCGTACGCTCTTCGATCTTGAACGCCTAGCCGGTGGGACGGGGCCCGAGAACGATGCTCTTCTCGTGGAAGTCGGCCGCGTCATGCTGGGCACGGGATTGATCCCTGCCGATGTGGCAGATCGCGCCGTAACGGCAGCTCTGGTCAAGAGAAGTATTCAATTGCGTCTCGACGATCCGCATGTCCAACGCCTTCGACAGATTTACATCGCGGTCGGGGATCGTCTCGGCTCGAAAAGCCGTCGGTTTCGCAGCAACGGGTATCGCATCTTGTGCCGGGGCCGGGGGCGAAAAGCGTGGTTCTGCCGAGGGCTCAGAGCGGCTTGAATCGAGCTGGCCCTCCGCAAGCAGCGCTGCCGGTCAAGGCGTGACGCAAAGCCAACGCGGCACACGGACCGACAGGGCGGTCATCAGGTAGAGAAATAGGTCTCCAGCACCCGGCCATAGATCGCGGTCAGCCGCTCCAGATCGGTGACCGCCACCCGCTCGTCGGTCTCGTGCATGGTCTGCCCGACGAGGCCGAACTCGATCACCGGGCAGGCATCCTTGATGAAGCGCGCATCCGAGGTGCCGCCCGTGGTGGAGAGCACCGGCCGCCGGCCGGTCTCGGCCTCGATCGCGTCCGCCACCAGGTCGACGAAGGCATCGGGCCGGGTCAGGAAGGCCGGTGAGTTCGAGGGCTGGAGGTCGAGGCTGAAGCGCACCGCGTTGCCGGCCGCCGCCTCCAGGCGCCTCCGGATTTCCGCGCCGAGGGTTTCGGCGGTCCAGTCGTCGTTGAAGCGCACGTTGAACACGGCCTTGGCCGAGGCCGGGATCACGTTGGTGGCGGGGTTGCCGACATCGATCGTCGTGAATTCGAGATTCGAGGCGTCGAAATGCGCGGTGCCGCCGTCGAGCGGTTCGGCGATCAGCGCCGAGGCGAGGCGCAGCAGGCCGGGGATCGGGTTCTCGGCCCGGTGCGGATAGGCGACATGGCCCTGGCGCCCGTGCACGGTCAGGCGGCCGGTGAGCGAACCGCGCCGGCCGATCTTGATCATGTCGCCGAGGGCATCCGGGTTGGTCGGCTCGCCGAGCAGGCAATGGTCGAAGCGCTCGCCGCGCCGCTTGGCCCAATCGAGCAGCTTGACGGTGCCGTTGATCGCCGGCCCCTCCTCGTCCCCGGTGATGAGGAAGGCGAGGGAGCCGCCGAAATCGGGGCCCTTCCGGTCGAGGAAGGCCAGGGTCGCCGCGAGCATGCAGGCGATGCCGCCCTTCATGTCCACCGCACCCCGGCCGTAGAGGAAGCCGCCGGCCACCTCGCCGGAGAACGGGCCATGCGTCCAGGCCCCAACCTCGCCCGGCGGCACCACGTCGGTATGGCCGGCCAGCAGCAGCACCGGGCCGCCGCCGCCGATCCGGGCGTAGAGATTCTCGATGTCCGGCGTGCCGTCCTGCGAAAAAACCGGGCGCTCGATGCGGAAGCCGGCGCGGGCGAGCACCTCCGCCAGGAAGGACAGAGCCCCTCCCTCCTCCGGGGTGACGGAGGGGCAGCGGATCAGGGCCTGTGCAAGGGCGAGGGGTGTGAGATCGGACAAGGGCGGCACCGATGGTGGCTCGCCTCTCCCCCTCCCGCCACCTCATCCTTCGAGGCCTGCGCTGCGCTCCGGCACCTCAGGATGAGGCGGAGGACGGGAAGAGCGCGTCTGCGATAGGCCTTCAGCCCTAGGCCATCCCCTCCCCCGAGCGCAACGCCGCTTCCGCTCGCCGCCCGCTGCGCTTACATGGCCGGCATGGCCCTCTCGTCCGACGAAATCGAACGCTATGCCCGCCACCTCGTCCTGCGGGAGATCGGCGGCCCCGGGCAGGCGCGGCTGAAGGCGGGGCGGGTCCTCGTGATCGGCGCGGGCGGGCTCGGCGCGCCCCTGATCCAGTATCTCGCCGCCGCCGGCATCGGCACCCTCGGCATCGTCGACGACGATACGGTCTCGCTCTCGAACCTGCAGCGGCAGGTGATTCACGGCACGCCGGATGTCGGCCGCCCGAAGGTCGAGAGCGCGGCGGAGGCCGTCGCCCGGCTCAACCCGCATGTGCGCGTCGAGACGCATCCCTTCCGGCTGACGCCCGAGACCGCGCCGGCCCTGTTCGAAGGCTACGACCTCGTCGCCGACGGCTCCGACAATTTCTCGACGCGCTACGCCGTCTCGGATGCCTGCTTCGTCGCCCGCAAGCCGCTGGTGACGGCGGCGCTCGGGGCCTTCGACGGGTCGCTCACCACCATCCGCGCCCACGAGACCGGGCCCGGCGGAGAGCCGAACCCGACCTATCGCTGCCTGTTCCCGAACCCGCCGCCGCCGGGCAGCGTCGCCCCCTGCGCCGAAGCCGGCGTGCTCGGGGCACTGGCCGGCGTGATGGGCTCGCTGATGGCGATGGAGGTGATCCGGGCGCTGGCCGGCTTCGGCGAGCCGCT
>NZ_NKUI01000256.1 GCF_014845115.1 Methylorubrum zatmanii | reverse complement strand
GCCCACCCCAGAGGAAGAGCCCATGCCGACCGTAGGAGCTGTCAGCCCGTACAGGGGCGTGCCCGCCGACGACGACGAGATCCGACGCCAGCACGTGGAGACACCGCGGGCGAGCGACCTCGCGCGCCTGTGGCGGGTCAACGAGAGCACCGTCTACTCGCACCTGCGCAGGCTGCAGCTGACGCAGCCCCGCGGGGCCGTGCGCCGCCAGCTCCCCGCGCGGGTGGCGCCCCAGCCCCCGGACGAAGCCCCGTCGATCGGGGTCTGCCCGCAGCCGGGCGAGCCCCGGTTCCTCGGGCGCCTCGGTGTCGAGGACCTGGCCCTCGCGATCGAGCTCGCCCGCCGGACCGAGATTTCCCCCCTCGATGCGCTCTCATGGGTCCGCGCCGACGCGGGCCTCGCCGCCGCCGATGTCGAAAGGACTGCATGATGATCCGCCGCCTTCTCGCTACCGCCGTCGCCAACGCCAAGGCCGACCCCGGCTGGCGCGAGTGCATCCGGCTCGTCGCCGGCTGGACGCACCTGCGCGCGATCAGCGCTCTCTTCATCGCGTCCGTCGTCCTTCCGGTCACCGGCGCCGAGCCGGCTTGGCCGCACGAGGACCCGCTGCTCTGGGCGTGCGCCTGGGTGCCCGCCTTCATCGCCCTGACGCTGCTTGCCGAGTGGGCCGACGTCTCCGGTCTGCGCGGCCACGACCTCGACAACCGCTAACCCTCACCCACCCCAAGGAGACCTGACATGAGCCAAACTCTGCCCAGCAACCCGGTCCGCCGCCTCGTCATCCAGGAGCAGGACCGCGCCGCGCTCTATGGCCGGGACTACGAGCCCGGCGTCGACGAGCTGCGCGCCATCCTGCGCAAGACCCTTAGGGGGCCGGCCGCCATCGTGCGCTGCGCGCTGCAAGCGGGCTGCACGCCCGAGTACCTGCTGGCGGTCATCGACGGCCGGGAGGACCCGGAGGGCGGCGTCCTGGACGTCCTTGGCATGGAATGGGTCCCCGGTCGCGGCGTCTACGCCGACCCCCTCTACGACGTGGAGGCTCGCGCCCTGCAGCAGGCGCGCTGGGCTGAGGAGGTCCAGGCGAAGATGTCGGGCCCGCTCCAGCCTTGCCCCCGCATCGAGCGCCACAGCGGCCCGCCGATCGAGGACATCTTCGCGATCGGACGCGACGGTCCGGGCGCCAAGCTGAGAAAGTGAACAATCTGGTTCACCATCCCTTGACCGTGTCGGCTCAGTGAACTAATTTGTTCACCAAGGAGGCAGAAGGCCTCCCCCAAGGAGCCCACGATGACCCAGCCCACCGAGACCCTCGATCTCAGCTTCGACCTCAACCTCCTCTTCGACGACCTCGCCGACGCCGAGCCGGTCTCCCGGGACGAGCCCCGGCCCCACGCCCTGGACGTCCTGCTCGCCTCCATCGCGGACGCCGAGATCCGGGACCTCCCGCTCCCGGCGAGCCTGCTCCCCCTGCACGGCGAGCCCCTCGACCTGACCTTCTGAATCCGCCGGGGGTGACCCCGGCCCTTTCTCCGGCCGCCTCCGTGAGGGGCGGCCCGATCAAGGGCCATGAGCGAGAGGAGAGGACGATGAAAGGCATCCTGAGCGACGTCACCCCGGTCACCCGCCGGATCGTTCTGGACTTGCGTAAGGGCAACGCGTCGGGCCCGACACGCGCCCGCGAGATCATCCGGGCCATCCCGAAGGCCGAGAAGGCCGGCTTCATCGTCACCCGCGACCTCGAAGGAGTCCTGCGCCTGGCCGAGGCGATCGGCGACCGTCGGCGCGTCCGCCGGAACCGCAACGAGGGCCAGGTCACGGAGTTCTACGGCTTCCGCCCCCGGCAGCCCCAGTCGCGAGAGAACAGCGCCGTTCACCAGGCGCGGGCGGCCTTCGCGAGCGAACTGCAGCGGCCGATCCGGATGCGGCTCGCCGATCTCCGCCGGAGCGCCGTCCTCGCCGCTGCGAAGTCCGTCATGAAGCACGGGGCGGCCGGGGGCAGCTCGTTCGAGGTCCGCTCCGGGGACCAGCCGGACTACTTCGTCGAGGTCGAGAAGGACTGGAGCCGCGTGAACAAGGGCCGGGATCACTGGGCCTCGAACATCGACCGCCACGTCATCATGGTGTCCCGCAGCTGGCTCGCGGTGCGCCACCGGATCGGAGCGGGCGACGGGACCGTCGCCGGGCACATGTTGCTCGACGCCACGCCGTTCCTCGTCTCCGGCGAGCGGGCCGTCTGGGAGGCCAGGCTCGCCCGCACCGGGCGCGGATTCGCGGCGGTGGTCGAGGATCGCTGGCTGAGCTGCTACGGCCGCACGGTCACGATCCACCGGACGCTGCAGAAGGCGCTCGTCGCCTCGCCCCCGGTCGAGTACGCGCGCCCGCCCTCGGAAGAGGACGAGGCCGCGCTCGCAGCCCTCGCCCTCTAGTGAACAAGGCTGTTCACCGAGAGATCCAGTGATACAATCCGTTCACCCCGGGGGTTGCCCCGGGGTCGTGCAGGGGGAGAGCCATGGGAACGCGGGAGTTCACTGACGCCGAGGAGCGTGCCCGGCGCGTCGCCCTCGTGCAAGCGGTCGGCGAGCGGGTCTACGGCGGAAGCTGGCAGACCCCCCTGGCCGACGCGCTCTCCGCCGCGACGGGGCGCCCCCTCGGGCGGGCGCGCGTGGCGCAGTGGGTCCTCGCCGACGGGGCGAAGCCCGTGCCGAGCTGGGTCCTCGACGCCCTGCCGGCGATCGCCCGGGACGGGGCCGCCCGCCTGCGCCGGCACGCCGACGAGCTCGACAACCTGTTCGCCGACGGCGGCGCGGGCGCGCCCCCGGCGCAGGGCGAGCCCGACGCCCCCGGGGAAGCCCCGCTCGAATCCGGGCCGGCCGCCGCGGCGGAGGCCGCCCCGTACGACGACGGGAGCGACTTCGACGTGGACGCCCTCGTCGAGCGGTTCGCCGACAAGAGGCTGCCCCGCCCGGCTCCGGAGCCTGCCCCCCAGCCCGAGCCGGCCGCCGGGTGGCGCTCGGCGTTCGCGGAGGAGCACGCGGCCCGGTGGGCACCCCGGAACGTTTAGTCCTCGTCCTCGGTCGGGCCTGCCTCGGCCTTGCGCAGGCGGGCCATCCGGCGCTCCTCGGGCTCCTCCGTGACCGATGACAGCTTCGACCGGATCTCCGCGATGGTGACCGGGGCGTACGCCCAGCTGTCCACGCCGACGTCGTAGGACAGGCTGGACGGCGGCAGGAGATCGTGCGTGTGCCCGAACAGCTGGAGCGTCCGGCCGAAGCTCCCCCTCCAGGCCCTCAGGGGGTAGTGACAGGCAACAACCCTGGCCCCGTCCACCGCCATCTCGACAAGCTGCTCGACGGGCCCGGCCCAGGGCAGCGCGAGCGTGTCCGGCCCGTCGTGGTTCCCCTTCACCAGGCGGAGCTTGCCGTTCAGGGCCCGGAAGATCGAGGCCGCCTCGGCCGCCGTCGCCCCAAGCGCGAAGTCGCCGAGGTGCCAGACGGTGTCGTCCTTCCCGACGCGGGCGTTCCAGATCTCGACGAGGCACCGGTTCATCTCGGCGACCGAGGTGAACGGCCGCTTGCACATCCGGATGATGCCCTCATGCGAGAAATGCGTGTCGGCGGTGAAGAAAGTATTCCTACGGGCCATTTTTACGGGTCCTCAATCGGGGACCCGGCGCGCGGCGCTGCAGGTCCCTAGGGTTTGGCGGAGGGTTGGGGTTTCGAACGGGGTATCGCGGGTTTCATGACCGCCTCCGGGGCATCAGGGACCGCTCCTCGACAACGGGCGAGCCGTCGAGCGGGGGCAGCTTCACGAGGGCGATCGCCTCCTGGGCCTCCAGGAACTCCGGCCCGCCCGAGTAGAGGCCGAGCGTCATGCCGGGCCGCTTGTGGCCGACGATCGCGGCGATCAGGGGCTCGCGGACGCGAGCGCGCTCCAGCTTCGTGATGAACCACCTGCGCCAGGAGTGGAAGTTGATCTTGCTGCGACGGCGCCCGACTTCCTCGTCTCGAACGCCGATGTCGGACGTGTACTTGGTGTACCGCTTCGAGAAGTAAGATGAGCGTGGCTTTACCGAAGTCGACGGCGGGCCGGGCCACTCCGGGAACAGGTCGTCCTCCGGCGCCTTGCCCGCGATCCGGCGCGCGACGATCTCGTCGAGGTCCGGGTGGACCGGGACGTCGCGCACGTCGCGCTCCTTCTTCTGCGCCTTGAAGGTGAAGTAGCCGTCGAAGAGGCCGCCGACCTTCAGGTCGATCACCGCGTCGAGGCGTGCCCCAGTCAGAGCGGCGATCATCATGACGTCGCGCATCCGGTCCCCTTCCATGGGGCTGCCCATGAGGAGCTTCTGAACCTCCGCGTCGGTGTAGGGCCGCTCGTCGTCGGCGCGCTCCGTCTCGGGCTTGTCCAGGTTCAGGTCGGCGAACGGGTTCTCCTTGGCGTACTCGCGCCGGGCGAGCCAGCTCCAATAGAACTTGATCCGTCCGAAATACTTGGCCTTGCTCGCCCATGACAGGTTCGTATCGGCGTCGAGCCAGTCGAGGAATCGGATTGCGTTCCGCTTGTTGATGTTCTCGATGAACGGCTCGATGTCGTTCGCCTCCAGCCAATCGAGGAGGATCGAGAGGGCCCGGGGTTCGTCCAGCTTCGAGCGGGGCTTGATCTTCAGGCCGTCTACGAACGCCTGGTGATGGAACGCGATGGGCGTGTCCCCGGCGAGCACGCGCCGGAATTCGGTGACCGCCTTGACCGCCTCGGGGGTCGGCCGCCGGACCGGAAACACCCCGTCGGGGGTCGGCTCGTCGACCCATGTCGCCCCCTCGTCGAGGATCTCATCGCTCCGCTCCAGGGCGCCCTTGATCATGAAGTCGGCGAGGTCGTCGCTGGCCGTCTCCAGGAGCTTGCGGGTCTCCAGGGCCTCGGCGAGCAGGGAGCCCCGCTTCCCGCCCCTGGCCTTCCAGGCGTCCTCGATCTTCTTCTTGAACTCGGGGACGATGCGGTCGCGGGCGATCTTCGCCTGCCCCTTCGACTTCGTGCCGGTGCTCTTCACCAGGCGGCTGCCGAGCTGCGAGCGCAGCTCCTTCGGCACGCCCATGGAGACACGGTACAGGCCGTCGTGTACCGTCAGGTAGGCCATTTCAGGGTCGGGCTTGCGGGGCACGGGCGGGGCGTCCAGGGAGGGGGATATGATCCGGTTTTGAACCGTAATATGACCCGGAAACGCCCGCAATTCCCTGGACTTGCTGTCGCCAGAATGGGTTAACGGCTCCTTGTCGTCTAATCCCTCCGTCTCCGCCATCTACACCCAGCCCGAAAAACGTGTGTCATCACAACGGGTTGGCGTGCGACCAAAATCGATTTGTCCCCGATTTGTCCCCGCGGATGCCGCCTGTGGAAAGCCTGGGCGTGAGGGCTGTTCGAACCTGTCGGCAGGGAGCGAGGGGCAGATGCCCTTGTTCGCGAGCCCGACGGCGACTCGCCGGGCCCCGGGGCGGACGGTCCGCGTCCCTAGGCCGACGAGCGGAATGCGCCACCGGGGTCCGCGCGCGGACCTTCGTGCATCCGCACGCCCAACGCCTGGAGCGCGCCGATGCGCCCGACCCGGCTGGGTGAGAATCGGCGTGGAAAAAGAACCCGGCTGAAGGGCTGATCGGCGTCCAATCGGGGGTCTGGCGCCCTCTCGATGCAGGTGCGTTACCCGGCGACGATCAGACGCTCGTCGGGA
>NZ_NKUI01000255.1 GCF_014845115.1 Methylorubrum zatmanii | reverse complement strand
ACGGGGCGGGCCATACGTTCAGCCGGGACGAGAGCCACACCGGGCGCCGACGCCGCTCGCGGCGCTGGCGACGCCGCTGGTGACGCGCACGCTCCTCGTCGCCCTCGCCCTGGTCGTCCTCGGCAAGGCAGCCCGCTACGCCGGTATCCTGCCCTCCGTCGATCTGACCGATTTCGACGCCTTCCACATCGCCGGCCGGATGGTGTGGCGGGGCGACATCGCCGATGCCTATCATCTCCCGGCCCTGTTGCGGGTCCAGCGCACGCTCACCGGCAACGAAGCCTTCCTGCCCTGGACCTACCCGCCGCCCTTCGACCTCGTCGTGGCGGGGTTGGCGCTCCTGCCGATCAGCCTCGCCTATCTCGCCTTCGTCGGCACGACGCTCGCCGCCTATCTGCTCGTGCTGGCCCGGATCGCCGGCCCGCTCTTTCCGGTGACGCTGCTCGCTCTGTTCCCGGTTCTCTTCATCGGGGTGGCCTCGGGGCAGAACGGCTTCCTCACCGGCACCCTGATCGGATTGACCGGTCTCGGCCTTCTAGGCGGACGAACGGGTGCCGGCGTGCCGCTCGGCCTGATGGTGATCAAGCCGCACCTTGCTGTGGGACTCGGCCTCTGCGCCCTTCTGATGCGCCGCTGGGCCTGCCTCGCCGTGGCGGCCCTGGTCGCGACCCTCGCGGCGGGCCTTGCCACCGCCGTGCTCGGCCTCGCGATCTGGCCGGCCTTCCTGCGGGGTGTGGACGAGGCAAAGGCCTTCCTGGCAGCAGGCGAGTATCCTCTGTTCCGGATGGTGTCGGTCTATGCGTGGCTGCGCAGTGTCGGCTTGGCCGCCCCCCTCGCCCTGGCTGCGCAGATGGCGACGGCCATGGCCGCCCTCGGGCTCATCGGGCGCGCGCTGCAACGAAGGCTGCCGCCGCGGCAGGTTGTTGGCCTCGCCGCTCTGGTGAGTCTGCTCGTCAGCCCCTACGCCTACGATTACGATCTGCCGCTCTACGGGATCGCTCTCGCCCTCCTGCTGCCGGATCTCCTCGAACGGGCGAGCCGGGGGGAGCAGATCACCCTGCTCGGCCTCGGTTGGGGCGCCGGCGGCTACGGCTTCGTGACGAACTCGGTCTGGGGAGACATCGAGACGGCGCCGCCGGTCGGCGTCTCCTTCGCCGCCCCTATCCTTCTCGTCCTGCTCGCCCTGATCTGGCGCATCCTGCGGCGGGGACGGCCGGCGGAGGCGGTCCTTCCGTCCGCCGGCCCGGCCGCCGCGTAGGGGGACCGTCCGATGTCCCCGCACCACGCCCTCGCCGGCCCGGATGCGCGAGACCTACGGCCGATCTCCGGCTGGGGTCGCTACCCCCAAGCGGTGAGCGAGATCCTTGCGGCGGATGCGCCCGCGACCCTGCCCGCGCTCCTCCACGGCCGTCGGGGCCTGATCGCCCGCGGCGGCGGGCGCGCCTATGGCGATGCCGCGATCGGCCGGCGCATCACCGTCCTGACCGGGGCGCTCGACCGAATGCGCGGCTTCGACCCCGCCACCGGCCGGCTGTGGGCGGAGGCCGGGATCACCCTCGCCGAGATCATCCGCACCGTCCTGCCCAGGGGCTTCTTCCCCCCGGTGGTGCCCGGCACGCAGTGCGTCACCCTCGGTGGGATGATTGCCGCCGATGTTCACGGCAAGAACCACCACCGCGAGGGTGGCTTCGGTGCCCATGTCGAGGCGCTGACCCTGCTGACGCCCGACGGCGTCCCGCGCGCCTGCTCGCGGGAGCGCGACCCCGACCTCTTCGCCATGACCCTGGGCGGGATGGGGCTGACCGGGACGATCCTCGACGCGACCCTTCGCCTGCGGCCGGTCGAGAGCGGCTGGATCGTTCAGCGGACCCGCGTGGCGGCCGACCTCGCGGCGATGCTGCGGGCGCTGGAGCAGGATGGCGCGGCGACCTATTCCGTCGCCTGGATCGATTGCCTCGCGCGAGGGCCCGCCCTGGGGCGCGGCCTCGTCTACCGGGGCGAACATGCCGGCCGGGAGGCCTGCCGCGCCGCCGGACGCGACCCGTTCCCGGCCCCGGCGCGCGGCCGGCTCGCGGTGCCGCCGGGCTGGCCGGGCTGGACCCTGAACCGCCTCTCCGTCGCCGCCTTCAACGCCCTGTACTTCCGGCGCGGGGCGGCGATGGCCGAAACACCCGCCCTGGTGCCGTGGCAGGCCTATTTCTTCCCCCTAGACGGGCTCCAGGCCTGGAACCGGCTCTACGGTCGGCGCGGCTTCGTCCAGCATCAATGCGTGCTGCCCCCGCGCGGCGCCCATGCCGTGCTCTCGGAGATGCTCGACCGGATCGCCCGCCTCGGCAGCGCCTCGCCGCTGGCGGTGCTCAAGCGGCTCGGCCCCGGCGGCGGCGGGCTGTCCTTCCCGATGGAAGGCTACACCCTCGCCCTCGACCTGCCGGCGAACCGCGCGACCTTCGCCCTCCTCGACGCGCTGGACCGCCTCGTGGTCGCGGCCGGCGGGCGCCTCTACCTCGCCAAGGATGCCCGCCAGAGCCGCGACACCTTCGAGGCGGGCTATCCGGATCTGCCCGCCTTCCGGGAGATGCGGCGGTGCCTCGGCGCTGAGCAAACGCTCGCCTCCCGCCTCTCCACGCGTCTGGGATTGTAATGGCCGGAACCCTGCTCCTCGTCGGAGCCACCTCCGATATCGGTCATGCCGTGGCCGCCCGCTATGCCGAGGCCGGCTGGCGCATCCTGCTGGCGGCGCGCGACCCGGCTCGGGCCCAGCGCAACGCCGACGACCTCGCCGCGCGATTTCGCGCCGAGGTGACGCTGCTGCGCCTCGACATCTTGGAGACGGACGGCTTCGCGCGGGTCCTCGACGGCCTGCCGGTGCTGCCCGACACCGTGGTCTGCGCGGTCGGCGAACTCGGCGACCAGAGGCGGGCGGAGGGCGACATG
>NZ_NKUI01000254.1 GCF_014845115.1 Methylorubrum zatmanii | reverse complement strand
TGCCGCCCGCCGCGCCGACCGCCGCGACCCGCATCATCCTCCTGAACATCCCGATGCCGAACCGGCCGATGCGGGTCGGCTTCGTCGCCGACCGGGTGTTCGAGGTCACGGAACTCGATCAGGCCGAGATGGAGGAGGCCCCCGAGGTCGGGGGGCGCTGGCGCTCGCACTACATCGCCGGCATCGGCCGCAAGGGCGAGGCCTTCGTGGTGGTGTTCGACCTCGTGGCGCTGATGTCGGGCGACGATCCGGCCCTGCTCGCCGCGGCCTGACGCGTTCCGGGACAGGCGCGCCGTGTCGCAACTCAGCGATCGTCATTTCCGATCGGTGGTCGAGCTGATCCAGAGCCAGGTCGGAATCCAGCTTCCACCGGCCAAGCGCACCATGCTGGAGGGGCGCCTGCGCAAGCGCATGCGCGCCCTCGACCTCGACAGCCTGGACGCGTACGGTCGCCACCTGTTCGACGAGGGGCGTCTCGCCGAGGAATATGTCCACCTCGTCGATTGCGTGACCACGAACAAGACGGATTTCTTCCGCGAGCCCGCCCATTTCGACCTCCTGCGCAGCGAGATCGTACCGCGGCTGATCGCCGGGCGCGGCCGTCCCCTGCTGAAGCTCTGGAGCGCGGCGGCCTCGACGGGGGCGGAGGCCTACACCCTGGCCATGGTGCTGCAGGACATGATCGCGGCGGGCGCCGGGTTCAGCTACGCGATCCTCGGCACCGACATCTCGACCGAGGTGCTGCGCGTCGCGGCCGACGCGATCTATCCCGACGAGATGCTTGCGGCCGTGCCGCCGGATCTGCGCCGACGCTACGTCATGCGGGCCCGCGATCCGGGGCGCAAACAGGGCCGGATCGTGCCGGAGCTGCGCGCCCGCACCCGCTTCCAGCGGCTCAACCTGATGGATGCCCGCTACCCGGTCGATCACGGCGTCGACGTCATCTTCTGCCGCAACGTCCTGATCTACTTCGACAAGTCGACCCAGAAAGCCGTCCTTGGACGCCTCGCCGCCCATCTGCGTCCCGGGGGCTTCCTCGTGGTCGGTCATTCCGAATCCATGGCCGGGACCGGGGTGCCGGGTCTGACGCCGGTCTCATCGACCGTCTTCCGCAGATAAGGAACCGCTCCGTTGAACCAGGCCGCCCCGATCCGCGTCCTCATCGTCGACGATTCCGCCTCCGTCCGGCAGACGCTCGCGGGCATCCTCGCCGCGGCCCCCGACATCACCGTGCTCGGCACCGCCGCCGACCCCTTCATCGCCGCCCGGCGCATCCAGGAGGAGGTGCCGGACGTCATCATCCTCGACCTCGAAATGCCGCGCATGGACGGACTGACCTTCCTGCGCAAGATCATGGCGCAGCGGCCGATCCCGGTGATCATCTGCTCGACCCTGACGGAAGCCGGCTCGCGCATGCTGTTCGAGGTGCTGGAGGCAGGCGCCGTCGAGGTCCTGCCCAAGCCCCGGATCGACACGCGCCAGTTCCTGATGGAATCCTCGATCCGGTTCTGCGATGCCGTCCGCGCCGCCGCCCGCGCCCGCCTGCGTCCCGGCCGGGCGCCGAGCCGCACGGTCGAGGCCAAGCTCACCGCCGACGCGGTGATGCCGCCGCCTCTGCCCGGCCGCGCGGTGGCCGAGACCAGCCGGATCGTCTGCATCGGCGCCTCGACCGGCGGTACCGAGGCCCTGCGCGACGTGCTGGAGGCGCTGCCGGCGGAATGCCCCGGCATCGTCATCGTGCAGCACATGCCGGAGCGCTTCACCGCCGCCTTCGCCAAGCGGCTGGACGGGCTCTGCGCCATCGCCGTGAAGGAGGCGGAGGACGGCGATGCGGTGCGGCCGGGACAGGCGCTGATCGCACCCGGCGGGCGGCACCTGCTGCTCCAGCGTAGCGGCGGCCACTACACTGTCGCCGTCAAGGACGGGCCGCTCGTCTCGCGCCATCGCCCCTCCGTCGACGTGCTGTTCCGCTCCACGGCCCAATGCGCGGGGAGCAACGCCCTCGGCATCCTGATGACGGGCATGGGCGACGACGGCGCCGCCGGCCTGCTGGAGATGCGCAGGGCCGGGGCACTGACCCTGGCCCAGAACGAGGAAAGCTGCGTCGTGTTCGGCATGCCGAAGGAGGCGATCGACCGCGGCGCCGCGGCCCGGATCGTCCCTCTCGACCGGATCGCCCACGAGATCCTGCTCGCCGACGCGCCCACTCCCCCGCGCCGGCCCGCCTCCGCCAAGTGAGGCCGGACCGCTGACGGCCTCCGGGACGGGGCCGGCCGGATCGCGATTGATCAATGGTTACAAGGGATTACTAAGGACTATCCGAGGGGCTGTCGCAGGCATGGAAGCGACAGGGGGCGCCCTCCCCCCATCCCGTCAGCCCGTGACGGCTGTCGAAGTTCTCCCATGCTCGATGTGAAACCGCCCCCGCCGCAGCGCCTCCTCCGCGAGAGCCGGCTCGGCGATACCTCCCGGCCGCCTGCTCTCATACGCCCTCCGCCTGATCCCTACGGGATGGCGGAGGGCGTCGTCGCTCAGACGCCGCGCGGGCTTCCTGACACTGGCTCCGGTTTGATCAACCGGAACCGCGGAAACAGGATCAGCAGGCCGCGACGTTGACGGCGAGGCCGCCCAACGAGGTTTCCTTGTACTTGGCCTGCATGTCGTGGCCGGTCTGGCGCATGGTCTCGATCACCTCGTCCAGGCTGACCCGGTGCTCGCCGTCGCCGCGCAGGGCCAGGGAGGCGGCCACCACCGCCTTGTTGGCGCCGAAGGCGTTGCGCTCGATGCAGGGCACCTGCACGAGGCCGGCGATGGGATCGCAGGTCATGCCGAGATGGTGCTCCATCGCGATCTCGGCGGCGTTCTCGATCTGGAAGGCCGAGCCGCCCAGCGCCGCCGTCAGCCCCGCCGCCGCCATCGCCGCGGCCGAGCCGACCTCGCCCTGGCAGCCAACCTCCGCCCCCGAGATCGAGGCGCGGGACTTGATGAGGCCGCCGATGGCGGCGGCCGTGAGCAGGAAGTCGCGCCCGCGCTCGTCGCTCCAGCCGGGACAGAAATCGCGGGAATAGCGCAGCACCGACGGCACGATCCCCGCCGCGCCGTTGGTCGGCGCCGTGACCACACGGCCGCCGGAGGCGTTCTCCTCGTTCACGGCGAGCGCGAACAGGCTGATCCAGTCCATGACCTCGTGGGCCGGGCGGCTGTTGGTGAGCCGGGTCGCCTCCAGGGAATCGTGCAGGCGTTTGGCGCGCCGCCGCACCCGCAGGCCGCCGGGCAATTCGCCCTCCTGGCGCAGGCCGCGCTCGATGCAGGCGAACATCGCGTCGCGGATCTCGTCGAGGCCGGCCTCGATCGCCTCGCGCGGACGCAGGCTCAGCTCGTTGGCAAGCTGGATCTGCGGGATGGTGAGGCCGGTGCGGAGGGTGAGGTCGAGGAGTTCGTGGGCGCTGCCGAAGGGGAGCGGCGGCGCGGCGGTCGCTGCGGAGGCGGCCTCCGCCTCCGTATCCGCGACGACGAAGCCGCCGCCGACCGAGTAGAAGATCCGCTCCTCCAAGAGCCTGTCCCCGGCATCGAAGGCGCGGAAGCGCATGCCGTTGGTGTGCAGCGGCAGGATCTCGGTGAAGTTGAACACGAGATCCCGCTCGACATCGAACACGACGCCGGAGATGCCGAGATCGCCCGTGCGGCGCAGGGCCTCCGCCAGGGGCGTGGTCCGGTCTGGATCGATGGTGGCGGGCTCGTGGCCGAGCAGGCCGAGCAGGATCGCCACGTCGGTGCCGTGGCCGCGCCCGGTCCAGGCGAGCGAGCCGTGGATCTCGGCGACGATGCGGGTGACGGCACGGTCAGCCCGCTCCAGCACCGTCTTGCGGAACCGGCGCGCGGCGACCATGGGCCCCACCGTGTGGGAACTCGAGGGACCGATCCCGATCTTGAACAGATCGAACGTGCTGATCATCGGGCCGGGTGCTCTCTCAAGGGTGCCTTCCCCCGAAACGGGTCTCGGTTCGGGGCAGCGCGGCACGACGCAAGACTGATGCTCGGCGGAGCCTTCCAGGCCGAAGGCGGCCTCATTGAGGAAACCGTGGCGAAAAGTCGAGAAGGGGCGCCGGTACTCCGCGCGATCAAGCGGCGCTTCTCTCATACCACATCCGGCCGCTTCCTTCGTGATAGCGGATCGGGGCGTCGCTCAGAGGCCGCGCGGGCTGGCCGATCCGATCTCGGCCTCGCCGCCCCGCGGGCCTATTGCCCCGGCATGGTGAGGACCAGCGGTCCGTTGCGGGTTGCGACGACGGTATGCTCGTACTGGACCGTCAGGGCTCTCGGTTGGCTGTAGAGGGTCCAGGGGTCGCCGCCGTCCTCGGCGAGAGTGGCGCCGAGGGACAGGAAGGGCTCGACGGTGAAGACCAGCCCCTCCGCCATGATCCGGCGCTCGGAGGCGTCGGGCCAAGTCGCGATCTCGGTCGGTTCCTCGTGCAGCGACCAGCCCACCCCGTGACTGGCGAGGTTGCGGACCAGGGTGTAGCCGTTCTTGCGGGCGAAGGCGCCCACGGCCCGGCCGATGCCCGCCAGCGGCTTGCCGGCGCCGACCTCGCGCAAGCCGGTCCACATCGCCCGGCGCCCGTCCCGGCAAAGCCGCTCGACCGCACGCGTCACGGGCGGCATCGCGAACGACGCCCCGGTATCGGAAAAGTAGCCGTCCTTCTCCGCAGAGACGTCGATATTGACCAGATCGCCCGGCCTGATCGCCCGCTCCCCCGGGATGCCGTGAGCGATCTCCTCGTTGACGCTGATGCAGGTCGCGCCGGGAAATGCGTAGACCAGTTCCGGGGCCGGACGGGCCCCGGCGGTTTCCAGGAAGGTCCGGCCGATCCGATCAAGTTCGCGGGTGGTCATGCCGGGCTCGAGCGCCCGGCTCATCACCTCCAGCGTGTCGGCAACGATCCGTCCGATCTGCTTGAGCCCTGCCAGATCGTCGTCGTTCGACACCGTCATGCTGCTTTCCTCTCGCGCGCTGGAGGCGGCCCTCACCGGGGAACCCGACCCCGTTCCCGGTTGAACTGAGCGGAAGCGGATCGGCAAGCCCGCACGGCGTCTGGACGACAGCGACAGCCGCCATCCCGGAGGGCTCGACCGGATGGCGGATGACATGTCCGCGCCCGGCCCGTCTTCCCGGCCGGCCCGGGCGGAGGTCTCGTAGATCTTCCTGAGCGCAGAGGCTCGCCCCCACCGACCGCCCTCCACCGGAGAGGGGAGAGCGACGCGGCGGCCCGCAGGACGTTTCCTTCTTGCCCCTTGCTTGCCTCTTGCGCGCAGGATTCGCGGATCTCAGCGCGCCGGGATCAGCCTGTCGTAGAGGGCGATCAGATCCTCGCCCTGGTCGGCGGCGGTGCGGGGCGGCCG
>NZ_NKUI01000253.1 GCF_014845115.1 Methylorubrum zatmanii | reverse complement strand
AAAAGTGAGTCAGAGCCCTTATTCCACGCCTAATCACAAGCAGAGTCCGAAGGCGACGAAGGCACCGGTCGCAAGCCCGATCAACTCGCCGTATTCCAAGCCCGTTCGTGCCGCGATGGCGATGACGGCGGTCGGGTAGATGAGGAGAACGAAGTGGTCGAGGGCATGCGCAACGTTGACGAAGCGCAGGGTGCGGCGGGACAGGGTCTCGGCGTCCATGAGTCAGGCATCTCCGTAAGCCTGCCCCTTCCTATCTGACCCGTTGTATGCCGTCGGGCCGAAGATGCACGCGGTCGGGCCAGAACGGGCGAGAGTTAGGCACTATGCGTTCGATCCGCGCGGAGGATTACCAGGACGTCCCCCGCGCCGTTGCGGTGATGCCGAAGCACTACGCCGCCAGCAGTCGCATCGATCCCCACTCCCACCCGCGGGCGCAGCTGCTCTACGCCACCGCCGGCCTGATGATGGCTACCGCCGAGGACGGGACCTGGGTCGTTCCCGAAGGCCATGCCCTGTGGATACCGCCGCGCTTGCCACATGCGGTGGCGATGCACGGGGCGGTCGCGATGTGCTCGGCCTATCTCTCCGCCGAGGCGGTGCGAGGCTTTCCCACTAGAGCCCGCGTCATCGAGGTCTCGGCCCTACTCGCCGCCAGCCTTGCGGCCCTCGGGGCGGAACCAGTCCTCTACGACGAAGCGGCTCGAGGCGGGCACCTCGCTGCTCTGGTGCTGGACGAGATCCAGCGGGCGCCGGAGACCAAGCTGACCTTGCCTTTGCCAAGCGATCCCCGCCTGCGCCGGGTCTGCCTCGGCCTCATTGAGGCGCCCGCAACAACCTTCGACCTCGACGCCTGGGCGGATCGCGCCGGCCTCAGTCGTCGCACCCTGACGCGCAGGTTCCGCCGCGAGACAGGACTCACCTTCGGTCAATGGCGGGCCCGGGCGAGGGTCGTGCGGGCCTTGGCACTTGCTGCCGATGGGTGGACGCCGCGCCAAGTCGCGGCCTCTGTCGGCTATCGCAGCATTCAAGCCCTGCGGGAGCGGACGAAGGGTTTGCTGCCGATGCAGACATCCGACAGGCGACCGCCTGAGAGTATTTCTTCTGTCGAACCCTGAGGCTGAGTTGAGTCGGAGGTGAAACGTCTGCTTACAGTCCGGGCGGCAAAGCCCGCTGCCCACCCTGATCGGATATCTTACCCCTGCTTACTCATGATCCGCGCGAGGTGATCCTCATGCTGGCGCTGGCTGTGTTCGAAATTGACGAGCAGCGCCTCTGCCTCTGCGCTCGAAAAGCCAGCATCCCGGAGACGAGCTATGAGCGCGCGTTGCTTCGTCAGGTGCTCGGCACCTTCCTTGATGTGCCGCCTGACCATCTCAAGTTCGGTTTCGGCAGTACGCATCCAGGCAACATAGCAGACGTGCCACTGTTTGGCATGCTCGTCCGCTTCCCACCGAGGCTGTGTGAAAACGTAGTGGTTCTGATAGTCTCTGCGGGACAGCGGAGGCGTGTATGGCGCGGTTCATCTGTGGTGCGGATCGCCACCAAATCACGCTGTTGCCGAACCGGTTGGACGACTATGTGTCCGAAGACAATCCGGTGCGTGTCGTCGACCTGTTCGTCGACGAGCTCGATCTCACGGCCCTGGGCTTTGCGAGCATGATGCCGGCCGCGACCGGACGGCCCGGGTACCATCCCGCGACGCTGCTGAAGCTCTACCTCTACGGCTACGTCAACCAAGTTACGTCCAGCCGCCGTCTGGAGCGTGAGGCCGGTCGCAACGTCGAGCTGATGTAACTGACCGGCCGCCTCGCCCCCGACTTCAAGACCATCGCCGACTTCCGGCGCGATAATGGTCCTGCGATCCAGGCCGCTTGCCGCCAATTCGTGGTGCTGTGCCGACAACTCGGCCTCCTGGCCGGTGGTGTCGTGGCTCTCGACGGCAGCCGCTTCAAAGCGGTGAACACGCGTGATCGCAATTTTACCCCGGCGGCGGTCCGGCGCCGCATCGAGCAGATCGAGGCCAGCATCGCGCGCTATCTCGCCGCCCTCGACACCGCCGATCGCCAGGAGGACGAGGTCGCCCACGTGCGCAAGGTGCGCATCGCGGAGCGTCTGGACGCCCTGCGGATGCGGATGCGCGAACTGCAGGCGATGGAGACGCTCGTCGAAGCCGCCCCCGACCGGCAGATCTCGCTGACCGATCCGGACGCGCGGGCGATGGCCACGCGCGGCAAGGGGACTGGGATGGTCGGCTACAACGTGCAGGCGGTCGTCGACACCGAGCATCATCTGATCGTCGCCCACGAGGTCACCAACGTCGGGCACGACCGCACCCAGCTGGCGCACATGAGCCGCCAGGGCCAGGTCGCAACCGGGCATGAAGCGCTCAGCGTGCTGGCTGACCGCGGCTACTTCTCGGGCGAGGAGATCCTAGCCTGCGATCAGGCTGGTATCGCGGTGACACTGCCCAAGCCGCTGACCTCGGGTGCCAAGGCGGAAGGGCGCTTCGGCAAACAGGACTTCGTCTACGAGGCGGAGGCGGATACCTACCGCTGTCCGGCCGGTGAGCAACTCCCCTACCGCTACACGAATGTCGAGGGTGGGCTGACGCTACGGCGCTACTGGACGACGGCCTGCCACGGCTGCGCGCTCAAGGCGCGCTGCACTCCAGCCAAGGAGCGGCGGGTGACGCGCTGGGAGCACGAGGCGGTCTTGGAAGCCGTGCAGCGCCGGCTCGACGCGGATCCTCACGCGATGCGCACGCGGCGGCAGACGGTCGAACACGTGTTCGGGACGCTCAAGGGCTGGATGGGGGCGACCCACTTCCGGACGCGACGGTTGAAAAACGTGGCGACCGAGATGAGCCTGCAAGTCCTGGCCTATAATCTGAAGAGGGTGCTGGCGATCCTCGGAGTTGAACCGCTCCTCACGACCCTCTGGGCGTGAGAGCACGCCGCACCTCGCGCGCCATCTCCGCTCCGCACCGATCGACCAAAACGCGTTCTCACACAGTCTCCACCCTGAGCAGACTCTGGAATGGCCCCCTTCAGGGCCGGCTGTCGATCCGGCAGCGACCTTGCATTGAATGGCGCAGCTTCGTGCCGGTCTATTTCTAAACGATCGGACGATTGCAGCGGACATGGGGCTGCAAACATGTTGCCGGGGAAAGCTCGAACACCCAGCCATGATGCTCGTTAGAAGCGGGCCGCAACACCACCCAGGATCGTACGGGGCGTTCCCGGGGTCGCATAGCGGTTCTGGAAAGCCCGGTCGTAATAAGTTGTGTCGAACAGGTTGTCGACGTTGAGGTAAACCCGCACCTCTGGTGTAATCCAATAGTACGAAATCAGGTTGAAGACCGTGTACTCCGGCAGCCGAAAGGTTGAGAGCGCGGTGCCAGCCACGCGCTGGCTGACATAAGTCACACCACCGCCGAGGCCGAGGCCACGCAGATCAGGCCCCTGGAACTCGTAGACGCTTTGCATGGCGAGGGTGTCAGCAGGGATGTTGGCGATCCGCGTCCCAACCGGCAGCGTGTTGTCACGCGAGACCGCGGCATCGGCGTGCGTGTAGGTGCCGAACACCCGCCACCCCGGCGCCAAGTAGCCGGCGACGGTCAGATCAAAGCCGCGGCTGCGCACCTCACCGGCCGCAACGCTGAAGTTCGGATCGACCGGATCGACGGTGAGGACGTTGGTGCGCCGGATGTCGAACACGGCCGCTGTGGCGCTCAGTGTCCCATCGAGCAAGCTGAACTTCGCGCCGGCCTCGTAGCCTTCGCCCTGCTCGAAGGCGAACGGGCGACCCGCTCGGTCCGTGCCTGTGTTCGGCCGGAAGGAGCGGCCGTAGTTACCGTAGACCGAGACCGTATCGGTCAGATCGTAGACGAGGCCGAACCGCGGCGTGGCGACCGTCTCTTGCAGGCTTGTGGTGCGGCCAGTCCGATAGTCCGTCGAAACGAGGCCAAGATCCTCAACACGCACGCCAATGAGTGCATGGAGACGCGGCGTGATGTCGATCTGGTCCTGGACGTAGCCGCCAAAGCTCTGGGTGTTTTGGACGAAATTGGTGATCGATCCGAGCGGAGGCAGCGGCGCGTGCCCGTAGCGGGGCGCGAGCAAATCGAGGGCAAAAGGGTTGGTGTTCGCGTTTGAGCGGTTGAAGATCTCTCGATAGCGGTAGCTGTCGTACTCGAAGCCCATCAGCAGGGTGTGGCGGAAAGGGCCGGTTTCGAACTTGCCGGCGAGGTTGAGCTGAAGGTCGAGATCCGACCAACTCAGGTCGCGGTGTTCGAAGGTGCGCCGCAAGGTCCGTCCATCGCTCAGCACGTTCATGGCGCCCACGCCATCGCCGTAGAGACGGCCTCCGAGCGCCTGCGCGCCCGCGGTGACCACCCAATCGGGGTCGAGGCGGTGCTCGATGCGCAGCTGGCCGAGCGCGTTGTCGTTGCGCACAGGCGGTATGCCTGGCTCGCCGATGAAGAAGGTGCGTGGCAAAGCGCGGATGTTGCCGTTGATGGGCACGACGCCCCGGTCGAAGGTCGTGGCGGTGCTAGTGGGCCTGTTTCTTTTACACCATTCCCAGCCCACAGGACAGGCAGAAATAT
>NZ_NKUI01000252.1 GCF_014845115.1 Methylorubrum zatmanii | reverse complement strand
AAAATCCGGGGGACCCTCATGAGATCCGGAAGCTCACCTTCCGGCCGGACCAAAATCCGGGGGACCCTCATCGGCGGTGCGGTCTTTCTCTCTGCCCAGGCGCGGCCGCGATCCGCGGCCTTTGGACGCTGCGTCCTGATCCCAGCCTTCGTAGAATCACCCCGCAGGCGGACGACGCGTCGAGGATACGCCGATGACATTCCTTCGCTACGCCCCCGACATCGAGACGCCCGCTCCGGACGAGCAGAAGTCCATCGACGGCATCATCAGGGGATGACCCAACAGTCGCAGGTGGTGGAGAAGCGCGAGCACCACGCCGTACGCGCGAGCCACGCCCAGAGCTCGGCCTGCGTCGTCGGGGAGCTGATCGTTCCAGAGAACGAGGCCGTCGCGTGCGACGAAAGGTCGATCTTATACCAAGCTGCATGGAACATGACCGATGGTCCTGTTCCATGCGTCCGGCGGACATCCGCCGCCGCCGAGGCCTTGTCCTCTTGCGCGCGGGCAATCGGCGATGAGTCAGGATCATCGCCGATTGGTATTACTCGCCCGGTCCGACTCGCCCGCCCCGAGCATTTGTCCACGCGGGAGCCTCCGAGGCCTTGGGGAGTTGGCCGGCATATCCCTCTGAGAGTGCCAACCATGAAGTTTCCAGCGAGCGCCCGTATCGGGCTGGCCACAGCCTCAATGGCTAGCGCCGCGACGCTAGCGCTTCCCGCCGCAGCCCAGAACATGGCTCCCGGTGCGGGCAACCTCACCCAGGTGGCGAGCTTCGAGCATCAAGTCACGGGCATCACGGTAAGCCGCGACGGGCGCATCTTCGTCAACTTCCCCCGGTGGAGCGAGGACGCACCGGTCTCGGTAGCCGAGTTGAAAGGCGGCAAGCTGATCGCCTATCCGAACGACGACTGGAACAGCTGGCGCAATGCCAGGAAAGACGAGATCGATCCCAAAACCCACTTCGTCTGCGTCCAGAGCGTCGTCGCCGACGCCCAGGATCGCCTCTGGGTGGTCGATGCCGCCGCGCCGGCCATGGCACATGTGGTCAAGGACGGAGCCAAGCTTGTCGGGATCAATCTGAACACCAATCAAGTCGTGAAGACGATCCCGTTCGACACCGGCACCGTCCTGCAAGCCTCCTACATCAACGACGTGCGGATCTCGCCGGATGGAAAGACCGCCTACCTAACGGATTCAGGTGCCGAAGGTGCGCTGATCATCGTCGATCTCGATAGCGGCTCGGCCAAGCGCGTCCTGTCCGGCCACCCCTCTACCATGCCGGACAAAAGCGTGACCGTGCAGTACGACGGCAAGCCCTTGCGCCGCCCTGACGGCCGCGGCGTCGAATTCTCGGCTGATGGCATCGCGCTCTCGCCAGATGGCAAGACGCTCTATTGGCAGGCAATCAAGGGCAAGACGCTCTACAGCCTCCCAACCGACGCGCTGACCGGTTGGGCAACAGCGTCCTTCGTGCCGGAGATGCTGAGCGACAGGACCCTAAGCGGAAAGATCGCCACGGTTGGGGAGAACGGCCCAGCCGACGGGCTGCTGATCTCGCGCAAGGATGGGCGAATGTACGTGACCTCTCCGCAGGACAACGCAGTGAAGGTGCGCGATCTATCCAAGGCGAACAGCGGGCTGACGACGTTGGTGCAGGACGACAGGCTCCGCTGGCCAGACACGTTCAGCGAAGGACCCGACGGCACGATCTATGTGACGACGTCCCACATTCAGGATTCGGCCGACTACAAGCCCGGCGCCCCTATCAGCCTGCCGACCGAGCTCTGGGCCATCAAGCCCACTCAGGGGGAGGTGAGCGGATCGACCGGTTCAGCCACCTCTCGCTAAGGACTAACCGGTTTCCTGCGGCTCACTGAAGCCTTCCCGGATCCTATCGCGACGAGACTTCGCGTTTCGGGACATGCCGACACACTCGGCATGTCCTTGCATTCAATCACTCATGGTGCATCACCCCCTAGCGAGCCGCGGCGCGTCTCAGCTCTCACTGGTGAGAGCGAAAGCTCCCTCGTCTTGTGATCGGATCTGGGCGGAGCCAAATGGCCCATCTGCCGCTTCGTCTACATTGGCGGCGTCCTCAGCATCTTGCACTCACAATCCCGGACAGCGACCCCGGATACGTCCTGATCGAGGTTCGCTAAGCCGCTTTGGACATCTCGGGGGCGGATGGGGCATCCATCGCGCGCATGTAAACGTAATGTAGGGTCGCGTGCTCGTCGCACTCGTCTTCATCCTGCTTACGGATCTTGAGCATCTCCTTCAGGACCTTGACGTCGAGGCCCTCACCCTCTGCTTCGGCGAAGACTTTTTTCTTAGCCTCCATGGGATCCTTGACCTCTTCCTCAATCCGCTCGATGGGCTCGATGATCGAACGGATGCGGTCGCCAGCCACGGCCACCGTGTCGGTCATGCGATCCTCATGCTTAGCCGAGGCGGCAATCTGCTCCGGTTGAGTAAGCGAGCGGTTAAGCCCAACAGTCCAAGAATGACGACCTTCGAGAAGCTTCGATAGGCGCGCATCCGTCTGGGTTGGGTCGGAGGCGGAACGTCCGCTTCAGGGTCACGGGCGAGGGTCGGCTCCCCACCGAGGCTGTGTGAAAACGCTGCTGTTCTGATAGTCTCTGCGGGACGGCGGAGGCGGCTATGGCGCGTTTTGTTTGTGGTGCTGATCGCCATCAAGTCACGCTTCTGCCGAACCGGCTGGACGATTACGTATCCGAGGACAATTCGGTGCGCGTCGTCGATGCATTCGTCGACGAACTCGATCTCGCGGCTCTGGGTTTCGACGGCGTGGTGCCGGCCACGACGGGCCGGCCCGGCTACCATCCCGCAACGCTGCTGAAGATCTACCTCTACGGCTATCTTCACCAAGTCGCCTCCAGCCGCCGCCTGGAGCGCGAGGCCGGCCGCAACGTCGAGCTGATGTGGCTGACCGGCCGCCTCGCCCCGGACTTCACGACCATCGCCGACTTCCGGCGCGACAACGGTCCTGCGATCCAAGCCGCCTGCCGCCAGTTCGTGGTGCTGTGTCGCCAACTCGGCCTCCTGGCCGGTGGTGTCGTGGCGCTGGACGGCAGCCGCTTCAAAGCGGTGAACGCCCGTGATCGCAACTTCACCCCAGCCGCGGTCCGGCGCCGCATCGAGCAGGTCGAGGCGAGCATCGCACGCTATCTCGCCGCCCTCGACACCGCCGACCGCCAGGAAGACGAGGTCGCGCGCGTGCGCAAGGTGCGCATTGCCGAGCGTCTGGACGCCCTGCGGACGCGAATGCGCGAGTTGCAGGCGATGGAGACGCTCGTCGAGGCTGCCCCCGACCGGCAGATCTCGCTGACAGACCCGGACGCGCGGGCGATGGCCACGAGCGGTAAGGGCACGGGGATGGTCGGCTATAACGTGCAGGCGGTCGTCGACACCGAACATCATCTGATCGTCGCGCATGAGGTGACCAACGTCGGGCACGACCGCACCCAGCTGGCGCACATGAGCCGCCAGAGCCAGGTGGCGACCGGGCATGAAGGGCTCAGCGTGCTGGCCGACCGGGGCTACTTCTCGGGCGAGGAGATCCTGGCCTGCGAGCAGGCCGGCATCGCGGTGACACTGCCCAAGCCGCTGACCTCGGGCGCCAAGGCGGAGGGGCGCTTCGGCAAACAAGACTTCGTCTACGAGCCAGAAGCGGACGCCTACCGGTGTCCGGCCGGCGAGCGGCTCTCCTACCGTTACACGAACGTGGAGGGCGGACTGACGCTACGCCGCTACTGGACGACGGCCTGCCACGACTGCGCGATCAAGGCACGCTGCACGCCGGCCAAGGAGCGGCGGGTGACGCGGTGGGAGCACGAGGCTGTCCTGGAAGCCGTACAGCGCCGGCTCGACGCGGATCCTCATGCGATGCGCACGCGGCGCCAGACGGTCGAGCACGTGTTCGGGACGCTCAAAGGCTGGATGGGGGCGACGCACTTCCGGATGCGACGGTTGAGAAACGTGGCCACCGAGATGAGCCTGCAGGTCCTGGCCTACAATCTGAAGCGGGTCATGGCGATCTTCGGAACCGGGCCTCTCCTCACCGCCCTGCGGGCATGAGTGAGGGCACGCGGCACCTCGCACCCCGTCACCAATCCGCGCCGACACACCCAACCGCGTTCTCACACAGCCTCCACCCCATCCGGACCTTC
>NZ_NKUI01000251.1 GCF_014845115.1 Methylorubrum zatmanii | reverse complement strand
GTCGAGGGCGGCGGCGCGGGCTGGGCTCGCCTGTGCCGAGGCGATCAGGGTGGCCGCGCCCTTGGCCCCGAGAACATGCGCAGCGTAGAGGTCGCCCGCCGTCGGCTCGCGGCCCAAAGCGCCGGCCAGGGCCTCGCCGTTGCGCTGGGTCAGCGCCCCCGCCAGGGTGGCCGAGACCTTCGGATCGCGGCGCAGGTCGAGGATCGCCTGCCGGGTCGCCGGATCGGCCACGGTGTAGCGGCCATCGGCACCCGTGGTGATGGCATCGGCATAGGCGGTGAGCCCGAGCTTGGGGCCGGCATTCTTCATCACCCCGAGCCAGGTCTGCTCGATGAACTGGAACAGGCCGGTCGCCGTGGAAGTGCCGGCCTTGGCCGAGGGGTTGAGGCTCGATTCGCGTTGCGCCGTAGCGAGCAGGTAATCGAAGCCGACGCCGCTGGTCTGCGCGCCCTCGCGGATCGCATCCACGACCTCGCCGCTCGCGCTCCCGTTCCGCGTGGGGGCGGCGGTCTCGCGGGGGCCGATCGGAGCATTGGTGAACAGGAACATGACGCGTCCCGCCGGGACCGTCACTCGGCCCCGTGAGGCGTGAGTTTCCTGCAGCTATGGTAAAGGAAGGTTGAATGACGCCCGCGCCGCCCGGTTCCAATTCCGTCCTGCGCCGCATCACGATGGTGGATGTGGCCAGTGCCGAGGCTGCCTTGGCCGCGGGGGCGGAGGCGCTGGCGGTTACGGGGGTTCTGCTGCCCGGATGCCTCGCGGACCTGCGGGCACGCTGGCCGGACCGGACGGTCCATCTCACCCTCGACGGTCCCGACGATCCGGGGCTCGACGGAATGCTCGTCGAGAGGCCGGACGGCCTGCTGCTCCGCAATGCCCGTTCTGGCCGCGACGTCGCCGCCCTCGGGGCACGGCTGGCTGTCCACGAAGCGCTGCATGGGTTGCCCGACGGAGCCTGCGCGATCCTCGCCGCGATCCGGCATCCCCTCGGCCTGCTCGACGCGCGCAGCTTCGTCGGGGCGAGTCCCCGGCTCGCGGGGCTCGGCCTCGACAATCATCCGTCCGGGGACGGGTATGCCGGGGATCAGGCCCGTTGTCTCGTCCGCCTCGCGGCGGCGGCGGCGGATGTGCCGGCCTTCGCGCTGGTGTGATTCGGGAGGAGCTCAGCCGCCCTTCGGACGCTTCAGCTCGAACCGGTTCTCGGCTTCGGTGGTGAAGTAGTCGAAATAGCCGCCGCGCAGGATCGGCCGCATGGCCCCGGTATCGACCCGGCCGTCCTTGATGAAGCGGTCGTCGATGTAGATCGAGACCACCTGCCCGATCACCATGAAATTCGCGGCCTCACCGCCGCCCAGCGGCACCAGCGGCACGGTCTGGAGCCATTTGCACTCGATGGCCGCCGGCGATTCGGCGACCCGGGGCGGCCGCACCCGGTGCGAGGGCGCCGGTGTCAGGCCGGCGAAGCCGAACTCGCTCACGCCCCGCTCCAGCGGCGCCGAGGTGGCGTTGACCGCCTCGCGCAGGTCGAAGGTCGCGAGGCTGCAGACGAACTCGCCGCCTTCCTCCGCGAAGGTCATCGCGTCCTTGCGCCCGGAGGAGGAGAACATCACCATGTCGGGCTCGCCGCCGACCGCGTTGAAGAACGAGTAGGGCGCGAGATTGACCCGGCCCGCCCGGTCCATGGCGCTGATCCAGCCGATGGGTCGCGGGGCGACCACGGCCTTGAGCGGGTTGTGCGGCAGGCTGGGATGGGCGGCCTCGTAATGCATCGGCGCCTCAGAGCCGCGTGACGATCTGCGAAAGATCGGGCCGGGGCCGGTCGGAGGGCACTTCCCGGGGGCGGCCGATATGAATGAAGCCGGCGATCCGCTCGGCCGGGTCGAGACCCAGCGCATCGAGCACCCGGCGGTCATAGGCGAACCATTCGGTGAGCCACGAGGTGGCGTAGCCGGCGGCGTTGGCCGCCACCACGAGGTTCATGCAGACGGCGCCCGCCGAGAGCAGCTGCTCCCATTCGGGAATCTTGACGTGCGGCCCGGCGCGGGAGACCACGCCGACCACCACCGGGGCGTGAGTGAGGCGCTGCCGCTCCTGCGCGAGGCGCTTCTCGTCGGCATCGGGGAAATCGGCGGCGTGGGTGGCGGCGATGATCGCACCGATGCGCTCGCGCGCTTCGCCCTCGATCACGAGGAAGCGCCAGGGGGCGAGCTTGCCGTGATCCGGCACCCGGGCGGCGACGGTCAGCCAACCGTCGAGTTCCTCGGCCGTGGGGCCGGGGCCGGTCAGCAGCGGCGGCGGCACCGAGCGGCGGGTGCGCAGCAGCGCCAGGGTCTGGTCGCAAGGGGCGGCTTCTCGGGACTCGGTCATGGACAATCCGCGTGGAGGGGCCGAAGCTGGCGAAGGCGCTCGCCGGCGAGAGACCGCCTTGCCGCCGCCATGGTCGGGTTTCAAGAGCGCGACGGTCCGGACTTAGCGCCGGATCGGGCGGAAAGGGAGTGCGAGGGACGATGGGACGCGGGTTCGCAGGCTGCAACGCCGTCACCTGGGCCCTTTTCGCCGCGTCTTTGCTCGCCGCCGGTCCCGTTGCTGCCCAGACCCAGGCGCCCTTCGGGCCGACCCTGCCCACGCCGGGGATCGCCGGGCCGATGCTGCCGCCGCCCGCGGCTGAGGGCGAGGCGGATCTGACGCTTTCGGCGGTCTTCGCGGGCGCCAATCTGCCGATCCGGTCCGGGCTGGCATGGCGCATCTACGAGGATCGCGGCGAGGCCGGGCGGCCGGCCATCGTCGCCCGCTCGAACGACCCCGCCCCGACCTTCAAGCTCGCGGCCGGCGCCTACGTCGCCACCGTCACCTACGGTTACGCCAGCGCCTCGAAGCGGATCACGATGTCGGGCAATCCGAGCCGGGAGGAGCTGCGCGTCGCGGCCGGCGCCCTCAAGCTGTCCGGCGCGGTCAGCGACCAGAGGATCCCGGCGGCCCAGCTCGCCTTCTCGGTCTTCGTGCCGATCGGGACGAACTCAGAGGGGCGCCTCGTGCGCAGCGGCATCAAGGCCGGCGAGATCGTGCGCCTGCCGGAGGGCACCTACCACGTGGTGTCGAACTACGGCGATTCGAACGCGATCCAGCGCGCCGACCTCCGGGTGGAGAACGGCAAGGTCACCGACGCGACCATGAACCACCGCGCCGCCACGGTGACCCTGAAGCTCGTCGCCGCCCCCGGCTCCGAGGCCTTCGCCGGCACCGCCTTCAGCGTGCTGACCCCCGGCGGCGACACCATCCGCGAGGCCATCGGCGCCTTCCCCTCGGTGACGCTGGCGGAGGGCGATTACGTGTTGATCGCCCGCCATGACGGGCAGGTCTTCACCCGCGAGTTCAAGGTGGAGAGCGGCATGGACCGCGACATCGAAGTCGTGGCGAAGGGAAGCTGACCTCCGATGCGGTCCCGTGGCATCACCCTCGCGGCGCTCCTGATCCTTGGTGGCGCGACGGCGGCCAGGGCTCAGACGGTGGTGGACGGATCGGACGCGGCGGTCGGTCCCGAGGCGGCGCGGGCGGTGCTGAGCCTGATCGGCACGCAGCTGCGCGATCCCGAGGCGCGGATCGCGGGCCTGCGGATCGGCCGCTCAGGCGCCCTGTGCGGCACTGTCGATGTCCGCAACCGCATGGGCGTCCATACCGGCCCGCGCGGCTTCGTCGCCGACCTGCCGGAGAAGTTCATCGGGCGGCTGCCCGAGGGGCCGGAACTGCGCAGCCCGGCCAGCATGGCGGATTTCCGCGCCATGGAGCGCGCTCGGGCGCTGTACGAGGCCAACTGCACCGCCGGCTGACCGGCGGTGCGATCAGGCGAACGGCACGATCAGCGGCAGGGCGAGAATCAGCCCGCCGGCCAGCACGATGACGTCGCGGACACGCCGTCCGATCCAGGCCTGGGCCCCGCGCCGCTGTGCGATGATGTCTTCCGTGAGGCTCATGATCGTCTCCTGTCGTTGAGTGAGCCCGATATGAGCGAGGCCTCGCTTCCTCGACAGGGACGGTTGCAGTACAATCCAACAAACTGTCCGGGACAAGTACCGATACAGTTTGGAGGACAGTGATGACCGGGAGTGTGAGGGAGGCCCTGTCCGAGCCGGTGCCGGAGGCGACGCTCTCGCGCGTCCAGACGGTGATGCGGGCGATCGAGGATCGCATCGAGGGTCGCGCCCTCGGTCCCGGCGCCCGGCTCCCCTCGGTGCGAGCGTTCGCCGAGAGCATGGGAGTGTCGAAATCGACCGTGGTCGAGGCCTATGACCGGCTGGCGGCGCGGGGGGCCATCGTCTCCCGCCCGGGCTCCGGCTTCTTCGTCGCGGCCCGGCCGGAGCCGCTCAGCCTCGCCGCCATCGGGCCGCGGCTCGACCGGGCCGTCGATCCCGTCTGGATCACCCGGCAATCGCTGGAGGCGGGGCCCGATTCTCTCAGGCCCGGTTGCGGCTGGCTGCCGCCGGACTGGCTGCCGGAGGAGGATCTGCGCCGGGCGCTCCGTCATGTCGCCCGGCAGAGCGACGCGGTGATGTTCTACGACACGCCCCAGGGTCATGCTCCCCTGCGCCAGCAGCTTGCCCTTCGGCTGACCGAGCGCGGCATCCGCGCCCATCCCGATCAACTCGTGCTCGCCGATTCGGTGACGCAGGCCCTCGATCTCATCATCCGCTTCCTCGCCGAGCCCGGCGATACGGTGCTGTTGGACGATCCCTGCTACTTCTCGTTCCAGGCGCTCGCCCGCGCCCACCGGCTGCGGATGGTCGGGGTCCCGTTCGGACCCGAGGGGCCGGATCTCGCCGCGTTCGAGCAGGCGCTGATCGAGCACAAGCCCCGCTTCTACATCACCAATTCAGGTCTTCAGAACCCAACCGGCGCCACCTTGAGCCCGGTCGTGGTCCACCGGATGCTGCGGCTCGCCGAGATGCACGGCACGCTGATCGTGGAGGACGACGCCTATGCCGATTTCGAGCCGGAGCCGGGGCCGCGGCTCGCCGGATTCGACGGGCTCGACCGGGTGATCCATGTCGGCGGCTTCTCGAAGACGCTCTCGACCGGCGCCCGGGTCGGGGCGATCGCGCTCCGGTCCGACTGGGTCGAGCGCCTCGTCGATCTCAAGCTCGCGGTGTCCCTGAGCGACAACCATCTCACCGCGGCCACCGTCCACCGCTTCCTCGCCGAAGGCAGTTATCGTCACCACCTCGATGCCCTGCGGACCCGGCTGGCGGATGCGCGCGGCATGGTGGTGCGGCGGCTCGCTCAGGCGGGCTTAAGCGTCCCCTTCGTGCCGAGCGCGGGGATGTTCCTCTGGACCCGCCTGCCCGAGGGGCTCGACGCCGTCGACGTCTCCCGCCGGGCGCTGGCTCGCGGGGTGGTGCTGGCGCCGGGCAACGTCTTCTCGATCAGCCAGGGCGCGGCGAGCTTCCTGCGCTTCAACGTCGCCCAATGCGCCAGCCCACGGGTGTTCTCGGAGCTGTCGCGGGCGATGGAAGGGTAGGGCGCCTCCGCCTCTCCCTTCCAGGCCGCGTTTGCGGTGTCGCGCTTTACGGCGCCGGCTGCTCGACGTGATGGCCGTCGAGCACCGCGTCGGTGCTCGGCCGGCTGTCGATCACCGCCTCCGTCCGGCGGCGGTCCGGGGAGGTCGCCTCCTCGACGAAGGCGGCGAGCGCGGCGTCGAGGGCGAGCGTCGTGGTCTTCTGGCTACCGAGACGGCGCACCGAGACGGTCCGCTCCTCCGCCTCGCGGCGGCCCAGCGCCAGCAGCACCGGCACCTTGGCCAGCGAGTGCTCGCGGACCTTGTAGTTGATCTTCTCGTTGCGCAGATCCGCCTCGACCCGGAGGCCGGCGCGCTCCAGAACCCGCACCACCTCGCGGGCGTAATCGTCGGCCTCGCTGGTGATCGTCGCCACCACGATTTGCAGGGGCGCGAGCCAGAGCGGGAAGTGCCCCGCGAAATGCTCGATCAGGATGCCGGTGAAGCGCTCCATCGAGCCGCAGATGGCGCGGTGGACCATCACCGGCGGCTTCTTCTGGCTGTCGGCGTCGATATAGGTCGCGCCGAATCGCTCCGGCAGGTTGAAATCGACCTGCGTGGTGCCGCATTGCCAGTCGCGGCCGATGGCGTCGCGCAGCACGTACTCGAATTTCGGCCCGTAGAACGCACCTTCGCCCGGATTGACGGCGGTCTTGATGCGCCCGCCCGATTGCTCCTCGATCTGAGCGAGCACCCGAGTCATCACCGCCTCGGCGTGATCCCACAGGGCGTCGGAGCCGACGCGCTTCTCGGGGCGGGTGGAGAGCTTCACCAGGATTTCGTCGAAGCCGAAATCGGCATAGGTCGAGAGGATCAGGTCGTTGATCTTCAGGCACTCGTCGGCGAGCTGGTCCTCGGTGCAGAAGATATGCGCGTCGTCCTGGGTGAAGCCGCGCACCCGCATCAGCCCGTGCATCGCCCCCGACGGCTCGTAGCGATGGACGACGCCGAACTCGGCCATGCGCAGGGGCAGGTCGCGGTAGGATTTGAGCCCGTGCTTGAAGATCTGCACGTGGCCCGGGCAGTTCATCGGCTTCAGCGCGAACCAGCGCTTGTCCTCGGCTTCCTCGCCCGCGCTCTGGGCCGCGAACATGTTCTCGCGGTACCAGCCCCAGTGGCCGGAGGTCTCCCACAGCGACTTGTCGAGGATCTGCGGCGCGTTCACCTCGGCATAATCGCCCTTCAGGCGGCGGCGCATGTAGGCGATCAGCTCCTGGAACACCGTCCAGCCCTTGGCGTGCCAGAACACGACGCCGGGCCCTTCCTCCTGGAAGTGGAACAGGTCCATCTCCTTGCCGAGACGACGGTGGTCGCGGCGCTCGGCCTCCTCCAGCCGGTGCAGG
>NZ_NKUI01000250.1 GCF_014845115.1 Methylorubrum zatmanii | reverse complement strand
CGCCGAGCCATGCCAGCCGGCGGCGGCCAGGCGGTAGAGGCGGGCCCGCAGCGTTCCCGGCTGTCCTGCGAGCCGGTCCCTGAGCACCGCCAGGTCCGGCAGGAGCGCCACCGTCCACAGGCCGAGGCTCGCCGCGAGCAGGCCCGCGAGGGTCATCGGATCGACGGCGCCCGGATGGAGCGCGGCGAGGGCGGCACAGAGGAGGGCGGCGGTCTGGGTCAGGCGGCCGATCCCACAGCCCCACGCGACGCCGGCGAGCAGCAGCAGCCCGGAGATCATCAGGCAGCCGGCGGCGAGGCCGATCCACCAGCCGGCCCCCGCCTCGTCGAGAAAGGAACGCGACAGCGCCCATTGCAGGCCGGCACAGGCGAGGGACAGGGCCGCCGCTCCCGCCGCGGCGATGCGCCACCCGCGTCCAGCCGGCGCCAGCAGCCCCCCCGCGAGCCTGTCCCCGATGGCGGCCGATGTCTCGCCCGGGTCGATGACCGGGGCACCGTAGAGGGGATCTGCCGGGGAAGCGGCGGGGAAGGACGGCGCGGCCATCGTCTCAGCGGCTCCCCATGGTCGGCCCGGCCCAGAGCGGGAATGGGGGGTCAACGTGTCGCGAGGCCATCCGGCATGGTCCGCATCGGGGGAGGAACGGCGGCCGGAACCGCCGAAGGGAGGTCTGACGCGCAGAAGCCCGTGCCGTGCAAGGGCAAGCGCGCGCCGGCCGTGCGCGGTGTGCTCTCCCGCACTAGAGCCGATCCCGCCCGCGTTGCAATCGGGATCGGCGCAGGGCCATTGTCGCGATGCGTTCTCCGTCGGCGAAACGATAATCCTTCCGGCGGAGGGCGCCGTCGAGACCGGCGCCACGCCGGGAACGCCTTGCGCCACGGGCTTGCGCCGCCGCATTTCCATGCGATGGAGGGCGGGAGCCCGCTCCGCCCGGCGTCTTCCGCCGGATCGCCCCTTCCACTCCGCCGCGAATTCCCTTCGATGCCGCATCCCACCGTAGCGAACCCGTCGCCGGGTGCCCGGAGAACCGATGCAGCGTGATCCCATCCTGTTCGCCTGGGCCTCGTCGCCGCGGCGCCACGCGGCGGCGCTCGGGCTGGCGGTGGGTCTCGGCACGCCGCTCGCCCTGTTCGTGCTGCTGTGCCTGCGCGATCTCATCGCCGTCCTCACCCGCAGTACCCCGGAATCGCTGCCCTTCCTGCGGATCGCCCTGCCGCTGCCGGGTCATCACGAGAGCGAGGCGCCGATCCTGTTGCAGGGATGGAGCCTCGCGCCCACCGAATTGCCGCTGATCGCCCTGACCGCGCTGGCCGCCGCAGCCCTGCTGCTGGCCGTGCTCGGCGCCGTGATCGCCTATCTGTGTTTCTCCGTTCAGGCCCGGGCCATGGCACGGCTGCGGGCGCGGGCCACCGACGCCATCCTGGCCTCGCCCCCCGGCGCGCGGGAGGATCTGCGCGCCCTTCCCGGCCTCGTCGGGCAGGCGCTGGCGCGGATGGGCCAGCTCTCGGCCGTGGGCATCGTCGTCCCAGGGCTGACCCTGGCCGCGATCCTGCTCGCCCTGGTGATGGCGGAACTCGCCGCCCCCCGCCTCGTGCCGGTCACGGCCCTTCTGCTGGCCGCGGTCGGCCTCGCCCGGGCGCTGCTGGCCAGCCGCACCGCCGCCCGCCGGGGCCTGCGCCGGGCCGACACCGCCGCGACCGAGGCCGGCCTGCGCGACCTGATCCGGCGGATGCCGGCGGTGCGCGCCCACGGCGCGGCGGCCTTCGAGCGGCGCCGACTTGGCTTACGGGCGCGGGCCGCCCGCACCACCCTGGTCCGGGCCGAAACCCGCCTCGCCCTGGCCCGCGCCCCGGCCCTCGCCCTGGTCGTGATCCTGCCGGCGCTCCTCGTCGCCACCGCCCTCTGGCAAGGTGAAGCCGCGACGGAGGCGGACAACGTCCTGCCCGGCGCCCTCGCCGCCGCGGCCGGCGCCTTCGCTCTCGCCGCGACCCTGGTCGCCCTCAGCCTGCAGCTGTGGAACCAGTACCGGGTGGTGGCGCCCCTGTTCCGCACCATCGCCGACACCCTGAGCGTCCTCGGGCCCCGCTTGCCGGGAAACCTGCCGCAGCACACGGCGCCGTTTCCGGAAGCCGGGAATCTCGTGGCGCGGGGGGTCGGCGCCTACGATCCCGGCAGCGGCGAGCGGCTGACCGGAGTCGATCTCGCCCTGCCGATGCCGGCGCATGTGGCGATCGTCGGCCATCGCGGCAGCGGCGCGCGGGCGCTTGCCGCCCTGCTCGCCGGGCAGATCGAACCCACAGCCGGCGCCGTCACCTACGGCGGCACCGATCTGCGCGCCCTCGATTCCGCCGAGCGCGCCCGGCGGATCGCGCTGGCAGGCTCCGAGGCGATCCTGATCGAGGGAACCCTGCGGCAGAACCTGCTCTACGGCGCCCGCAGCGGCGACCGCGAGGCCTCGGGACTGGCCGAGCGGATCGCCATCCTCAAGCTGACCGGCCTCGACGCCTTCGTCTACGAGCGCGGGCTCGAAGCCTCCGTCGACCCGGAGGACGATCCGGCCACCGCCGCGGCGCTGGTCGATGCCCGCCGCGCCGTGCGCGAGGCCCTGGCAGCCGAGGGCATGGCCCGGCTGGTCGAGCCGTTCGATCCCGCCCGCTACAACCACCAAGCGACGATCGGCGAGAACATCCTGTTCGGCGAGGCGGTCGGCCCGGCCTTCTCGGAGGGCCGGCTCGCCGCCCATCCCTATCTCCGGGCCGTGCTCGAGGCCGAGGATCTCACCCGGACCCTCGCCGATGTCGGCCTGCAGGTCGCCCGCTCCACCGTCGAGATCTTTTCGGATCTGCCCGACGACCATCCGCTGTTCGAGACCTTCTCGCTCTTCCCGGCGGCGGAGCGGGGCTATTTCGAGGATCTGATCGCGCGTCAGCCCGATTCCCGCGGCTTCCGGCGGGGCCCGGCCGGCCATCGCGACCGGGAGCGGCTGATCGGGCTGGCCCTGCGCTACAGCGAGACGCGCCACCGCTTCGGCCTGATCGACGCGAGCCTGGAGGAGCGCCTCGTGGCCGTGCGCCACTCCTTCGCGGCGATGCTGCCGCCGCGCTACCGCGAGAAGGTCGAGTTCTACGATCCGGCCCGGCTCACCGCCGCCGCGAGCCTGGAGGAGAATCTGCTGTTCGGGCGCATCACCCAGGGGGAGGCGGGCGCGGAGGCGCGGGTGCGCGCCCTGGTGCGCCGGGTCCTGGCCGAGCAGGGCCTGGAGCCCACCGTCTACCGGCTCGGCCTCGCCACCCGCATCGAGGCGGGTGCGGCGGGGGCCGGCCAGGGCCAGCGCGCGGTGCTGGGGGAGGGGGCCATCGGCCCGCGCGAGCGGGTGGCGATCGAGTTCGTCCGCTGTCTCGTGCGCCGGCCCGACATCCTCGTGGTGGGCCTGTCCCTCGACGACCGCAAGCCCGACGAGATCACCGCCCGTGTCGAGCGCCTGCGCGCCCTGCGGGCGGGAGCCGGCCTGATCGTCTGCCTGCCCGACGAGGCCACCCTGAGCCGGCAGGCGCCGTTCGATGCCGTGCTGCGGGTGGAGCGCAACACGGTGATCGCCGGCGATGCGGAGGAACAGGCCGCGATCCCCGCGTGACCGGCCCGCAAATCCGCCCCAAAGCTTGGGCACGACTGAGGCGTTCCGCCACGAGTGGCGCCGGCCCCGATTCGAGACGGTGCATGCTTCCTCCGAACGGCTCACGCGGCTCCGTGAGGCCCTGGTTTCGCGCCCTGCTGCCGGCTCTGATCGGGCTGCTGATCGTCACCGCCTGGAGCGTTACGGCACGCGCGGACAAGGCGAACGCGCCGATCCCCGCCGCGACCCTGGCGCTGATGGCCGCGCGCGGCACCCATGCCGCCTCGCCGATCGTGCTGCGGGCCTACAAGAAGGAATCGGAGATCGAACTCTGGAAGCGCAACGCCGCCGGCCGCTACGTGCCGATCAAGACCTACCCGATCTGCCGCTGGTCGGGGCAGCTCGGGCCGAAGACGAAGAGCGGCGACCGGCAGACGCCGGAAGGGTTCTACACGGTGGCCAAGAGCCAGATGAACCCGAACTCGCGCTATTACCTCTCCTTCGACATCGGCTATCCCAACACCTACGACCGGGCTCACGGCTACACCGGCTCGGCGGTGATGGTGCACGGGATCTGCTCGTCCATGGGCTGTTTCGCCATGACCGACGCGGTGGCCGGAGAGTTGTTTTCCATCGCCCGCGAGGCCTTTGCCGGGGGGCAGAGCGCGTTTCAGTTCCAGTCCTTCCCGTTCCGGATGACGGCGGCGAACATGGCCCGTTACCGCACCGACCCGAACATCGCCTTCTGGCGCCAGCTGAAAGAGGGCTCCGACCGGTTCGAGGCGACCGGCGAGGAGCCGGTGGTCGGCGTCTCGGGCGGTCGCTACGTCTTCGCGCCCTCCAGCGATCCGGCCAAGGAGGCGGCTTTCGTCGAGTTGCACCGGGCCGAGAACGGGCGCATCGCCGCCCTGGTGGAGGAGGGCGCGGCCCAGAAGGCGTGCTGGCCGCCATCGGAATAGGTGGTGCGGACGGCGGCCGCGCCCTCCAGCGATCCGGCCAAGGAGGCGGCTTTCGTCGAGTTGCACCGGGCCGAGAACGGGCGCATCGCCGCCCTGGTGGAGGAGGGCGCGGCCGCCGTGCGCACCACCTATTCCGATGGCGGCCAGCA
>NZ_NKUI01000025.1 GCF_014845115.1 Methylorubrum zatmanii | reverse complement strand
AATCTCCCGCATAGCTCGTCGCACCCCAGGCACCCGCGAAGGAGAGACCGCCGAGGGCGAGGGCGGAGGGAAGGCCGAGGGGAACGAGCAGCGCCACGGTCGCGCCGATTGCCGCGCCGCCGGCCGAACCCAGCAGGTAGGGCTCGGCGAGCGGGTTGCGGAAGACGCCCTGGAAGATCGCGCCGCCCAGGCCCAGCAGGCTGCCGACGGCGGCGGCGGCCAGGACGCGCGGCAGGCGCCATTCGAGAAGCAGGCGCGCGCGCAGATCCCCGGCGCCGCCGAGTGCCTGAGCGAGTCGGGTCGGGCCCGCCCAATCGTGGCCGGCGCTGACGCCGAACAGGAAGGCCAGCACGAGAAGCGGCAGGAGCCAGAGCAGGGCTCGCCCGGCAACAGTCACGGTCGCTCCTCGCGGCGCGGGTGCAGCAGATCCGCCAGACGCTCGATCCCGTCGACGGTGCGCGGACCGGGGATCAGGAACTCGGCACGGGGGACGAGAGAGGCACGCCCTTCACGGATCGCGCGCATGTCGCGAAAGCCGGGCCGGTTCGTCAACTCGTCGAGGTCTGCGCGGCTACCGGCCAGGAGAAGAACGTCCGGGTCGGCGGCCAACAGGGCCTCCGGCGAGACCTGGGCGAGGCTGCCGTGGCCGGACAGGGCGAGGCAGCCGCCGGCCCGGACCAGGGCGTCGGCGGTGTAGGTGTTCGCGCGCGCGACGAGGACGAGGCCGTTTCCGAGGCGGCCGGTGATGAGCACCAGCCGCGGGCAGGGACGGCCGGCGACGGTGTCGGCGACCCGGGCGAGCCGGGCCGTCAGGGCATCCGCCAACGCCGTCCCGCGTTCCGGCTCCCCCGTCGCCCGGCCGACGAGCCGGATGTTGTCGAGCACCTCGCCGAGGCTGCGGCTCGTCAGGACGAGGGTCGGAACGCCGAGCCGTTCCATCGGCGCGAGAAGCTGATGCACCGCCTGCCGGGCCGGCGTGACGAGCACGAGGTCCGGGTTTTGTGCGACCACGGCATCGACGGAGAAGCCGAGGCGCCCCCCAACGACGGGCTTGGCCGCGGCCTCGGGCGGGTAGCGGGTGAAGGCATCGATGCCGACGATGCGGTCGGTGAGTCCGAGGCCGGCGACCAGCTCCGTGTTCGAGGAGAAGATCGTCACGATCCGCTGCGGCGGCCTCGGCAACGCCACCGTCCGACCGAGGGCGTCCGTCAAGCGGATGGGTTCGGCCTTCGCCGGGCCGGCCACGGCCAGTCCGGCGAGAACCCCGATGACCGCGGCCCGCATTCAGAACCGCGCCTGCAGGCCGATCTGCACGTCCCGACCCGGCGCCGAGGTGCCGCCGCCGCCGTTGTAGAAGCGCAGATCGGCCAGCGTCGGCTGCTGCCCGGCGATGGCGATGAAGAGCGGGTGGTAGTTCACATCGAACAGATTGCGCACCTGCGCGAACAGCCTCACCCCCGGCATCAGATCGATCTCCCCACGGATGTTGACGAGGAAGAACGGATCCTTGCGCCAGATATACTCGCGGTAGGGCTCGGCGGCCGGCACGAGCAGGTTCTCCTCCGTGTTGTACCAGACCGGACCGTTGAGCACGCCCTGAACCTGGATCGTCCAGGGATAGGGGATGCCGGCCTGCCCGAAGCGGGTGCCGAGGGCGAGCTGGTACTGGTAGACGCGCTCGACCCGGCGCGTGTTGGCGGTGGCGACGCTGACGGCGCCCTCGTCCTTCATGTCGAAGTTGTAGTTGCCGTTGGCGTAGGCCCGCCAGTGCCAGACGCCCGGCTCCCAGCTCAGCGTGCGGAGCATATCCGTCTCGGACTGCACCTCAATGCCGCGGATGACCACGTCGCCGGGATTGTTCACGTAGTCCGAGGTGTTGCTGTTGGGGCCGCGCGAGCGGGTGATGATGCGGTCCGAGATGATGTTCTGGAACAAGGCCACGTCGAGGCGTGAGACCCCGTTCGTCAGGGTGGTGCCGATCTCGATCTGCTCGCTGGTCTCGGGCCGGATGTTGGCATTGCCGAAGATGCGCCCGCCGCCGAGCGTGTTGAAGTCGGCCGCGATCTCGGTGGCGGTCGGCGCCCGGAAGCCGGACGAGGCACCGATGCGGAAGGCGGCCCAGTCGGTCGCCCGATAGGTCGCGCCGACGGAGTAGGTCGTGGCCTCGTAGGGGCGAGAACCGGTGATCTGCCCGGCCAAGAAGGGGGTCGGATCGAAGCTCGTGGTGCCGTAGGTCTGGCGGATGCCGGCCCGCAGGGTCACCCGGTCGTCGAACAGGCGCTGCGTGTCCTCGACATAGAGGGCATGGAACTGGTCGGTCTGATTGTTGTCCTGCGGAGAGACCTGGGCCAGCGGGTTGCCGGGCACGCCGGCGCGGAAGCGGTCCGAGCGCAGCCGGCTCGTCTCCCAGTCCCAGCCGAGCAGCAGGTCGTTGCCGGCAAACAGGCTGAACCTCGGCTGGAAGCGGGTGCCGAGGATGTCGAGGTCGCGCGTGTTGAAGTCCGCTCGCGTGCCCGGTACCGGCAGCCCGGTGCCGCCGCGCTGGACCGGCGAGGCCCACTTGAAGCGATCCTCGTCGGCGACGCTGTAGAATTGGGCGAACAGGCTCGCACGCCCGTCATCGGTGCGGCCGGTATAGCTCGCATCGAACGAGCCGTTGATGCGGTCGTCGCGGCTGTAGAGGTTGCCGCCGGAACCGCGGAAGCCCACCCCGTAGATGCCGTCCGTGCGCAAGCTGAAGTCGAGGCGCTGGTTGGGATCGATCTGGAAGCCGAGCGCGCCGGTGATGCCCATCCGGTTCCACTGGGTGTTGGCCATCCGGTCACCCGAACCGGCGACGTAATCGTCGCGCTTGGCGCCCGACAGACCGAGATAGTAGTCGAACGGACCGACGACTCCGCCGGTCTGCGCGCGCCCCTGCGCCAGCCCCCAGACACCGCCGATCCCCTCGACCAGCGTACCCGGCGCCGTTCGGCCGGTCTTGAGGATGATGTTGATCACGCCGCCGATGTTCTGGCTGCCGTAGATCACCGAAGAGGGGCCGCGCACGATCTCGATGCGCTCCACATCGGCGATGGAAAGCTTGGACAGGTTCGCGGTGCCGGCGCGACGCCCGTTCATGAGAACGAGGACCTGACTCCGGAAATCCTTGCCCTGACCGTCGGTGGCGCCGCCACGGATGTTGATCGAGGTCTGACCCGGCGTCCATTCCGAGAAGAAGCCGACGGCGTTCTCGGCGAGGAGATCGGTGACCGACTTGGCGGTGGAGTTCTCGATCATGGTGCGATCGATGACCTGGACGGTGCCGGCAATCTCGGAGCGCGGCTCCGGCCGACCGGTGGCGGTGACCACGAGTTCGTCGAGCCTCACGGCAGCGCTGTCCTGCCCGGATGCCGACGCCGGCAGCACACATCCGCCGGCCAGCGTCAGGGCGAGGAGACGAAGACGGCGGGACATCACGAGGCATTCCTCCAGACGAGCAGGGCAGAAGCGCGGGGGACGGAGAGACGGTGACCGCCGGTGATCGGGGCAGCCTGGGTCGCGAGGTGCTCGCGCAGCGCGGGCCGACGCGGATCGCGGGCGGTCCATTCGAGCCGGTCGGCGAGGGAGGCGGCGATCCGCGACAGGTCGTGGATCACCAGACTGAAGGTCCAATCGACCCTGGCCACGATCGCGGGATGCTCGGCCTTGGGCAGGCTCCGCAGGACGATGTCGACGCCCGGCGTCTCGTCCTCGCCATGCCATTCGCGGGGCAGGCAACCCGCGAGGCAGAGCCCACGGGGACCGTTCTGTGCCGGAACCAGCCAGACGACGTTGCGCCGCGCCCAGGAGCGGCACCGCTTCAGGAAGGTGTTCGCCTCAACGAGCGGGGCCGGCATGTTGGCGGCGAGGACCGTGTCGGCACAGCCGGGCGGCAAGGCGCTCTCGCGCCAGCCCACCGGTTCGAGGGTTGGCGGCGGGACCCGGCTCCGCAGGCGCGCTTGCATGACCGGTGCCGGTTCGATGGCCGTCCAGGCGGCGCCCGGATCGCGCAGAACGGCCCCGAGTTGCCCGCCGCCGGCCCCGATATCGAGAAGATCGCCGACCTGCGGGATGGCTGCGCGCAGCAGCGGAGCGATCCGCGTCACGTAATCGGACGTGTCGATGCCGCTGGCGTAGAGTTCGAGCGGGTCGATCCGGCCGTCACATGAGCCTGGAGGATGCGCCCTGGACGCGGGCGCTTCGGATACACGTTCCACTTCCGACGGTCCTTCCCCGAACCTTCGCGGAGGGCCGACCGTGGACGCAGGCAGTCGCCGCGGGGAATGGGCGGCGTCTACACGCGACCCGCCAGGACACCCCGCCCACGAGACACTTCACGGTCAGGGCAGGTCTCCTGGCTCACGGGTCGCCACCATCCGTCCGGCCTTCCCGATGATCGCTCACCAGTGACCCAGTTCGACGGATGACTCGCCGCTTACAGTTGCGGGGACAGCTCCGGCCTTGAGCGCAAGCGCCGCACCGGATTCCCTCTTAGCTCGCCATCATGTGATGGAGAGAACCTTGACCGGTGTCGGTCGTCGGCGATTGCACGTCCCCGTGTCAATTCGAGCGAGCTCCTTCTCGCTGGGACAGGGAGCAGATCCGCCTTCGGGTGTTGCGCTTATGTAACTGATTGTTTTGTGCAGCCGGTTAGAAGGTCAGCGACGGTTCCCTTCGGGGATCAAACGGGAACGCGGTGAGGGTTCGCCCTCGATGCCGCGGCTGCCCCCGCAACTGTGAGCGGCGAGCCTTTTCACCACCGATGTCACTGGATGGGCCTCATCCGGGAAGACGGTGAGAGGGCGACGACCCGCGAGCCAGGAGACCTGCCGTCAGCCGTGGTCACACGCGAAACACGTCGGGCGGGGTGTCCTGACGGGTGTCGAAGCGCTGCCTTTCGAGGGTGGCTGCCGAGGCCTCGTTCGCGGTGACGTGCCACTGCCGTCCCCGAGGTCGCCTCTCGTGTCCCGCCCCATTCCGATGCTGCACTTCAAGGCATCCGCTGTCTCTCTCGCCCTCGCCTTAGCGAGCGTCACCTCGGCCCGGGCACAAAGTGGACCGAACGCGTCCGTGGCGCTTGATCCGATCTCGGTGGAGGGCACGTTCACGGCCACGCCATCCTATCGCGTCGAGAACCTCTACAGCGGCACCAAGACCGTGACGCCGCGGCGGGACCTGCCGCAGCAGGTCGACGTCGTACCCCAGGAGGTTCTGCGCGATACTGCCGCGACCCGGGTCGAGCGTGCCCTGGACTACGTGCCCGGCGTCGGCAAGCAGAACGACTTCGGCGCCCAGAACCTCGCCCTCTACTCCGTGCGGGGCTTCGCCACCCAGGACATCTTCTTCAACGGCTTCAACATCGCCCGCGGCTACAACGGCGCGCCCGACACGCAGAACGTCCAGTCCATCGAGGTGCTCAAAGGCCCGAGCGGGGCGCTGTACGGACGCAGCGATCCGGGCGGCACCGTCAACATCCTCACCAAGCAGCCCGTCGCCTTGCCCTTCGTCGAGATGGGCACCCTGTTCGGCAGCTTCGGCACGGCGCGGACCACGGTCGATGCCGGCGGTCCGCTCACGGAGGACGGCAGTGTCCTCTACCGCTTCAACGGTGCGCTCGCCCGGCAGGACAGCTTTCGCGACTTCGTCGATGGTGACCGTGTGCTGGTCGCTCCTGTGGTGAGCTGGCAGATCAGTCCCGACACCAAGCTGACGGTCGAGGCGCAATACCTGCGCAACCGTCAGACCTTCGACCGAGGAACCGTCGCGGTGAACAACCGCCTCGGCCTCGTGCCGCGCTCGCGCTTCTTCGGCGAGCCGGGCGATGATTCGGTGTCAGAGGCCGGCATCCTGCAGATGCGCCTGGATCATGCCTTCAACACGGACTGGAAGCTCCGCGTTGCCGGCCACTTCAACACCGGCAGCCTGACCGGCCTGCAGACCGGCGCCACCGGCCTCCTCGACGATGGCCGAACGCTGCTGCGCGAGTTCCGCCGCCACGACTTCACCTGGGGGGTGGCGATCGGCCAGGCCGAACTCGTGGGGCGCTTCGGCACCGGGCCGTTCGCCCACACCCTGCTGCTCGGCCTGGAGCACGAGCGCTATAACAGCACCGAGAACCTGCTGCGCTCGACCCCGCGCCTCGACCCGTTCGCGCTCGACCTGTTCAACCCGGTCTACGGCCAGCCCAAGCCTCCCTTCACGCGCCGCTACAGCGCCAGCGAGAACGTCGGCAACACCGCCGTCTACCTGCAGGACCAGATCGCGCTGAGCCCGGAATGGACGCTGCTCCTCGGCAACCGCACCGACTTCTACAACCAGACTTTCCGCGACAAGGTCGGGGGTGAGCGGACGGAGCAGGACCGCACCGGCTTCTCGCCCCGCGCCGGCCTCGTCTACCAGCCGCTCTCCTTCCTCTCGCTCTACGGCAACGTGGCCGCCTCGTTCCGTCCGAACACCGGTTTCGACAGCGCGACGCGTCCGTTCGCCCCAGAGACGGGCTTCGGCTATGAAGTGGGCGCCAAGCTCGACCTCTTCACGGGCTTGAGCGTGACCGGCGCGGCCTTCCACATCGAGAAGCGGAACGTCCTCACCACCGACCCGGCGGACTTCTTCTTCCAGATCGCGGCTGGTGCCGTGCGTAGCCAGGGCTTCGACCTCAGCATCGTCGGACAGGTGACGCCCGAGTTCCGCGTCATCGGAGGCTATGCCTTCATCGACGCCCAAGTGACGCGCGACGAGGTTCTGCGGGTTGGCGCGCCGCTCCTCAACGTCCCGCGCCACTCGGGCAGCCTGCTCGGCGTCTACGAGGTCCAGGGGGGCGACTGGAAGGGCTTCGGGATCGGAGGCGGCATCCGCGCGGTTGGTTCTCGTCTCGGCGACAGCGGCGTCGAGCGCTTCCGGCTGCCAGGCTACGTTCTGGCCGATGCGCTGGCCTATTACCGCTACGACAACCTGCGCTTCAGCCTGAACCTCGACAACATCTTCGACGAGACCTACTACGAGCGCTCCTACAATACCTTCTGGGTCGGCGTCGGCGAGCCGCGGCGGGTGACCGTCAGCATGACGGCACGGTTCTGATGGGCGTGCGTCCGGGGACGCCCGATACGGAACCCGCTCTGATCAAGCGGTTTCCGTATCGAGTATTTCCAAGGCCGGTGAAGTGAATTGTATCGCCTCCGCTGGTACGCCCTGCTTGGCCTTCTCGATTTCCGGCCTAAGCCATAACGATTCCCCGATCAGACAGCACGGGAACTTGCTCATAGGCGTTCATTATTTATGCAAAATTGACGAACAACCACTTATGACATCCGCACTGTGTCGCGCTTCTCTAGATTTTCCGCAATAGAGGGAAATCTTGCCGAGAGACGGGGTCGAGCACGAATGCCGGCACCACCAGATTTTCCCAAGCAGGAAAACCGAATGGTGGCAGGGATATAGCCGGCGCGCTGCCCTGACGATCAAAGCGCAGGAAGAGGGATGGAGGACCATCCCCGGCGCCAGACCGAAGCCCCGATGTCACAGCTTGCATGACGGATCGTCGCGACGCGGGCATGACGTCGCCCGATATCCTCTTGCCGTCGGCATGACGCTCCCGGCGGGCGGCACTGCGGCGTTCGGGGAGCCGTTGGAGACTGGGCCGCCAGTCGGATCGAGCATCGGCGCCCGTCATCGGCGCGGCGCGACAATCCGGCGGGTGGGACCGCCTCCCGACCGCAGGACAAGACAATCGAGCTGGAAGAAGAACACCCCTCAACGGCCAAGCTTATACACATAGATCAATCCTCAAGCCTCAGCCATTTCTTTTCGCCGATCAGGATATTTTTCGCAGAACCCTTTCGACACTTGAGACGTTTCGGGCGTCTCAAGATTCGGAGGTTACGTCATGAAGACGATCGCGATCGGTCTCGCCGCCCTGCTGATGAGCACATCGGTCTACGCGCAGAGCGCGGCGACCGGAGGGACGGAGCGGGGCGGCATGGGGGCCGGAGCCGAACACTCGGCGCGGTCCGGCGGCGAGCGCGGCGCCCAGGCCAGGGGTGGGGACGCCATGGGCAGCGAGCGCGGCGGGGCCCGCGGCGATATGGCCAAGGATGCGACAAGGGATGATGCGACGAGGGATACGGCCAGGGACAGCGCGTCGAGAGGCGAGGCGAACCGTGGTGAAACGAACCGTGGCGAAACGAACCGTGGCGACATGGCCCGCAGCGAGCGCGGCTCGGACAGGAGCATGGGCGCCCGGGCTGGCCGCGACACCGCCGAACGCGGCGAGCGGCGCGACGAGATCCGCAGCGAGCGCAGCGCGCGGGGGGTGGATCGCATCCATGACCGCACCCATGTCAGCAGCCGCACGGATGTGCGCTCCACCACCGTCGATGGCGGCTACCGCCGCGAGGGACGCTATGTCTTCATCGGCGGGCGGCGCGTCGTGTACGGCTCCCCCGAATATCGCCGCCTGATCGTCACCGAGCGCCGCAGCACCGGCCCGCGCCGCTACGTCACGATCCGCGGCCAGCGGGTGATCTACGGCTCGCCCGAATACCGTCGCCTCGTCAGCATCGGCGAGCAGCGCCGCTACGTGACGATCCGTGGCCAGCGGGTGATCTACGGCTCGCCCGAATATCGCCGCCTCTCCACCACCGTCTCGACCACCGAGCGGCGCGGCGGCACCGTCAATGCCGGCTTCAGCGAGCGCAGCGAGACCCGCGGCTCGGCGACCCGCACCGACCTGCGCAGCCGCAGCAGCGAAACCCGCGGCAGCGCGCGCGAGGGGATGCGCAACGCCGATCAGGCCCGTGGGGCCGAGCGCGGAGGCCGCTCGATGGAGCAGGGACGCGGGTCCGAGCGTGACGGCATGCACAATGCCGGCATGCGCGGCGAGGGCCAAGCGCGCGACAACGCCCGCAACGTCTCCGATCAGGGCGGCCGCATGGGAAGCACGACCGGCGGCAACCGTGGCGGCGGCATGCAGCGCGGCGGCGGCGAGTCGGGTGCGCGCGGCGGCGAGGGCGGCGCCGGAATGGGCGGCCGCTGACGCGGAGAGGCTCACCCCCGATCGACAAGGGGTACCGGAGCGCGGCTCCGGTACCCTTTTTCACGGGCGGAGGAAGTCGATCAGCGCCGCATTGACCGCCTCGGGCAGGTCGTGCTGCACCCAATGGGTCGCCTCGGGGAAGCGCTGCAGGCGGCCCCGCTCGCACAGGGCGAGGCTGGCCGTGGCGAGGCCGGGTTGGAGCGCTTGGTCACGCTCGCCCCACAGGATCAGCGTCGGCGCGGCGACCTTCGGCGGGTGCCGGTCGCGGGGCAGGCGGGCCAGCGCCCGATACCAGCCGAGCATCGCCGTCACCGCGCCGGGGCGCAGCCATTCCCGCGCATAGGCGTCGAGATCGGCCTCGCCGAAAGTGCCGGACTCGCTGGAGCGCCGCATCAGCTCCCGCAGGAGATGGCCGTTCCGCGCCGTCAGCAGCCGTTCCGGCAGCAGGGGGAGCTGGAAGGCGCCGGCATAGGCGCTGCGCAGCACCTGTCCCGGATGGCGCCGGAGATAGGGGCCGAACACGCCGGGATGGAAGGCGTTGAGCACCGCCAGCCGCTCCACCCGCTCGGGGAAGAAGCTCGCCGTCCAGAATGCGACGAGGCCGCCCCAATCGTGCCCGACGAGGCGGAAGCGGGTCACGCCGCAGGCATCGGCCAGGGCGATCACGTCGCGGGCGAGCCGGTCGAGATGGTAGGCGGCGATCCCCTTGGGCCGGTCGCTGAGCCCGTAGCCGCGCTGGTCGGGGATGAGGAGGCGCAGGCCGCTCTCCGCCAGGGGGCCGATCTGGTGCCGCCAGCCGAACCAGAATTCCGGGAATCCGTGCAGCAGGATCGTCGGCGGCCCGTCGCCCGGCCCCGCCTCGGCGAGGTGCAGCCGCAGGCTCCCGAGGGCGACGTGGCGATGGCTGACGACCGGATCGGGCATGGGGTCTCCGGGCATGCGGGCGGGTAGAGGGGACGAGGGCGATACCGGGCCAACCCGATGGGCGCGGCGCGGTTCGGGCGCAGCACCCTTCCGGTGGGAGCGCGCTATAGTGAAGGCGTATCACGGGAGACGCCCTCGCCGATGCTCCGCCGCCTCGCACCCGCCCGCCTGTGGATCTGCCTCGTCTGGGCCTGCCTGCTGGGGCCCGGCCTCGCCGAGGCCCGGCCCTTCACCGATGCGGCCGGGCGCCGGGTCGAGGTGCCGGAACGCGTCACCCGCGTGCTCGCCGCCGGCCCGCCCGCGGCGGTGCTGCTCTACACCCTGGCCCCGGGCAAGATGGTCGGCTGGCCGCGGACGCCGAGCCCCGAGGAGAAGGCCTTCCTCAGCCCCGATACCCGCGATCTGCCGGCCTATGGGCGGCTGACGGGGCGGGGCAACACGGCCAATGTCGAGGCGGTGCTCGCCCTCAAGCCCGACCTCATCGTCGATGTCGGGTCGGTCGGCGCGACCTACGCTTCCCTCGCCGACCGGGTCCAGGCCCAGACCGGCATTCCCTATCTGCTGCTCGACGGCAGCTTCAAGAACACGCCGGAGACCTACCGGAGCCTCGGCGCCCTCATCGGGGCGGAGACCGAGGCGGAGGCGCTGGCAGGGGAAGCGGACAGGATCCTCAAGGCGGTGGCGGAGGCGGTCGCCGCCGTGCCGGAGGAGAAGCGCCCGCGGGTCTATTACGGGCGCGGCCCGCGCGGGTTGGAGACGGGCCTGGCCGGCTCGATCAACACCGAGATCATCGAGGCCGCGGGCGGGCGCAACGTGGCGGCGGCCGGCGCCGGGGGGCTCGCCTCCGTCTCGCCCGAGCAGGTCCTGGTCTGGAACCCGGACATCGTCATCGCCCTCGATCCCGGCTTTCCCAAGGCCGCCGCCGCCGATCCGTTCTGGAGCGGGCTGAAGGCCGTGCGCGAGGGCCGCGTCCACACCGCGCCGACGCTGCCCTTCGGCTGGATCGACGCGCCGCCGGGCGTCAACCGCCTGATCGGCCTGCGCTGGCTCGCCGGCCTGTTCTTCCCCGAGCGCTTCTCGCAAACGCTCGGGGACGCGGTGCGCGACTTCTATCGGCGCTTCTACCGGGTGGAGCTGGAACCGGCGCAGCTCGACCGGCTGCTGCGCGAGGCCGCCGGGCCGGGGCCGACCCGGTGAGCGACAGCGCGCGCGTCGCCGCGCCCGCCCGGACGCGGCTGCGCGGGCTCGGGCTCGGGGTGCTGGCCCCCGCCGCCCTGCTCCTCCTCGTGCTGGTCTCCCTCGGCATCGGCCGATACCCCGTGCCCCTCGCCGACGTGGTGTCGATCCTCGCCGCCAAACTCCTCGGCACCAAGCTCTTCGGCACCTCGGCCGCGCTCGATCCGACGATGCAGACCGTGGTGCTGCAGGTGCGCCTGCCGCGGGTGCTCGGGGCGCTGGTGGTCGGGGCCGGGCTGGCGGCGGCGGGGGCGACCTATCAGGGGCTGTTCCGCAACCCCCTGGTCTCGCCGGATATCCTGGGTGTCTCGGCGGGGGCGAGCCTCGGGGCGGTGCTCGGCATCGTCCTGTCCCTGCCGGTGGCGGCGATCCAGGGGCTCGCCTTCGCCGGGGGACTGGCCGCGGTCGGCACGGTCTACGCCATCGGCTTCGCGGTGCGCCGGCACGATCCGGTGCTGACCCTGGTGCTCGCGGGCGTCGCCGTCGGGGCGCTGCTCGGGGCCGCCATCTCGCTCTTGAAGGTGCTCGCCGACCCCTACAACCAATTGCCCGCCATCACCTTCTGGCTGCTCGGCAGCCTCGCCTCGGCCACCCCCGGCGATCTCGGCGCGATCCTGCCGGCGATGGGGCTCGGGCTCGCGCCCCTGGTGCTGCTGCGCTGGCGCATGAACCTGATGAGCCTCGGCGACGAGGAGGCCCGCGCCCTGGGGGTCGAGACGCGCCGGATCCGCCCGGTGCTGGTGGCCGGCGCGACCCTGGTCACCGCCGCCGCCGTCTCGGTGACGGGGGTGATCGGCTGGGTCGGGCTGATCGTGCCGCACGTCGCCCGCCTGCTGGTCGGGCCGGATTTCCGCCGCCTGCTGCCGGCCTCGCTGCTGCTGGGAGCGGCCTATCTCACGGCGGTCGATCTCCTGGCCCGCACGGTGGCCAGCATCGAGGTGCCGCTGGGCATCCTCACCGCGCTGGTCGGGGCGCCGTTCTTCCTCTGGCTGCTGGCCACGAGCAGGCGGGGCTGGGCCTGATGCTGGACATCCGCGACCTCGCCTTCGGATACGGCGCCCGCGCGGTCGGAACAGGCCTCACCCTGACATTGGAGCCCGGCGAGGCGCTCTGCCTGCTCGGGCCGAATGGCGGCGGCAAGACCACCCTGTTCAAGACCCTGCTCGGGCTGTTGCGGCCGCTCGCGGGCCGGGTCCTCCTCGACGGCACCGACCTCGCCACCCTGCCGCGCCGCGCGATCGCGCAGGCGATCGCCTACGTGCCGCAGGCACATGCCGCCCTCTTTCCCTTCAGCGTGCGCGACGTGGTGCTGATGGGACGGGCGAGCCGACTCTCCGCCTTCGCCAGCCCCGGCCCGGCCGACCGGGCGGCGGCGGAGCGGGCGCTCGCCGCCTTGGGCATCGGGCATCTGGCGGAGCGGATCTATACCGAGATCAGCGGCGGCGAGCGCCAGCTCGCCCTGATCGCCCGGGCCCTCGCGGGCGAGCCGCGTCTCCTGGTGATGGACGAGCCGACCGCCAGCCTCGATTTCGGCAATCAGGCGCGGGTCCTCTCCCAGATCCGGCGTCTGTCGGATCTCGGCATCGCCGTGGTGCTCTCCACCCACGATCCGGGCCACGCCTTCCTCTGCGCCGACCGGGTCGCGCTGCTGCATGGCGGCCGGCTCGTCGCGCTGGGCCCTCCGGCGGAGACCGTGACGCCGGACAGCCTGCGGCTGCTCTACGGTGTCGAGGTCGCGGTGGTGCCGCTGCCGGAGCAGGGCCGAACGGTCTGCACGCCGCTGATCGGGTGAGTCCAACGGAAACGCCGGCCGCTCCTGAGCGTTCAAGCCTCGGCGCTGATTGGGCGCAATGTCGGGCGCGACGGAGCGGAGGGCAGCGATGGCGGACGAGACCGAGCAGCTCGGCCTGCTCGTGGCCGTGTTCGAACTGGCGCTGGCCCGGCTGTTCGAGGCGAGCCCCGGGGGCGGCCGGGCGCGCGACCTGTTCGTGGAGGATGTCCGGCGGCTGCTGGCCGATACCCGCGAACTCCAGGGAGAATCCCCGGCGGCGCAGACCTACGAAGCCCTGCTGCGGCGCCTGGGCGCGACCCATCCCGGCGATCCCGACGGAATCGGCGTGGTTCCGACGCCCGAACGGGGGGCGCCGCCCGTCGGTGCGGGCGTTTGAGAGCTGTTTGGCGCGCAAGCGCCGCATCGCGCATGGGCGGCCGATTTTTCTCCCACCCGTGACCTCATTCCGAGGTGCCGGAGCGCAGCGCAGGCCTCGAAGGAGGGATCCGGACGTCTCTTGCGCTCTCTGGAATCCTTCTTCGAGGCTCACGGACGTTCGCACCTCGGGATGAGGGCGTGGGTTGGATCATCGGACAGGCCTCGGTCACATAGACCCTGGCAAATCAAGTGCTGGCACGAGGAGGACGATCGACGATGAGCGAAGACTCAGGCCCCCCGAAACTGGCCGGCATCCTGACCTTCCCGCCGGAGGTCGTGGCCGCCCTCGACGAGCATTGCGCCGTCGAGCGGCTGCCGCGCGACCGGGCGATCTGCGAGATCGTCGCGGAATATCTGCGCTTCAAGGGCTATCTGCGGACGCGGCCCGCCCACGAGCACCGCTCGCCCCAGGGCGAGAAACCGGAAGGGGTTTGAGGGATGGCGACCTCGTTCAAGGGCCTCTTCCTCTGCCCGCCGAAGCAGCCGCGCCCGAGCCATGTCCGGGTCCGGGACGCGGAGGGCGGCGAGGCCTCGCTCCCGCTGGAGGAATACGAGGCCCGCGCGGGCCAGCCGCCCTGGCAGAGCCTGCCCTGGCAGGGCGAGGCCGGGCCCGTGCCGGATGACGGCGACAAGCACGGCCCCGAGATCAGCCTGTGAGACGGGAACCGCTCGATCGAAGCGGTTCCCGTCTCGGCAAGCCCGCGCTGCGCCTGAGCGAAGCCCAGATCCGCCATCCCGAAGGGATCAAACGGATCTGGCAAACGGACCTAGTATGACGGTGCGGGTCGGACGCGCCGGCCTCACCACGCCGTCGGCTTCGGATTGCGCTCGTCGAAGCCGGTCTGGTGCCAATAGGGATAGATCGGGTGTTCCCGGCTCGCCGCATCGAGGCGGGCGATCTGGTCCTGGCTCAGCGACCAGCCGACCGCGCCGAGATTCTGCTTCAGCTGCTCCTCGGTGCGGGCGCCGATGACGATGTTGCACACGGTCGGCCGGGTCAGCAGCCAGTTCAGCGCCACCTGCGGCACGGTCTTGCCGGTCTCGGCGGCGACCGCGTCGAGGGCATCGACCACGCCGTAGAGATAATCGTCGGAGACGGTCGGCCCGCCCTCGGCACCGCCCGCCGTGGCCAGGCGTCCGCCCGAGGCCGCCTGGCCCCGCCGGATCTTGCCGGTGAGGCGGCCCCAGCCCAGCGGGCTCCACACCATCAGACCGACGCCCTGGTCGAGGCCGAGCGGCATCAGCTCCCACTCGTAGTGGCGGCCGATCAGCGAGTAATAGCCCTGATAGACGACGTAGCGGGCGAGCCCGTATTTCTCCGAGGTCGCCAGCGCCTTCATCAACTGCCAGCCGGAGAAGTTCGAGGCGCCGATATAGCCGATCTTGCCGGCGCGGGTGAGGTCGTCCAGCGCCCGCAGGGTCTCCTCGACCGGGGTGAGCGCGTCGAAGCCGTGCATGAAATAGACGTCGATATGGTCGGTCTGGAGCCGCTTCAGGCTCGCCTCGCAGGCGCGGATCAGGTGATGGCGCGACGAGCCGACCGCGTTGACGTCCTCGCCGGCCCGGAAGGTCGCCTTGGTGGAGATCAGGAGCCGGTCGCGGCGCCCCTTGATCGCCTCGCCGAGGATCTTCTCGGAATCCCCGCTCGAATAGATGTCGGCGGTGTCGATGAAATTGACGCCCGCATCGAGGCAGAGGTCAATGAGGCGGCTCGCCTCCGCCACGTCGGTGCTGCCCCAGTTCTTGAAGAACGCGTCGGTGCCGCCGAAAGTGGCCGCGCCCAGGCTGAGCACCGGCACCTTGAGGCCCGAGCGTCCGAACTGCCGGTATTCCATGGAGTCACTCCGCTGTCGCCGCCGGAAGGCGGCCGTCTCGCCCCTTCGGGTCTGTCTTAGGCTCCGCCCAGGGTCCGGCAATGGGCCGAACGGGCACCGGACCTGCGCGGCGCCGATGGCGCCCCTGCCTTCGTACCGCCATCGGCCGCCCGCGGTTTCGCCACGGAAAGGAGCAGATTCCGCAAAGAATTCGTCAACCAAGAACCAATATTAAGCATCAAGTTTTACGGAACCCGGCCACGGGGCCGAACCTTAAAGGACACGCTCGACCGCAGACCGGCGGCCGGCGCCAGCATCGGGAATGTGTTCCGTGAGTTTCACCGTCAACGCCGGCACCGCCTCGCACACCTATTCCTGGCAGCACGGCTCGATGATGAGCGCCCTGGAACAGGGCCTGTCCCTGATGACGGCGGGGCTGGCGGATGTCCGCATCGTCGACTCGGAAGGCCGCAGCCACAGCCCCGCCGCCCTCTATCAGCGCCTGTTCGGAGCGCAGCCAGCGGACGACGCCGCGCAGCCCCGCGCCCGCGCCGCCTGAATGCCTCTCACGAAACGCCCGCTGCGCCGTCGCGGCCAGAGGGGAACCGGTGCGTCCCCGGGAGTTGTGTGAGGCGCTCTGAAGCGTCTCACCCCAGCCGCTCCGCGAGCCGGTCGCCGACGCGCAGGGCGTTGGCGATGATGGTCAGTGTCGGGTTCACGGCACCGATCGAGGGAAAGAAGCTCGCATCGGTGACGTAGAGGTTGTCGATCCCGTGCGCCCGGCAATCGAGGTCGAGCACCGAGGATTCCGGATCCTCACCGAAGCGCAAAGTGCCGGCCTGGTGCGCGGTGCCGCCGATCGGCACGTCCTTGCCGAGATAGAGCGAGCGGTCGAACAAGTGCGGATGCATGTCGAGCCGGCCGCAGAGATCGCGCAGCTTCGCCTTCAGCCGGTGATGGCCTTCCATGTTGGTCTCGGTCAGGTCGAGCCGGACCTTGCCGCCCTCGTAGAAGATGCGGTTGTGAGCCAGCGGCAGGTCCTCCGAGGTCAGCCAGAAATCCAGCGAGTGCCGGGCGATCCAGTCGAACGGCTTCTCGGGGAACCATTGCAGGAAGCCGGGCAGACCCTCGCCGTGGATCTGCACCCCGTCCGACTTGCCGACCATCTGGATATGGCCGAGGGGAAAGCCCCACTCGTCCGAGCCGAAATAGAAGTCGTTGAGGCCCAGCGTCTTCTGGAACTTGGTCGGGTTCGGCGTCTTCGAGATCGCCAGCACCGTCGCGTTGTTGTGGCGCATGTAGTTGCGCCCGACCAAGCCCGAAGCGTTGGCCAATCCGTTCGGATGCGCGTCGCTCGTTGAACGCAGCATCAGCAGCGCCGAGGAGAGGGCGCCGCAGGCCACCACGACGATATCGCCGGAGAACGTCTCGGTCCGCTCGCCGCGCTTCACCTCGACGCCGGTGACGGTGCGGCCCGTCGGATCGGTCGTCAGCCGCTCGACGTAGGCTTCCGTCATCAGGGTCAGGTTGGGATGTTCTTTCAGCGCCGGGTCGACGCAGATCACCTGCGCGTCCGCCTTGCCGTTGGTGAGGCAGGGATAGCCGTCGAAGGCGTCGCAGCGGATGCAAGGAGAGTGGGGCAGGGGCTTGCCGTCGCGCTCGTCGAGCAGCACGCCGACCGGCAGGTGGAAGGGGTGGTGCCCCTCGCGCTTGAGCCCGTCGAACAGTTCCTGGATGCGTGGCTCATGGCTGACCGGCGGATAGGCGTAGGGCTTGTGCGAGGGCGGCTCGGTCGGGTCTTCGCCGCGCAGGCCGTGGACGTGAAAGAGTTCTTCGGCGGCTTGGTAATACGGCTCGAACACGTCGTATTTCAGCGGCCATTCCGGCGAGATCCCGTCGGGATGGCGGACTTCAAAGAAATCGCGCTCGCGCAGGCGCAGCAGCACCGCGCCGTAGACCTTGCTGTTGCCGCCGACGCAGTAGTGCAGGCCGGGGTGGAAATCGCGCCCGTCGGCGCCGTACCACGTCTCGGGCGCCTGATAGCGGGCATCGACGAAGACGGCCTGAGAATCCCAGTTCTCGCGCTCGCGGGGGAGGTAGCCGCCCCGCTCCAGGAGCAGCACCCTTTTGCCGGTCTGCGCGAGGCGCCAGGCCATGGTGCCGCCGCCGGGACCGGACCCGACGATGACCACGTCGTAATGCCGCTCGCTCATCTCGACCGCTCCGCTTCCGCCGCAGCGGGACGGCGCGCCTGCAACCTTCGGCCGGCTCGCGTCTTTCCCGCAGCGCAGCGACAACGCATTCCGGCGGGCATTCGGTTCATGGCCACCCTCGACATCGTGATCGCCTTCGGGGTGCGGCTGCTGCTGGTGCTGCTGTTCCTGCCCTTCAGCGCGGCGGACAAGATCTTCAACTTCCGCGGCGCCGTGGGGCAGGCGCGCGAGGCGGTGCATGCCACCGCGCCGGCCGTGACGCTGATCCTGATCGGGGTCTGCGTCGAGATCGGGATGTCGCTGTGCATCCTCACCGGCTTCTGCGACCGGGCCGCCGCCTTCGTGATGGCCGGCTATTGCGGCGTCACCGCGCTCCTCTGGAAGCAGTTCTGGAAGCCCGGCGATTTCTGGGCCGGCGGCGAGGGCCGCGCGCTGTTCTGGGACTTCCTCAAGAACTTCGCGCTGGCCGGCGGCTTCCTCCTCATCACCTTCGGGACGGGCGCGTCGAGCGTGCAGGGCTTCCTGGCCGATCCTCTCTCCTCCACCCATCCCTATTCCGCCACCCGCGAGGCCCGCCCATGAGCGACGACGCGACCCCTTCCGTGCCCTACTGGCACCTGTGGACCGACGCCGACGGCGTGAGCCGTCACACCCGCTGCGCCATGACCGAGTTCCAGAAGAAGTCGATGAGCCCGCCCGCCGACCCGCAATGGCAGGGCGCCAAGACGCATGAGGGCGCCACCGTCTTCGTCACCGTGCAGCCGGTCGGCTGGGTCGGGCAATGGCACGAGAACCCCAAGCCGCAATGGATCGTCCCGCTCTCCGGCCGCTGGTTCGTCGAGGCGATGGACGGCTCGCGGGTCGAGATGGGACCGGGGGAGATCTCCTTCGGCGAGGACCAGAACACGCAGGAGCGCGACGGCCGGAAGGGTCACCTCTCCGGCACCGTCGGCGATGAGCCCGCCGTGCTGATGATCGTGCAGTTCGATTCCCCGCCCACCGTCGGCGCCGCCTGCCGGTTCAAGTGACGGGTGGTGTGTGATGGACGGCTTCGAGATCCACGATCTGCGCTTCGCGGGCTACCTCCTCGGCAACGCGCCCCTGGAGGAACTCGGCTCCGGCTTCCGCTGGATCGAGGGGCCGGTCTGGATGGGCGACGCCGATTGCCTGCTGTTCCAGGACCTGCCGCGCAACCGCACCATGCGCTGGATCGAGGGCCAGGGCTTCTCGGTCTACCGGAGCCCGTCGAATTACGCCAACGGCCAGACCCGCGACCGGCAGGGGCGGCTGATCGCCTGCTCGCATCGCGACCGCTGCCTGACCCGCACCGAGCCTGACGGCCGCGTCACCACGCTGGTGACGCACCATGCCGGCAAGCGGTTGAATTCCCCCAACGACGTGGTCGTAAAGTCCGATGGCTCGATCTGGTTCTCGGACCCGGTCTACGGCATCGCCAACGATTACGAGGGCGGGCGCCAGACCTCCGAGCAGCCGCCCGCGCTCTACCGGCTCGATCCCGACAGCGGGGAAGTGCGGATCGCCTCGGGCGATTTCGACGGACCGAACGGGCTCGCCTTCTCCCCCGACGAGCGCCGCCTCTACGTCGCCGAGACCGGCGACCAGACCAAGCCCGATCCGCGCCAGGTCATCCGCGTCTTCGACGTCGCCGCCGACGGCACGCTCGCGAACGGCTCGGATTTCTACAAGATCGCGCCGGGCTATTGCGACGGGATGCGGATCGACGAGGACGGCAACATCTGGTCGAGCGCGGCGGACGGCGTCCACTGCATCAGCCCGGAGGGCCGGCTGCTCGGCAAGATCCTGATCCCGTACCGGGTCTCGAACCTGACCTTCGGCGGGCCGGCCAAGAACCGCCTGTTCATCGGCGGATCGCACACGCTGTATTCGATCTTCCTCAACCGGCGCGGGGTGCAGTGGCCGTGAGCGCGCAGCCTCCCCTCGTCTGGCAGCTTGCCCGGATCGGCCTCGTCAGCGCCGCTCCGGATCGGCTCGCCGGCTTCTACGAGACAGCTTTGGGCTTCACGCGGACCGGCACGGCGGAACTCGGGGCGCCCGCCGCCTCGATCCTGGCCGGGCGGCCGGTGGAGGGGGCGCGGGTCGTGACCCTGCGGCTTGGCGAGGAGGTGGTGGAACTCGTCGGTTTCTCGCCTGCGGGCGCGGCCGCTCTCGGCGACGTGCCGGGCTGGAGCCCGCTGTTCCAGCATTGCGCGATCATCGTCTCCGACATGGAGGCCGCTGTCGCCCGGCTGTCGGCGCAGACGGGCTGGCAGCCGATCACGGAGGGCGGTCCGCAGCGCCTGCCGGACGCCTCCGGCGGCGTCACCGCCTTCAAGTTCCGCGACCCCGAAGGCCATCCGCTGGAGTTCCTGGCTTTTCCTGCGGGGAGGGTGCCGGCATTGTGGCAGGGCAGGGCGGGCGGCCCGTTCCTCGGCATCGACCATTCCGCGATCTCGGTGGCCGACACCGAGGCGAGCCGGCGCTTCTACGCCCGCCTCGGCTACCGGGCGGCGACGGGCTCGCACAATCACGGCCCCGAGCAGGCCCGGCTCGACGGGATCGCCGACCCGGACCTCGCCGTGACCGGCCTGGTCCTGCCGGGGCAGGGGGCGCCGCATATCGAATTGCTGTGCTATCGTGGCCCCTTGCGCGGTTCCTTCGACCGCACGGCGCCCCTGCCCAGCCCGACCGATGCGGCGGCGACCCGCCTCGTCCTGGCGATGCGCGACCGAGCCGCGCTGGAAGCGGCCTGCGCGGCCCTGTCCGCCCACGTGGTCGCGCCGCCGGCCACGCAAGGTGAGCAGGCCGCGGCGACACTGCGCGACCCCGACGGCCACTTTTTGCGGCTGGTGGCGGGGGTTTGAAGACGGGCGCCCATCCCTCTCTCCCCCCCTTTTCCCTCTGCGGGAGACCTACCCCCGGATCGCGGCCGCGTCCGGCGCCACGACGGCGAACAGGTCGCCCAAGGCGGCGAGGCTCGCGGCCTGGAGCGCGGCGGCCGGGATGGTCGTGCCATCCGGCCCCGGCAGGGCGCGGGTGGCGGTGGCCGCGGCAACCACGGTCGGGCGGAAGCCGAGACTGAAGGCGCTCCGCGCGGTCGAGTTCACGCACATATGGGTCATGAAGCCCGCCAGGATCACGTCCTTGACGCCCGCCGTCTCCAGTTGCGCCTGAAGGTCGGTGCCGACGAAGGAACTCGGATAGCCCTTGGTAATGATGGGTTCGCCCGCGCGCGGGGCGACCTCGTCGCTGATCTGGCCAATCGGCGCGGTGACGTCGTAGGGCGAGCCCGGCCCGGCATCGTGGCGCACGTGGAAGACCGGGATGCCCGCCGCCCGCGCCCGCTCCAGCAGGGCCTTGGCCTCGCGGATCGCCGGCTCGACGCCCTCCAGCCGCATCACGCCCTCGCGATAGGTGTTCTGCAGGTCGATCATCACCAGGGCAGAGCCGGTGAGGGCGGCGGGTTCCGGCGGCAGCCCGGACAGGCTGCGCAGCGTTGTGAGATCGCTCATGACGAATGCCTTCTCTTGGGGTGCGTTCTCTTGGGGTGCGTTTCCGGGTGGGATCTGAGCCGAGCGGGACGGCCCGCGCAACCTGCCGATCAGTCCAATGGCTTGCGCGAGCGTCGATCCCATCCCGCTCCCCTCATCCTGAGGTGCCCGCGTCAGCGGGCCTCGAAGGATCGGATCGGCGCCGCGCGATAAATCCTAACGCTGGGCGGCCTGCATCGGCTTGTCGGATTTCGGCGCCTGCGGCGCGATGCGCCCGCCCTCCTTGAGATCGGCCGGCGGGCTGAGCACGAGGCGCTCGCCCCCGGACAGCCCCTTGTCCACCTCCACCACATTGCCCTTGTCGCGGACGACGTGGACGTCGGCCCAGGTCACGCGGTCGTCGGCGCGGGCGACCGCGACGCGGGTGCCGGATTGGTTGAACACCAGGGCTTCCGCCGGCACCGCCACGGTCGCGCCGCCGGTGCGCGGAATCGCCAGCGTCACGTAGACGAACAGGCCCGGCCTCAAGGTCCGCTCGGGGTTCGGCACATCGACCTGCGTGGTGAGGGTCCGCGAGGAGGCCAGCAGGGCGACCGAGCTGCGCTCGACCTCGCCGGAGAAGCTGCGGTCGGGCATCTGCGGAACCTTGATGGTCGCGGCGATGCCGGGCTGCACGCCGACCGCCGCGTTCTGCGGCACGTTGACCGAGATGCGCAAAACGTCGTCCCGGTCCATCGACAGGAGCGGCGAGCCGGAGCCGGCATCGGCCTGGACGAGATCGCCGACATCGACGTTGCGGGTGGTGATCACGCCGTCGAACGGCGCGGTGACGATCTCGAAGCCGGTGAGCGCCTTGAGGCGGCCCACGGTCGCCTGCTGCGCCTTGATGTTGGCCTGCGCCACCTTCACGTCGGCCTCCGCCGAGGCGAGGCTCGCCTGCTGCGAGAGCACGCCCGCCTGGGTGTTGTCGGCGTTCTGCTTCGAGGCCCAGCCCTGGCCGGCCAGCGTCGAGGTGCGGGAATTGGTGACCTGGGCGAGGTTCACGTTGGCCCGCGCCTGATCCACCATGGCCCTGGCCCGCAGCAGCTGCGCCTCCAACTGGCCGAGCTGCGCCTCGGCCTGGGCGAGCTGCTGGTCGAGATCGGGGGCGGCGATGCGCAGGAGCACGTCGCCGGTCTTCACCCGCGCGCCGATATCGACGTGCCGCTCGGCGATGTAGCCGGTGGCGCGGGCATAGATCCGCGCCGTGGCGAAGGGCTCGGTCTGGCCCGGCAGGGTCAGTTCGATCGGCCCGTCGAGGCGCTTGGCCTCCTCGGTCCGGACCTTGGGCACGAACTCGATCTGCTTGGTCCGTGTCTCCTCGGCCCGGGCCGCCCGCTGCCAATGGCCATAGCCGCCATAGGCCAGAAGCCCGAGGGCGATCAGCCCGGCCAGCACGAAGCCGCCCTTGCCCGGCGGCGGCGGAATTGTCCTGTCCTCGCCCTCGGTCACGGGCCATTCCTCCGGTCGTGTGGGGCGGGCATTGTCAGACATAATCCTCGAGCGGCTTGGCCTCGCCCCGCCGCAGCAGGCTGTAGAGGAACGGCACGAACAGGAGCGTCGAGGGCGTGCCCAGGGCGATGCCGCCCATCACGGCGCGGGCGAGGGCCGCGTTCTGCTCTCCGCCCTCGCCGGTGCCGAGCGCCATCGGCACCAGACCGAGGAACATCGCGCTCGCGGTCATCAGCACCGGCCGCAGGCGCGTCTCGCCCGCCGCGATGGCGGCCTCATAGGCCGAGCAGCCGGTGGCCTCCCGGTGTTCCTTGGCGAAGGTCACGAGCAGGATCGAGTTGGCGCTGGCGATGCCCACCGACATGATCGCCCCGAACAGCGAGGGAATCGAGAAGGTGGTGCCGGTGATGAACAGGCTGGCGACGATGCCGCAGAAGGCGACGGGCAGGGCCGCCAGCACCACGAAGGGGTCGCCCCAGCTCTGATAATTGACCGCCATCAGCAGGTAGACCGCGATCAGCGCGATGCCGAGGCCGATTTCCAACCGGAAGAAGGCGGCGCGCATGTTCTCGATCTGCCCGCGCACGGTGATCTTGTCGGGAGCCGGCAGCGCCGTCTGCTCCTCCTGCACGATCCGGTCGATGTCGCGGGCGATGGCGCCGAGGTCGCGGTCCTGCACCGCCGCGTAGATGTTGAAGGTCGGCTGCGTGTTGACGTGGTTGATCACCGTTTGCGTCGGCTGGCGGGTGATGGTGCTGATGCTGGACAGAAGCGTCAGCGCGCCGGGCCCGTTATTACCGCTGCCCGCGCTCGCCCGGGCGAAAAGCGGCGTGTTCTGGAGCGCGGTGAGCGAGTCGTTGCGGTATTCCGGCGTCTGGACCCAGAGCTGGTAGGGGATGCCGGTCTTCGGATCGGTCCAGAAGTTCGGGTTGACCTGGAAGGAGCCCGACAGGGACACGTTGAGGCTCTGGGCCACTTGGCTCTGGGTCAGGCCGAGTTCGGCGGCCAGCCGCCGGTCGACCTCGACGAAGAATTGCGGCGCGTCGACGATCTGGTGCAGATGCACGTCGACGAGGCCGGCGGTCTCCTTCAGCCGCGCCTCGATGCGGCGGGCGACCTCCAGATCCTTGACCGTGTTGCGCCCGGAAACCTGCACGTCGATCTGCGCGATCACCCCGAAATTGAGGATCTGCGTGATGATGTCGGAGGGCTGGAAATAGGCGATCATGTCGGGGAAGCGCGCGCGCAAGCGTTCGCGCAGGCGCCGCTGATACTCGGCGATCGAGCCGTGCTCGTCCTTCAGGTCGATCAGCATCTGCCCGTCGTTGGTGGACACGAACGAGCCGTCGGAGAAGGCGAAATTGTAGTTGTTCGACGGGATGCCGATATTGTCGAGGATCTGGTCGATCTCGCCCTCGGGGATCACCTCGCGCACCACCGTCTCGACCTCGGCGAAGACCTGCTCGGCGGTCTCGATCCGCATGCCGGGGCGGGTGCGCAGATGCAGCGTCAACTGGCTCGATTCGACCTGCGGAAAATAGTCCTGGCCGGTGAAGACGAACAGCCCGCCCGTGCCGGCGAAGAGCAGGCCGACGAGGCCGAGCGTCGCGATGCGATGATGCAGAACCGCGTGGAGCAGCCCGACATAGCCCCGGTGGAAGCGGGCGAAGCGGGCCTCGAAGCCGCGGCGGAAGGCGCCGGCCAGCCGGAACAGCGGTGAGAGCAGCCAGACAAACGCCCGCTCGATCCGGCCGCGACGCGGCGCATCCCCCTCGGCCGCCTGATGCTGCCGGTATTCGCGGGCGACCAGCACGTCGATCAGCACCGGCACCAGGGTGCGGGTGAGGAGATACGAGGTCAGCATCGCGAACACGACCGCGAGCGCCTGCGGCGTGAACAGGTACTTTGGGATGTCGGTCAGGGCGAAGACCGAGACGAAGGCGGCGCAGATCGAGAGTGTCGAGATCAGGGCCGGCTTGGCGATGCCCGCCGCGCCCTCGACCACGGCGTTGCGGAACGGCTTGCCCTCCTCGAACAGCCGATAGGTGTTCTCGATCGCCACCGTCACGTCGTCGACGAGGATGCCGACCGCGAGGGCGAGACCGCCCAGCGTCATCACGTTGATGGTGTGGCCGAGCGCGGCGAGCAGCGCCAGCGAGGTCATCAGGCACAGGGGGATCGAGACCAGCACGATCAGGGTCGAGCGCCATGAGCCGAGGAACAGCAGGATGGTCAGCCCCGTCAGGGCGGCGGCGATGACGGCTTCGTGCCAGACGCCCTCGATGGCGTTCGAGACGAACACCGACTGGTCGAAGAGCGGCTTGATCTCCATGCCCTCGGGCGCCGCCGCGCGGATATCGGGGAGGGCCGCCTTGACGTTGTTGACGACGTCCAGCGTCGAGGCGGTGCCGTTCTTGAGCACCCGCATCAGGACCGAGGCGGCACCGTCGGCGCGCACGACGTTGACCTGCGGCGGGCCGCCATCGCGGACATAGGCCACGTCACGCACCAGCACCGGCTGGCCATTGACCACCTTGATCGGGACCTCGTTCAGGGCCGCGATCGCGTTCGGCGTCGCGTTCATCTGCACCGGGTATTGCTGCTCGCCGATCTTGGCGAGGCCGGAGGGGATGGTCAGGTTCTGCGAGGTCACCGCGTTGGTGACCTCCAGCGGGGTGATGCCGAGCGCCTGGAGCGCGTGCAGATCGAGATCGACCATCACCTGACGCGGCGCGCCGCCGAAGGGGGAGGGCAGGGTCGAGCCCGGCACCTGGGTCAGGCGCTGGCGGATGCGGTACTGGGCGTAGTCGTAGACCTTGTTGAGGCTGTCCTTGGCCGAGGTCAGGGCGAGCTGGATCACCGGCACCGAGGAGGCGGAGAAGCGCACGATGACGGGCGGCTGCACCCCCGGCGGCATCAGCGCGCGGATCGAGTTCGTCGAGGAGACGACCTGGGCGATGGCGAGATCGATGCTGACGGTCGGGTCGAAATAGATCTTCATCACCGACGTGCCCTGCAGGCTCGTCGATTCCATGCGTGCGATGTTGTTGACGTTGTTGGAGATTCCGAACTCGGAATAGGTCGTGATCCGCTTCTCCATCTCCGGCGCGGACAGGCCCGTATAGGTCCAGACCACGACGACGACGGGGATATCGACGGCGGGCAGCACGTCCTTCGGCGTCACGACGATCGCGCCCGCTCCGCCGAGCAGCATCAGCACCGCGAGGACGTAGGTCGTGATGCGGAACTTGAGGGCGTACTGGACGAGTCCCATGGAGTCCCAGTGAGCCTGGCGGAGAAGCGGGGGAGGTGAAGGCGCGTGATGACAGCACGGCCGATGTTTCTGTTCTATGTCCGATTGTGCCCGGAAACACGCGCGCGCGGCGATGCCGCATCGCCGCACGTCCCGGCCGAATCAGACCGTTACAATCGTCCGGACGGGACTGCCCTGATCTGAAAATAACCTTTGCAACGATGCGCCTCAGCTTGTCCGTGGCGGAATCGGCGCCGCGATCTCCTCCACTCGCGTCTCGCCCTGCCGCCGCGCCTGCGCCCGGCCGAGCCAGAGGGCGTTGACGAGCCATGCCGCCGAGAGCGGCACCGCCACGATCGCCGCCGCATGGCCGCCGAAGCCCAGAGCCGCGAGCCCGGTATAGGACCACGCACCGAGCTGGTCGCCGAGGCGGTAGACCACGGTGTCGATGAAGCTCTTGGCCTTGTAGCGGTCCTCGCGCGGCACCACCGTGAACAGCACCTCGCGGACCGGCCGGGCGATGGCGAAGTTGCCGGCCCGCCGCAGGACGTAGATCACCACCACCGAGGCCACCGTCGGCGACATGGCCAGGGCGGCGAAGCCGACGACGCTCGCCGCCGGCAGCAGCGCGAGCGTCACGCCGACGCCGAGCCACCGGGTGATGCGGCCGGTGAGGAAGAGCTGTACCCCGAGGGTTAGCAGGTTCACCGCGAGATCGACGCTGGCGAAGAAGGCGGTCCGTTCGCCCCGGCCGGAAAAGCTCCGCTCGGCCACCGCCGCCTGCTCGAAATACAGGAAGGTCGCGGTGATCGAGAACAGGGCCAGGAACAGCGCGATGTTGAGGAGATAGGGCGAGGCGAGCGTGCGCCGGATGCCGGCCCACACGTCGCCGCCGATAATCTCGCCCGCGCGGGATTCCTCCGGCACCGCGTGCAGCCGCCCGATCAGGCGAGCGAGGCCCCGCATGGCGAAGACCGCCACCTCCAGGAGCAGGGCGGCGGCCAGGAGGAGCGCCCAGGTCGGCACGTCGCGCGCCAGCGTCGCCGTCACCGCCGAGCCGCAGATGGCGCCGAGGGTCGCGCCCGCCGCGATGAAGCCGAACAGGCGCTTGCCCTGCTCGGTCGAGAACACGTCCACCACCGTGGCCCAGAAGATCGAGACCACGAACAGGTTGAAGATCGAGAGCCAGACGAAGAAGGCCCGGCCGACCCAGACCGCCGTTTCTCCCTCCGCGAGCGCGATCAGGCCGGAAAAAATCAGGATGTTGAGGATGAAGAAGCGGTAGGTGAGGGGCACGAAGCGGGCGCGCGGCAGGCGCTTCACCAGCCACGCGAAGGGCAGGTTCAGCGCCAGCATCCCGACGAGGGTGGCCAGGAACAGCCAGGGCAGGTTGTCCAGCCCCCCCGCCACGCCCATCTGATCGCGGATCGGGCGCAGCATGTAGTAGCTCGCCAGCAGCGCGAAGATGTAGGCCCAGGACCAGGCCAGAGCCGGGCCCTCGCCCGGCCTCACATCGACGAGGCGGGCGAGGCGGCCGGAGAGAGACGAGGCCGGGGCCTCGCTCAAGGCTTCACCCCGAGCTTCTCCTTCAATTCCGGCGCCGGCACGTCGTGCCCGAAGCCGGGCGAGCCCATGGCGAAGCGATCGGCCGCCTTCAGCTCGCCCACCACCACGGGGTCGAAGCCCGCATCCGAGACCAGGGTGCGGGCGGTCTCCACCGCCCTGTGGTCGTCTCCGGCGATCGGCACCGCCATGCGCGGCTCGGGCCGTCCGGCATTCTTCTGGAAGACCTTGTAGTTGGCCGCGTTGAAGGCCCGCACCACCCGCGCGCCGGCCAGATACTTGGCGGAGGTGGCGCCGATCCCGTCGCGCTCCACCTCGTCGTAGATCGCGCCGTCGCGGGCCTTCACCGCATTGCCGGCATCGATCACCACCTTGCCCTTGAGGGCGGCGGCATTCTCCTTGCCCAGCTCCGGATAGGCCTTGTAGGGCACCGCGATCAGCACGGCTTGGCCGAAGGCAATCGCCTCCGCCGGGGTTCCCGCCCGCGCCTTGGGCCCGAGTTCCTCCACCAGGGGCTTCAGTTCCTCCGGGTGGCGGGAGGAGAAGAACACCTCGTAGCCCGCCTTGATCCAGAGCCGGCCCAGCGTCCCGCCGATATGGCCGGCCCCGACGACCCCGATTTTCTTGGGATTTTCAGACTGGGCGAGAGCAGGCAGGGCTGGGAACAAGAACGTGCCGGCGAGCAGCGCCAGAGCCCCGCGCCGACCCAGAGACAATCCAAAAACATCAGACCGCATCGATGAAGGCCTCCATCTTGCGCCGTTCGGCGGCGTCCGGCAGCTGCCCGCTGGCGGCGGCGAGGTTGTCCTCGACGTAAGCCACCTTGGCCATGCCCGGGATCGGGCAGGTCACGGCCTCGTTCGCCAGGACGTATTTGAGGAAGAACTGCGCCCAGCTCCTGCAGCCGAATTCGGCGGCGAAATCCGGCAGGGGCTTGTCCTTCACCGCCTTGAACAGGCGGTCGCGGCCGAAGGGCACGTTGACCATCACCGCCACGCCCCTCTCGGCGGCGAGCGGCAGGATGCGCTCGGCCGCGAGCCGGCTGTCGAGGGCGTAGTTCACTTGGACGACATCGAGCTTTTCCCGCTTCATCACCGCTTCGAGATCGGGGAATTGCTCGTCGCGCCAGACCGTGACGCCGAGATAGCGGATCCGGCCCTTCTCCTTGAGGGCGCGCAGGACCGCGAGATTGGCCTCCGGATCGACCAGATTGTGCACGGCGATCAGGTCGATCCGGTCGGTGCGCAGGCGCTGGAACGAGCGCTCCGTCTCCGCCTGCGCCGCCTCGCGGCCGCGTCCGGCGACCTTGGTGGCCAGGAAGATCTTGTCGCGCAGACCGTCGAGGATGAGGCCGAGCACCTCCTCCGCCGTGCCGTAGCTCGGGGCGGTGTCGATCACCCGGCCGCCGAGGGCCACGAAACGCTCCACCGCCTGGCGCAAGGGGGCGGTGGCCTCGGGCGTCATCGCGACCTCGTAGCGGCGCGACGTGCCGATGCCCATGGCCGGGATGCGCTCGCCCGAAGAGGGGATCGGCCGGGTGATCAGGGCCTTTTCGGCGCGGGCGGGCCGGGGCAGGACCGGCATGAGCCCCGTCATGAGCCCTGCCCCGGTCAGGGAGGCAGCGCCCCGCAGAAGGGTTCGGCGGGAGAGCGGCGGAACGAGCACCATGGCGCGGGCCTCCTTCGCGGGTGGGCTTGGCCCGACCGAGATAGGGCAACCTCACCGCGAGGGCGACGCGCTCACCCCTCGAACCGCCCGAACGTGACCGCCGTCTCGCCGTAGCTGCGCCGCTCCAGTTCCGCGAAGCCGGGCGGCAGCACCGGGCCGGCCTCGGCCGCCTCCTCGACGACGACCAGGGCGCCGGGGCTCAGCCAGCCGCCGGCTGCCGCGGCGGCGAGCGCGGCGGGGGCGAGGTTTTTCCGATAAGGCGGGTCGCAGAAGGCGAGGGTGGCGGCGTCCGGCGCGGGACCGAGACGGGTCGCGTCCCGCTGGATCAGCCGGGCGCGGTCGCCGCAGCCGAGGGCGGCGATGCCCTCGCGGATCAGCGCGCCGGCTTGGCGCCCCTCATCCACGAGGAAGGCGCGGGCCGCGCCGCGGGACAGCGCCTCGAAGGCGAGGGCGCCGGTGCCCGCGAACAGGTCGAGCACCACCGCGCCCTCGACCGCATCGTCGTAGGCATGGGCGAGCACGTTGAACAGCGCCTCGCGCAGCCGGTCGGAAGTTGGGCGGATGCCCTCCGCCTTCGGCCCGGCGAGCCGGCGCCCGCGCCATTCCCCCCCGACGATCCGCAAGGTCTAAGCCTCAGGCCTCGCCGCGCGGCGGACGCCCCGGGCGACCGCCGCCCCGTGGCCCCGGCTTGCCGCCGCCGGGGCGCCCGCCGGCACCGCCGGGCTTGCCCCCGGGACGACCGCCCGGGCGGGCACCGCCGGCCTTGAAGCCACCGCCCTTGAAGCCACCCTTGGCCCCGTCACGGGGACCGTCCTTGAAGCCGGGCTTGCTGCCAAACGCCTTGCCCGGCCCCTTGCCCGGCCCCTTGGCCGGACCTTTGCGGAAGCCGGCACGCTCGGGCGCATCGCCGGCCCGGAAGGCGCGAGCCGGCCGCTCTCCCTCGGCGGCGCGGGGCCGGTCGCGCGGGGGACCGCGGCGCTCGGCCGCCTGCCCCTCGGCGGACCGCTCGCGACGGGGGGCCGCCTCGCTGCGGTCACGCTGAGGCCGTGCCTCGCTCCGCTCGCGCTGGGGCCTTCCCTCACTGCGCTCGCGCGGCGGCCCGCGCCGCTCGGGCGATGCAGCCTCCCCGGCCTCGCGGCGGCGGGGACGGGCCTCGCCCCCCGGCGCCTCCCGGCGCGGCCTCTCCTCGCGGGGGCCGTCCCCGCGCACGGGCCGGTCCTCTTGGTTGCGGAAACGGACCCGGCGATGCGGCTCGGGGGCCGGCGTCTCCGGCGTCGGCTGGAGCCGCTCCACCAGCACCCGGCGCTCGCCGGCCGCCTGGATCGCGCCGACCCGCTCGCGGCCGCGCTCGGCGGCGGCGGCACGGGCCGTCTTCGGGTCCGAGCCGCGACGCGGCACCTTGGCCGCGCGCGG
>NZ_NKUI01000249.1 GCF_014845115.1 Methylorubrum zatmanii | reverse complement strand
CCTCATCCTCCGGCGCCTGCGGGTCGGCCTCGTCCTCCGGCGCCCCGTCGTCCGCCTGGGGGGTGACGCCCGCCGAGTAGAAATCGCCCCGCCGTACCGCCTCGCCGCTATTGGCCATGACGCTGAGATAGGTGTTGAGCGTATTCGGGGCGACATCCGGCAGGCGCCGCGCGATCTCGGCATGCGACAGGCCCTGCGGGCCGGCGCTCTCCAGCAGGGCCTTCAGCCGCCCCTTGGCCGAGTTCGCCCGCGGACCACGGCTGCCCCGCCCGCCGCCGCGCCCGGCCCGGACCTGCGGTTCGGCCGAAAAACCCGCCTCCGCCGAGGCCAATCCGGCCACGCCCTCGAGCGAAGCGCCCTCAACGATCGCCGCGAGCGACTTCTCCGCCACCCGAAGCTTCGTCAGTTCGGCCGCGATGCGCTCGTAATCGGCCTGGAGATCGGCCATGCGCCGCCGGACATCGGCCAGTGCCTTGGCCAGCGTATCCCCTTCCGACATGACGGACTTCAACTCCCGGGCGATTGACAGGGGCCTACAGCCACAGCTCGCCCCTGCCGTCAACCTAGGTGAATAATCTCCATCCTCACCGCAGAGGCCGCGACCGGCCCGGTCTCGGATCCGTCGCGGCCGGCAATCGCTGACCGCCCGTCCTCGAGCAACGGGCGGATTCGAGATCCGCTCGAACGAGCGCTGCACAAGACAACGAACAGGTTGCCTGCACGCCGCAGATCAGGCGGCGCTGCGCAGCCCCTGCGGACGATCCACCCGGCCCGCCAGCACCTGTTGATAGGCGGACAGGGCATTCGCCGCCGCGGCCTCCCAGGTGAAGTGCGTGCCGATGCGCGCCTGCGCGCGGCGGCCCATCTCGGCGAGCTGTGCCGGATCCTCGGCCATGCGCATCAGCGCCTGCGCCAGGGCGGGGGCATCGCCCGGCGGAACGAGAACGCCGCATCCGCCCTCGAGCTGGTAGGGAATTCCGCCGACCGCCGAGGCAAGGACGGGTACGCCCTCGGCCATCGCTTCGAGCACGACGAGGGGCAAGGTGTCGGCGAGCGTCGGGAATACGAACACATCGGCCCGGCGCATCAACGGCGCGATCTCGGAATCGGCGAGATGGCCCGTGACGATCACCCTCTGGTCGGCCCGGTCGGGCTGCAGCCCGGAATAGTCAATCTCCGGCCGCGTATCGCCCGCCACGATCAGGGTGTAGGGACAATCGAGGCCTTGGAAGGCGCGCAGAAGGATCGGCAGCCCCTTGTTCGGGGTGTGATTGGCCAGAAACATGCAGGTCAGCCCGCTCTGGTCTCGCGGGGGCAGGCCGAATTTCCGATGAACGGTTCGGTCGAGAACCGGATCGGGGGCCGCTCTCGGCGTCACACCGTTGGACACGACATGGACGGCCCCCCGGTAGCCCATCCCGTCCAGGATGTCGAAATCCGCCGGCGACAGGGCGAAAACCGCGCTCGCCCCCCGCACCACGCGGCCGACGGGCTGTTCCACCAGTCGCCGCCACACCTCGCCGCGCAGCCGGTCGAACCCGTAGATCCTCCGGCCATTGGCGACTTCGTTGAAGCCGTGCGTCGACACCACGTAGGGGATCCCGGCCCGGCGCGCCGCGACGGCGACCCGCTCCATCTCCAGGGCGGGCATCGGATTATGCAGATGGACGAGATCGTAGACGCCGGCCCGGATGCGGTCGGGGATGTCGGAGCGGTAGAACAGCGTGCGGTAGCGCTTCGGCAGGCGGGCCCAGGGCAACCCCGGCGGGAGCCAGGTCCGGACCGGCACACGCAGGACACCGGTCTCCGGCCCGGTGGCGGCAGCGTCGGCGGCGTTCAGCATGCTCGCCACGCTCATCCGGCACTGCTCCGCGAGCGCCGCGCTCAACTGCTCACCGGCCCGCGCACCGCCGCTCACCGACATGTGCGGCGGCACGATCAGGGGGCTCAGGACGCGGAACATGCGTATTTCTCCGTGAGCTGGGTCGAAAGCTCCGGATCGCGCCAGAGATTGGAGAGCGCCTCGTCGATGGTATAGGCTTGGCTCCAGCCGAACAGGTCGCGGATGCGACCGTTATCCGCCGCCAGAAATGGCCGGTCGACGGCCCGTATCCGCGTATTGTCCTGGATCAGGGTGAAGTCGCTGCCGGTGATGGCTTTGAGCTTTCCGATGATCTCCGCGACGGAATAGGAACAGGATGTCCCGAGATTGACGGTCACCGTCTCACTGGCGGGAACGTCGCTGTTGAGCGTGGTGGCGACGAAGCCCGCCGCGGCATCTTGAACGTGGATGTAGTCGCGCTTCGGCCAAAGGTTGCCGAGACGGATCGTCGTGCGGCCGGATTTGAGCTGGGCCACGATCTCCGGCAGCAGATGCGGGTTGGTCTCCCCGGGACCGATCACGTTGAAGAGCCTGACGATCACCGCGGACAAGCCGTGGGTTCGGGCGGCGTAGCGGACGTAATGCTCGCCGTGGAGCTTGCTGAAGCCGTAGATGTCGCTCGGCTCGATCAGGGCCGTGTCCTCGCGATGGGGCAGGTCGTCCGGCTTGTAGACCGCTCCGCTGCTGGCGAAGACGACACGGCAGCCCGGCGGGCATGCGGCGAGAACGTTCTGTGTTCCCAGCACGTTGGTGCGCACGGCCAGGGACGGATCCTGCTCACATTCCGGGATGTAGTGGATCGCCGCGAGGTGGATCACCGCCTCGGGTTCGAACGGTTCGATCGCCTCGCGCACCGCCTCCGGCTCGTTGATGTCGACGCGCTGAAAGTCGATGCCCGCCATCTCGTCCGGGGTGAAGCGGACCGTGCCGTAGCGCAGCGAATCCACCACACGGACGGTATGGCTGCGCATCAGTCGCCGCGTGACTTCGCGTCCGACATAGCCATTGCCCCCAGTGACGATGATCCTCACGATCTTGCCTCCACGCCCTAGACGAGCAAAGATTTTGCGGAACGGTCAGAAATCTTCGCCGACATCGTTCCGCAACCCGCGTCCCGATCCGTCAGTCCGTCTTCGGTACGACTGATCATGCCGTGCGGGAGGACACGCCGTATCGGCGGATCATCAGGAGACCGGGGGACCCGGCTCACGTCCCAAGCTATCCCGAAAGAAAAACGAGCAGAATAAAAGCGATTCCGAGCTTGAGTCAGAGACATCGATCGATCTCATCGCGAAACCACGTCCGATCAGGCGGCGCTCCGGCAGCACTCTGTTCTACCAAGGCTTGAGAGGAGAATGAATGACCCGTTGTGATGACGCCTTACGCTCTTTTTGGATTAATCCCTCAGGAATAAGATTAATTTACGCAGATCCCAGTCATTGGCAATCATCATACTAGATCAACAATCATGAAATTCTGACAGCAACGTCGCAGAGCCCAAAATAGCAACATTCTCATCAAGATATTGCCGGTAATGCGACTTGGTCGAACGGATCAAGACTGGGCATGCACCATTCCGCTCATGACCCGGACCGGCATCGCCGCACGAAGGCAACGGCGCCCGATAGCGGAGCACCGGACAGGCGACCTCTCTCTGACGGAGCGGGGCGGATCCCGAAAGCGGATCGAAGCTCGGGCGTCACCACAGCGGTGGTGGAGGCTTCCGTCTGGACTCTCTCGAACGGAGGATCGGAACGAAGCCGCAGCAGCGGTCAACCGCTGAACGCAACGTGCAAACCGGCACACGCCCAGATAATCCTGGGCCGTTCGCGAAGGCAGCGATTGAGACGGCGGGTTAACATCACCGGAAGAGAAGTTTGCAAACCGCTTCCGGCGGTACAATCACTTCCGGTTGCAAGTGATCGAAAAACAATGGTCGGAGTGGCGGGATTCGAACCCACGACCCCTAGTCCCCCAGACTAGTGCGCTAACCGGGCTGCGCTACACTCCGACGCCCCCTGCGGGGTTCGCGGCTCATAGCTTTCCGCTTCAGGCAGCGCAACCCCCCTCATGCCGTTTGGCGAAAGAACGACGACTTTCCCCGTCGTCTCGCCCCGTCGCCGCCCCACCCATCCGGAGCCGGTCCCCCTCCCGCGGTTCGTCGGCCGCGGACAGGAACCCGGCCCGGGCAAGGCAAAAGCG
>NZ_NKUI01000248.1 GCF_014845115.1 Methylorubrum zatmanii | reverse complement strand
AAGGCGGCACCGGCCGCCATTCCCGCGAAGCCGAGCCAAAGCCAGAACTGGGGCGTCATCGATTTCTCGTCGGTGTCAGGGATGAAAATCGCGTCGCCAACGTGATGGCGCGCCCTGCCCAATCCCGCCCGGTCGTGAACGTTGCGGCGGGGCTCGGTCACAGACGTGTGAGAGCCCCGGGTCCGGCTCCGCGGCCCCAGGGCCGGCCTTGTCCCCCTCGCGAGCCCCTTCGCCAGCCGTGATCGCTCCGGTGACGGCGGTGCAAGGGAGGCGCGCGCCTCAGGTGGTCGGCTTGCACACCGGCTTCGCGGCGGGTGCCTTCGGCTTCAACCGCTCCACGACCTGTTCCAGGGCACGCTCGACCGCCGCCTGGTCCGGCGGCGCTTCGCCGCCCAGGTTGCGTTTCGTCCGACTCGAATCGCTGCGCTTCGGCATGAGCGGCAGATTAGACACGATTGCGTGTCGCACGATACAGGATGCAACCAGTCCGGGACGGAATTCGCTTTTCCGTCAGGGAATCCGGGCTCTCCGGCCGGCGAAGGGCCAGTCGATGGCGTGCACGGCGTAGAGGGCCCACCACACCATGACCGGCTGAAGCGCGAGGCGGGGTCCGTGATACCACCCCGTGTCGGGGATCGGCGGCAGGTGGATGCCCTCGACCGCGTGCTTGATGTTGGCCGGGAACACGCAGGCCGCGTAGAGCGCCAGCATGATTCCGGCGAGCCATCGCAGACGCGGCACGAACAGTGCCAGAGCCCCCGCGATCTCGCAGAGCCCGGTGCCGATCACCACGAGCCGCGGCGCGGGCACCCAATCCGGCATGATCGGCAGGAAGCGCTCGGTCGCCGCCAGATGGACGACGCCGATGAATCCGTAGAGGCCGGCCAGGCCGAAGCGCAGCCAGCGGCGGTCGGCGCGCATCTCGGAAAGGGGTCAGGCGGACCTGTCGTCCCCTGCCTGCCGCTTGTCCTGCCCCGACGCCGTGTTGCCGCGGGCGGCTTCCTCGGCCTCGGTGCCGGCCCGCTCCATCGGACCCTGTTGCGACTTCAGCTTGCCCGTCGCCGGATCCTTGGGCGAGATTGCGGCCTCGTTGCTCTGGTCGCGCTGCTCGTCCGCCATCGATCATCCCTCTTACGTCGCTCGCGTCGTGGCGAGGCAACGCAAAGGCGCCGGCGGCGGTTCGCTTCGGCGGCCCCGCCCTACACCGCGATGCCGTGCAGGTCGTAGGCCTCGGCCCGCTCGATCTTCACCGTGACGATGTCGCCCGGCCGCACCGGACGCCGGGAGGAGATGTGAACGCTGCCGTCGATCTCTGGCGCGTCGTATTTGGAGCGTCCGCGGGCAACCGTCGGCCCGGCCTCGTCGATGATGACGGGGATGCGCTTGCCGACCTTGGCCCGCTGGAGCCTGAGCGAGATTCCGGCCTGGGTCTCCATGAAGCGGCGCTTGCGCTCGGCCTTCACCTCCGGCGGCACCAGGGCGGCGAGGTCGTTGGCGGTGGCGCCCTTGACCGGCTCGTACTCGAAGCAGCCGACCCGCTCGAGCTTGGCCTCGCGGATCCACTCCAGCAATTCCTCGAACTCGGCCTCGGTCTCGCCGGGGAAGCCGACGATGAAGGTCGAGCGGAGGGCGAGGTCCGGGCAGATCTCGCGCCAGCGCCGGATGCGGTCGAGCTGCTTCTCCTGGTTGCCGGGGCGGCGCATCCGCTTGAGCACCGAGGGGCTGGCATGCTGGAGCGGCATGTCGAGATAGGGAAGGATCTTGCCCTCGGCCATCAGCGGGATGACCTCGTCGACATGCGGGTAGGGATAGACGTAGTGCATCCGCACCCAGGCGCCGAGGTCGCCCAACTCCTTCGCCAGGTCGTAGAAGCGGGCCCGCACCTCCCGGTCGCGCCACAGGCTCGGGGCGTAGCGGGTGTCGATGCCGTAGGCGCTGGTGTCCTGCGAGACGACGAGCAGTTCCTTGACGCCGGCCTTGACCAGCTTCTCGGCCTCCCGCAGCACGTCCGCCGCCGGGCGGCTGACGAGGTCGCCGCGCAGGCTCGGGATGATACAGAAGGTGCAGCGGTTGTTGCAGCCCTCCGAAATCTTCAGATAGGCGTAGTGGCGCGGGGTGAGCTTGACCCCCTGCGGCGGGATCAGGTCGAGGAACGGGTCGTGGGCCGGGGGCACCGCCTCGTGCACGGCGGCCACCACCGATTCGTAGGCCTGGGGACCGGTCACCGCCAGAAGGTTCGGATACTTTTCGCGGATCTCCTCGGGCTGCGCGCCCATGCAGCCGGTGACGATGACCCGGCCGTTCTCGGCCATCGCGTCGCCGATGGCCTGGAGCGATTCCGCCTTGGCCGAATCGAGGAAGCCGCAGGTGTTGACGATGACGACATCCGCCCCGTCATGGCGGCGCGCCAGTTCGTAGCCCTCGGCGCGCAGATGGGTGAGGATGCGCTCGGAATCGACGAGCGCCTTGGGGCAGCCCAGCGACACGAAGGAGATCCGCGGCGCGGCGGCGCTCTTGCTGTCCGAGGGAGAGGCGGTTGCGGTCATGACGGCTCGAAGGGGCGATACCCGGACGGCCTCTCGGGGGGAGAGCCGCGCGTCCTGCAGCGATGGCGGTGGATGAGCCGCTATACCTGCTTCGTGGCGCGGTTGCGAGCGTGGCCGGAAGGATCGGTCGGAAGCCGGGTTCGGCGGGGCAGCCTCACTCTCCGATCTTGTGCGAAACCGGGTGCCTCGCACAACTCCCGGCCCCGCGCCTCTTCCCTCTGGCCGCGCCGGCGCGGCGGGAGTTTCGTGAGAGACACGAAGCCCGGCATCCATCGGTCGCGGACAGGCCGCCTCATCTCCGGTGAACAGGATGGCTGTTGCGAGAAGTACGATGAGAGAGAGCAGCTTAAACGATCTCGTTCATGCATCGGTTCAATGCCGCGCAGGCCGGTACGCATACCCCTCCCGCAGGTCCGGAACGCGGGAGAGATTGACGGCGGGGCGCGCTGCGCCCTTGGGTGACGGGACATGAGCGCCGCACGAGGCACGACGACCGAACCCATGGTCTGGACCCGCGAGATCCCCTTCATCGACCCGGTCGCTGCCGCCGCGCGGCTCGCCCGGCGGCCCGGACTCGCCTTCCTCGACAGCGCCATGCAGCACGACACGCTCGGGCGCGTCTCGGTGCTGGCCGCCGACCCGTTCGGGCGGTTCCGCTTTCGCGACGGCCGCGCCACCCTGGATGGGCGGGAACTGCCCGGTCGCCCGCTGGAGGCGCTGCGGGCCTGCCTCGCGCCCTATCGGCTGGCACCGCAGGCCGATCTGCCTGCCTTTCCCGGGGCGGCGATCGGCTATTTCGCCTACGATTTCGGGGCGAGCCTGGAGCGGGTCGTGGCCCCGGCCCGCCGGGCGGGGCTCACCGACGACATCGCCTTCAATTTCTACGACACCCTGCTCGCGGTCGATCACGGGCGGCAAACCTGCCTGCTGATCGCCACCGGCTTCCCGGAGACCGGCGCGCAAGCCCGCGCGGCGCGGGCGAGGGAGCGGCTCGATGCCTTCGCCGCCCTGCTCGCGGAGCCGGCGGGGCCGCTGCCGGAATGGGCCGGCGCCAAGCTCGCGTGGCGCTCGAATTTCTCCCGGCAAGCTTATGAAAGTGCTGTCGAAAAGGTGCGGGACTATATCCGCGCCGGCGACATCTATCAGGCCAATATCGCCCAGCGCTTCGCCGCCGATCTGCCATCAGGATTCGACGCCTTCGCCTTCTACCGGCGCCTGCGCGAGACCAACCCGGCGACCTTCGGCGCCTATCTCGCCTTCGAGGGGCTCACCGTCGCCTCCTCCTCGCCCGAGCGGTTCCTGAAGCTCAGCGGGAGAGAGGTCGAGACCCGGCCGATCAAGGGCACGGTGCGCCGCGATCCCGACCCGGCCCGCGATGCCGAGATCGGCGCCGCGCTCCAGGCCAACCCGAAGGAGCGGGCCGAGAACATCATGATCGTCGACCTGCTCCGCAACGACCTGTCCCGGATCTGCGAGCCGGGCAGCGTGCGGGTGCCGACCCTGTGCGGGCTGGAATCCTATGCCGGCATCCACCATCTCGTCTCGGTGGTGACGGGCACGTTGCGCGCGGGCGCCGACGCCCTCGACCTCATCGAGAAGACCTTTCCCGGCGGTTCGATCACCGGCGCGCCGAAGCTCAGGGCCATGGACATCATCACCGAGATCGAGACGGACGCGCGCGAGCTCTATTGCGGGGCCATCGGCGCGCTCGGGTTCGACGGGGCGCTCGACACCTCGATCGCGATCCGCACCGTCTTCATGAACGAGGCCGAGGCCGTGCTCCAGGCGGGCGGCGGCGTCACCCTGCTGTCCGAGCCCGGCCCCGAATACGAGGAGACGCTGACCAAGGCGGCCCGCGTCTTCGCGGCCTTCGAGGAGGGGGCGCCGTGATCCTCGTCGTCGACAACTACGATTCCTTCGTCTTCAACGTGGTGCGCTACTTCGAGGAGCTGGGCGAGACCGTCGAGGTGGTGCGCAACGATGCCCTCGACGTGGCCGGTCTCCGCGCCCGGAACCCCGAGGCGGTGGTGATCTCTCCCGGCCCCTGCACCCCGGCGGAAGCGGGGGTGAGCCTGCCGGCGATCCGCGAACTCTCCGGCGAGGTGCCGATCCTCGGCGTCTGCCTCGGCCATCAGGCCATCGGCGCGGCCTTCGGCGGCCGGGTCGAGCGGGCGGGCCGCCCGCTGCACGGCCATGCCACGCCGATCCGGCACGGGGGCGAGGGCCTGTTCGCGGGCCTGCCGCAGCCGATGCAGGTCGGCCGCTACCACTCGCTGATCGTCGCCCCGACCCCTGAGATGGAACGGCACCTCACCGTCGATGCCGCCTCGAGCGAGGGCGAGGTGATGGCGCTCTCCCACCGCACCCATCCGACCTGGGGCATCCAGTTCCACCCGGAATCGGTGCTGACCGAGAACGGCCACGCCCTGTTCGCCAACTTCCTGAAGAATGCCCGCGCCTGGCGCGCCCGGCCGAGCCGCTCGGAAAAGATCCCCGCCGATGCTGTGGTGTGACGGCCGGCTGGTGGAGAGCGGCACCCTGCCCTTCGCCATGGGGGATCGCGGCCTTCTGCTCGGCGACGGGGTGTTCGACACGGCTTTGGCCCTGCAGGGCCGGGTCGCCTTCGAGGACGCCCATGCCGACCGCCTCGCCGCCGCGGCGCAGGCTCTGGGCTTTTCCGCCGACCGGGAACGCATCGTCGCGGCGATGCGGGCTCTGGCCGGCACCACCACCCTGGCGGCGATCCGCACCACCCTGACCCGCGGCCCCGGCCCGCGCGGGCTCGCGCCACCTCCGGAGCCGAAACCCTTCCTGTTCGGCAGCGTCGCGCCGGCCCGGGCGGTCCTGTTCTTCGCGCCCCTGCGGCTGACGCCCACGTCCATCGCCCGCAACGACACCTCGCCGGCCGCGCGCCTCAAGACCCTCGGCTATCTCGACGCGGTGCTCGCCACCCGCGAGGCCCAGGCGGACGGCTTCGACGAGGCCCTGTTCCTCAACACCAAGGGACGCGTCGCCTGCGCCGGCACCGGCAATCTCTTTGCCGTCTCCGGCGAGCGCATCGTCACGCCGCCGGGCTCGGAGGGCGTGCTGCCGGGGATCGTCCGGGCCGAGATCGTTTCGCGTCTGGCGCCCGCGCTCGGCCTGGCGGTCGAGGAGCGCCCGCTCCTGCCCTCGGAGCTGGAGGCGGCGGAGGCCCTGTTCGTCACCAACTCCCTGCGCCTGCTCGCCCCCGTGACGGCGCTCGGCGCCCGGGCCTATGACAGCGCCGGGCACGTCACGGTTCGGCGACTCCGCACGGCCTTGCGGGAGGCGGTGGCGGAGGCGTGCGGCGTCGGGACGGGCATGCTCGACCCGTGACCGATGCCGGTCAGGCGAGCTCGGCGCTGGTGATGCGGCCGACGCCGGCCTGGGCCATGGCCTCCCAGGCCCGCGCCACCGAGCCGTCGAGATCGATGCCGCGCACGGCATCCTCGACCACGACCACTTCGAGCCCGGCGGCGCGGGCATCGAGGGCGGTCCAGAGCACGCAGAAATCGGTGGCGAGTCCGGCCAGGAACAGACGGGTCAGGCCGCGCTCGGCGAGGTAGCCGGCAAGCCCGGTGCGGGTGCGCCGGTCGGCTTCGAGGAAGGCCGAGTAGCTGTCGATGTGCCGGTGATAGCCCTTGCGGATCACCATCTGGGCCCGCTCCACCCGCAGGCCGGGAGCGAGATCGGCGCCGGCCGTGCCCTGCACGCAGTGGTCGGGCCAGAGCACCTGCGCGCCGTAGGGCATCGTCACGGTGTCGAACGGGCGCTTGCCCGGATGGCAGGACGCGAAGGAGGCGTGGCCGGTCGGGTGCCAGTCCTGGGTCAGGATGAGGTGGGGCAGGTGCGCCGCCAGCCGGTTGACGGGGGCGATCACCGCCTCGCCCTCCGGCACGGCCAGCGCGCCGCCGGGCAGGAAATCGTTCTGCACGTCGACGACGAGCAGGGCATCGGTGCCGGTGAGCTTCATGAGACGGTCCAGGGGTTCCGCGGGACGCGACCCGCGGAACCCCTTGTATCCCAGGATCAGGGGATCATCACCGTCGCGCCGGTGGTCTGCCGCCCGGCAAGGTCGCGGTGGACCTGGGCGGCGTCGGCGAGCTTCGCGCGGGCATGGATCGGGATCTTCACCGCGCCGCTGGCCACCACCTCGAACAGTTCGGCGGCGTTGGCGTCGAGGCTCTCGCGGGTGGCGATATGGGTGAACAGCGTCGGGCGGGTCGCGAACAGCGAGCCCTTGGCGGCGAGGATGCCGATGTCGAAGGCCTCGATCGGGCCGGAGGCCGAGCCGAAGCTCGCGAAGATGCCGAAGGGCGCCAGGCAATCGAGGGAGGCGGGGAAGGTCGCCTTGCCGACGCCGTCATAGACCACCGGCACGCCCTTGCCCCCCGTGATCTCCCGCACCCGGGCGGCGAAATCCTCGTCGCGGTAGAGGATGACGTGGTCGCAGCCATGCGCGCGGGCGAGTTCCGCCTTCTCGGCCGAGCCGACCGTGCCGATCACCGTGGCGCCGAGATGCTTGGCCCATTGCGTGGCGATGAGCCCGACGCCGCCGGCGGCGGCGTGGAACAGGATGGTGTCGCCGGGCTGCACCCGGTAGGTCCGCCGCAGCAGGTATTGCGCGGTGAGGCCCTTGAGCATCATTGCGGCTGCGGTCTCGTCGGAGATGGCGTCGGGCAGGTGGACCACACCCTTGGTGTCGACCACGACCTCCTCGGCATAGGTGCCGGTGGCGCCGGCATAGGCGACGCGCTCGCCGACACGGAAATCGGTGACGCCCTCACCGAGCGCATCGACCACGCCCGCGCCCTCCTTGCCGAGGGTGAAGGGGAGCGAGGACGCCTTGTAAGCGCCGGAGCGGAAATAGATGTCGATGAAGTTGACACCGATGGCGGTCTGGCGGACGCGGATCTGGCCCGGACCCGGCTGCGGCGAGGGCACGTCCTCGTAGGCCATCGCCTCGGGCCCGCCATACTCGTGCACCCGGATCGCCTTGGGCATCGCGTCCTCCCGCTCGGTCCTGAATCCATCGGATCGAAGGCGAGATATCGGGCTGCCGGATCGTGACAAGTGCCGGGAAGCACGTGTCGGAAGGCACGCGGCCGGATGCTCTCCCCGGCCGTATCTCTTACTGCCTTTCCTGGACGGCGACCTGCATGCCGGTGCCGGACAGGCAGCGCTCGATGCGCCGCGTCAGCTCCGGCGTCAGCGCATCGACATGGACGTGCAGGGTGCCCGTATCCTCGGGCCGCACGCTGACCCGGTAGCGCAGGCCTTCCCTCTCCATCTGGCGCAGCAGGTTGGTGCTCGCGGTCGTCATCGCGGCGATGTGCTGCTCGATCAGCTCCGGCTTCATCATGCGCGCTCTTCCTCCCCGCCGGATTCGTCGCCGCGCCGCGTCGCCGGATGGCCGCCTGTGTCGCTCTCATGCTGCGGACGGATGGTCCGGACCGGGGGAAACAACCGGGCGAGCCCCTGCGCCACACCCGCGAGAACGGGGTCGAAGGACGAGACGAACCGTGCCGGTTCGGACTCGGGTCGCGCGACGATGAAACCCTTCATGGAACGCCCCCTCAGACGCCGGCAGCCAGTGTGATCCCGGGGCCGCGACGAGACCGCGCAGCCTTTTCGAACATGGGTTGGCAATGCCGGAGGCTGGATTTGGTTTCATTCCGACATGAACTTGGCGTGCCCCGACACCCTCGGGCCCTCGCCCGCCCTCGACCCCTTGACCGCGCGCGGGCGGAGCCTCTGTAGGAGCGATGGGGTCGCGCCGGCATGGCCGCCCGAAGGAGCCTCTCGTCGTGACGGTCCCGGTGCAGACGTCCCCCTCCCGCCCCCGTTACTTATACCCATCTGACGCGGCCGCGGAAAAAAGGGGGTGAGTGATCCGGAGGAG
>NZ_NKUI01000247.1 GCF_014845115.1 Methylorubrum zatmanii | reverse complement strand
AGTGAGTCAGAGCCCTTTTTCCACGCCGATTCTCATTTCTCCGTGACAAAGACCAGCGACGCTATGCCCGGATCAAGGCGGCAAGGGCTTCACAGAAGCCTGTGGAACCTCTGCCGACGGGATCGGTACTCGCCACCGCCTCGCCGCGCAGTGAAGGCTACGAACTGTTTTCGCGGATCTACGCTGCCGTGCCCTCCAACATGCCCCATGCCTTGCGGATGGAGATCATCAGCGAAACCGCTCTGATGGTCTTGGAAGGCTCGGAGATAAAGGTAGCGGCTGCTGAGGCATCCAAGAATGTCCGCCGGGATGGCAGTCGTCTTCGCTATGCGAAGTCGATCGACGACTGCTTCTGGCTCGCAGACGAATCCCAATCCATGTCGGAGATGCTGTGATGAAGCGCGCTGTCGTTGCTCTTGATCTGCCCGGCGTCGCGCCTGGGCTGCCTCCAACCGCCAAGCCGGAGATCGTCTGGGTGAAACCGGGCGAACTGCTGATCGATGCGACCTACCAGCGCGACCTGTCGGAGCAGTCGATCCGATTGATCCGCCGGATCGTCGAGGGATGGGACTGGCGACGGTTCAAGCCTCCGGTGACGGCACGGACCGAACAGGGGCTGGAGGTCATTGACGGCCAGCACACGGCGATCGCCGCGCAGACCCATGGCGGTATCGGGGAGATCCCGGTCGTGGTCGTCCAGGCAGAGGCGCAGGTCGACCGAGCCCAGGCATTCATCGGCCACAACCGCGATCGTCTCGCCATCACCGCAGTGCAGATGCACGCAGCTGCGGTCGCGGCCGGTGACGAGGACGCCCTGCGCGTAGCTCGGATCTGCGAGGCCGCCGATTTGACGGTCCTACGGATCCCACCGGCCGGAGGCGTCTACAAGCTCCGCACGACGATCGCCGTGGCGGCGGTTCGTGCGCTCGTGGCGGCCGAGAAAGAGGCCGACGCTACGTGGATCCTACGGTCACTCGCCGATGCGAACCTTGCGCCGGTCACGGCCGCCCACATCCGCGCGCTTCAGCACTTGGTCACTGCGGAGGAGTTCGCCGAGGTCGATCGGGATGCCTTGATCCGGGCGATCCAGCTCGCGCCGGGCAAGCTCGCGGAGCAGGAGGCGAAAGAACACGCGGCCGTGCACCGTGTGCCGGTTTGGCGCGGGCTGGCTGCTGTCTGGTTCAAGGCCGCGCGCAAGCTCGGGCGCCGAGCGACGGCCCGCACCGAGGAGCCTACGAGGATGCCCGCTGCCGGTCTCGTTGACGTGCCTGCATGGGTCCCTGACGAACTCGTCGAGCAGTTTTGCAACATCGCCGCGGCCGAGGGCGAGGAGATTGCCGCTGCCAAGGTGCGGAAGCTGAAGCGTGAGGGTCAGCCGGTATGATAGCCGTACTCGCAGAGCGCCCGATCCGTGGCGTAAACGTCGTCATCCTTTCCGATGGGAGGGAGGTTCATATCGACGACATCACCACGGTCGCCGAGGGTCAGACGATCATCGACGATCTCGACGGGGCGATCCTCGGCATCGAGGATCAACTCGCCTACGACGACGGCCGCAATGGTCCGGTCTGGCGCAAGCGGGCCGAGATGGCTCTCAAGAAGAAGCGCCGGCAGCGGCCGGGCCTGCAACAGCGCATCGGCGAGCTTCGGCGGGCGGAGAAGCGTGCCGTCCAGCCCGAGCCCGTCACGTCGCGCAAGGATGCGAAGCGCAAGGCTTTCGTCGACGCGGCGGAGGAGTTGCTGTCGCCGGAGGTCTTCACCGAGGTGTGGGCTCGCGCGGCCGAACGGATGCCGGTGGCCTTCGCCGAGATCGGAGGAAGCGAGGGATGACCGCGCTCCACCGCATCACCCAGGCCGATACCGAAGATCCGGTCTTCGCCGCCATCGCCGCTGCCGACGAGGCTCAGCGTGCGCACCTCGCAGCCCTCGACGGCCTGGATGAAGACGACGACGCGCAGATGCGCCGGGCCAATGCCGCTTCCTACGCGGAGACGGTCGCATTCGAGCGGCTGATGCAGGTCATGCCGACGACGCTGGCCGGCCTGAGGGCTCTGGTCGAGCGCTATGCCGTCGAGGCCGAGGAGACCGAACGCTGGTCTGTAGGCGGTAGCTACCTGCGCCACATCGCCCGAGTGCTAGCATGTGAATCGAAAAGCCCTTTTCGGCCCTCCGAACGGCAATTTCCTGAGTCTCGACAGGAGGTTGTCCGACTGATTCCGAACCGGCTTGGAGGGCTGTCATGACGATTCCCTCCATCATCAATGTCGCCGCAGCTTGGCACGGTCTCCCACCTGCTAAGCGCAACCTCATCGGCGTCATCGTCGTCGACATGGTGTTGCAGGGCTTCATCTCAGGCGAGGCCTACATCGTCGGCGAGCAGCCGGAGGATCTGGCCGTGCTCGACGAGGATATCCGCGGCAACGCCAAGTGCGCCGAGGACGAACTGCTCACCACCCTGACGCAGGTCGTCGAGGCTGCGCTGCCAGACCTCTTCGGCGCGAGCGGCGAAAACCCGCTGTGGTGCGAGAACCCGGGGCCCCGGCCGGCGAGCGGGGAGGGGCGTGCGGCGTGAGGCGCAGGGCCGACCCCGTCACGCCTGAGCGCATCGAGCGCGCCCTTCGCCTTGTCGCCTACCTCGTTGCGCGGGACGACGAGGGAGAGGTGTACCTGCCGATCCTCGACCGATTGGAGGAGGAGCTTGCAGAGTGCCGTCGGCATGAACGACCGCGCGATCGGGCGCGGCGCCTGCTGGCGGCGTCAACGAACGTGCTCCCTACCCCAATCGCCTACTAGCCGCATTTGTCTCAATGTGGCACATTCGATTGATCCCGGATCAACCAATCGGCGTATCCTTCTCCGTCTGCGTCATTGGAACTCTTGTGGTGTTGCGCGCTTACCATTGACAGCGGATCAAGTTCGAACGATATGTCTCCACGTCGCAACCGCCCCACACACCTAAGAGCAGTGTCCACCGACTTCGCAGATGAGGCGGCGCGGCTTCGTGCTCTCGCTTCCAATCCGAGAGTTCGAGTGCGGTACACGAAGCATGCGCTCGAAGAGATGGCTAAGGACTCGCTGGTCCGCATCGATATCGAGAATATGCTCCGACGATGTCGCGTTGTCCTTGTAGAAGAGTCGCAAGGAGAGCTGACATGGCGAGCGCAAGGCTCAGACAACAATGGCGGTATGATAACTGCGGTTGTTGTCGCCTATGAAGAAGAAATCAGTATAAAAATTATCACTGCTTGGTCGTAGAGGCTTGGATTATGATCACTTGCACCGAGTGCGGTAAGGCTATGGAGGAGCGTGTGCTCCCCGAGCACACCGAGGATCTCGGGGGCATCACGGCTGTGCTTGTCGACGCCGTGAGAGAGTATCGCTGCCCGGGATGCGATGCGGTTGAGACCGAGATACCGGACATGCAGGGGCTTGTGCGCTCCGTTGCACTCCTGCGTGCCCTGTTCCCGTATCAGCTTACTGGAGGTGATCTGCGGCTGATGCGGCGCGCCCTGGACATGAACCAGAAGGAGTTTGCTGAAGCTATGGAGCTTACTCCGGAGACCATGAACAGGTGGGAGCGCGGCGGCGGGGCGGGCGGTGCAACCGAGAAGCTACTGCGCCATAACGTGTGTGCGCTGCTTCATAGGTTTGTGCCGGCAATAGACTATGATCCTGCCCAAATCACTAAAATGGCGATAAAGAAATTGCCTGAGGGCGCCGTCATGCCGCCAATCAAAGTGCGCCGAGTAGTCATGAAGCGCGATCATCACCGCGAAGACGCTTGGGACACTCTCTGTGAAGCTGCCTAATCGACCGGCAGGTTGGTAAGTCCAACCTGCCGGGTCACTAGCGGCTAAATCGTGGTGGGTGGCTTGTGCGCGATCCGCTGAAGCCATTCGAGCTTCTGCTTCAGGCTCGGGCCGACGCCGTAGCGAGGGCGGTGGTACTTGTGCCCCATCAGCGCCGCTGCAACCTTGTCGGGCGCCTCCACGGCCGTCAGCCGATCCTCGAAGGTATGGCGGAACGAATAGAGGGTCTGCCCCTTCACCGGCAGCAGGCCACGACCGTGCAGCAGCTTGTTCACGTTCGCCGAGAGCGAGGCCGCTTTGTCGCGGTAGCGCGGAAAGCCGCCAGGACTGGCCTGCGCAGCCATCAGGGAGACGCCCACGAGCGGGATTTCGCGCTCGGACTGATCGGTCTTCATGCGCCGACCATCAGGGCGGACCATGACGTGCGGCACCTCGGCATCGAGCCGGATGGTCTCGGTCGTCAGGTTGCAAGCCTCCGAGAGGCGCAGGCCGGTCTCGATGAGCAGGAAGACGATCAGTCGGGCCTCGTCGTTGAGACCGTCGAGCGCTCCGGCCTCAAGGAATTTCGTCTGCACGAAGGTTGGGTCGAAGGCGACGCGCTGGCCGTTCTTGCCGCCCTTGATCCGCATTTCGGAGAACACGGATTCGAGCCCGAGCCGGCGAGCGCGATCCACCGTGCGGAACATGGTCGCGAGGTGCCCGAAGTCCTTGTTGGCCGTGTCTGGGTCCATCTCCTCATCAAGGACGCGACCCTGCCACCAGTCGCGAAAATCCAGGGCGTTGTTCCGGGTCACGCGGGTCAGCTCCATGTCGCCAACCTGTGCTATGAAGTTCGCCACCGCCCGCTTCTTCGCGTTGGCCCACTTCCGCCTCTGGTCCGGTGACAGGTCGCGCAGTTCGGCGGCGCTCAGCCGCTCAAACTCGCCGAACAGGTCGGACACCATCAGCTTCGGCGGCGCAACGCCGCCGAGGACCGCGCCCTCTGCCACGCGATCATCGGTTTTGCCGGGCTCGGCCAGCGCCTCGACGCGTCGCAGGATCTCGTCCATCGGCAGGCGCGCCACCTCGGCCGCGCCCAGGTATTCGAAGCCCATCCGGCGGGCCATGATCCGCGCTTGATCGTAGCGAGCCTGCGCATCGGCCTTCTGGCCGCCGAGGCTGGCGCGCCAAAACGTCTCCAGTTCCTCGTTGATCTTCTGGGCGGCGCGCCGGGCGCGGACCTTCCGCGGGTCGTCAACGACGCGGATCTTCGTGGACTGCCGGATGACGCCGCGCGGATCGACCTCGGCGAACGCGGCCGGCACGCGCCGCCCAGAAGATCAA
>NZ_NKUI01000246.1 GCF_014845115.1 Methylorubrum zatmanii | reverse complement strand
CCGGTCGTGTTGACGGCCGAGGTCGGCGGAGCGGCGGCGAAGGCCATGCGCGGCATCATCGCCAGGGCGGGCATGCCCGCCAGACCCATCAGAAGCTTGCGCCGGAGGGCCGATTCCAGGCCCTTCTTTTCGTCCGCCATCTTGCCTGAACCCCTGATCTCGCGTCGGCGCGGGCTCTGCCGGGTCGGCGGCCGTGCTCGAACGGGAGGAAGGCTAGGCTTGTTTGTGCGGCGCACCCTATACGCTGTTTTGCGTATGTCCGCTCCTCAACCTCGGCCGTAATCTGCCGCCCTCGCTTCCGTCAGCGTAGAGCGTTAGGAGGGCTCGCGCGCCCTGGGTTGGAAGAACCGGAGCGCAGGAGCCATGACCGATCCTCGGCCGGGACATCTCTTGCTGCCGGGCGTCGGCCCATCGTGAGGACGGCCCCCTGAGCGCCCGGTCCATCATCCCGATCCGTCGCGACTACAACCGCTTCGTCGCCGACGAGACACTGGAAGACTATGCGCTCCGCTTCACCGCCAAGAAGGCGCGGCGCTGGTCGCCCTTCCGCATCGCGCAGACGGCCCTGGGCTCGCTCTCGTTCCTGGCGCTGGAGGCGATCGGCGGCACGCTGGTGCTGGCCACGGGCTTCACCAACACCTTCGCGGCGGTGCTCGTCGTCGGGCTGATCATCTTCGCCACCGCCGCGCCGATCACCATCTACGCCGCCCGCTACGGGGTGGATATCGATCTTCTCACCCGGGGAGCAGGCTTCGGTTATCTCGGCTCGACCCTCACCTCGCTGATCTATGCCGGCTTCACCTTCCTGTTCTTCGCCATCGAGGCGGCGATCATGGCCCTGGCGCTGCAGCTCTGCTTCGGCCTGCCGCTCTGGATCGGCTACATCGTCAGCGCGGGAGCGGTGATTCCGCTGGTGGTCTACGGCATCCGCATGATCAGCCGGTTCCAGCTCTGGACCCAGCCGCTCTGGATCGGCCTCAACCTGCTGCCACTCGCCTGCATCCTGTTCTCGGGGCCGGTGCCGCTCGAGGCCTTCACCGGCTATCCCGGCACCGAGGCCGCCGGCGCCGGCTTCGACCTGCGCCTGTTCGGCCTCGCCTCCGGCATCCTGCTGGCACTGCTGGCGCAGGTCGGCGAGCAGGTCGACTTCCTGCGGTTCATGCCGCCGCCGCAAGAGGCCCCCGGCGGCAGGGGCGACTGGCGCTGGTGGACCGGCGTGCTCTCGGCCGGCGCCGGCTGGATCGTGCCGGGGATGCTGAAGATCCTGCTCGGCGCCTTCCTCACGGTGCTGGCGCTCGGCCACGGCGTGCCGGCGGATCGCGCCGCCGAGCCGACGCAGATGTACGCGGTGGCCTTCGGCTACGTCTCGTCCTCGCCCGGGGTCGCGGTGGCGCTGACCGGGCTGTTCGTGGTGATCTCGCAGCTCAAGATCAACGTGACCAACGCCTATGCCGGCTCGATCGCGTGGTCGAACTTCTTCTCACGCCTGACCCACAGCCATCCGGGGCGGGTGATCTGGCTGGTGTTCAACGTCGCTATCGCCCTGCTGCTGATGGAGCTCGGCATCGACAAGACCATCGAGAGCACCCTGCCGCTCTATGCCTGCGTGGTCTCGGCCTGGATCGGGGCGCTCGCCGCCGATCTCGCGGTCAACAAGCCGCTCGGGCTGTCGCCGCCGGGGATCGAGTTCAAGCGCGCGCATCTCTACGCCATCAACCCCGTCGGCACCGGAGCGATGGGGCTCTCGCTCGTGGCGGGCTGCCTCATCCATGCCGGGCTGCTCGGGGCCACGCTCCAACCCTTCGCCCCGATCCTGGCGCTCGCCACCGCCTTCGCCGCCGCGCCGGCCATCGCCCTCGCGACCCGAGGCCGGCGCTACCTCGCCCGCGCCCCCCACACCGCCTGGGACCGGCCGGAGATCACCTGCCGGGTCTGCGAGCATCCGTTCGAGGCCGAGGACATGGCCCGCTGCCCGGCCTATTCCGGGCCGATCTGCTCGTTGTGCTGCTCGCTCGACGCCCGCTGCGGCGACCTGTGCAAGCCGCACGGGCGGCTGGAGGCGCAGGCGCGCGAGACGCTCGCCCGCGTCCTGCCCGCCCGCACCGCCGCCTGGATCGGTGCGCCACTCGGCCGCTACCTCGCCCTGATGCTCACCCTGGTCGCGGTGATCGGGCTGATCCTCGTCATCGTCCATGCCGGCGCCGCCGCCGGGCATCCGGAACACGCCGACACGTTACGCGCCGCGCTGACGAGCCTGTTCTTCATCCTCATCGTCATCCTCGGCGTCGTCGCGTGGCTGTTCGTGCTGGCGCAGGAGAGCCGGCGGGTGGCGCAGGAGGAGACCGCCCGCCAGACCGCCCTCTACGAGGCCGAGATCGCCGCCCACAAGGTCACCGATGCCAAGCTGCAGCAGGCCAAGGAGACCGCCGAGGCCGCCAACCTCGCCAAGAGCCGCTACGTCGTCGGCATCAGCCACGAATTGCGCACCCCGCTCAACGCCGTGCTCGGCTACGCGCAGCTCCTGGAGGGCGATCCCAGCATCCCGGAGCCGCGCCGCAACGGCATCCGGGTGATCCGCCGCAGCGCCCAGCATCTCTCCGGGCTGATCGACGGGTTGCTCGACATCTCGCGCATGGAAGCGGGCAGGCTCCAGACCTACCGCAACGAGATCCGGCTGGCCGATTTCCTGGCCCAGATCGTCGACATGGTGCGGCTTCAGGCGGAGGCCGCAGGGCTCAGCTTCCGTTTCACGCGGCCCGATACCCTGCCGGCGGTGGTGGCCACCGACGAGAAGCGCCTGCGCCAGATCCTGCTCAACCTGCTCTCCAACGCCATCAAGTTCACGGCGGAGGGCGAGGTCGCCCTGGAGATGAGCTATCGCAGCCAGGTCGCCGTGTTCTCGATCCGCGACACCGGCCTCGGCATCCCCGAAGCCGACCTCGCCCGGATCTTCGAGCCGTTCGAGCGCGGCTCCATGCCCGCCGCCCGCGCGGCGCCGGGCACCGGGCTCGGGCTCACCATCGCGCATCTCCTGGCCCAGGTGATGGGCGGTGAGATCACCGTCGAGAGCCGGGTCGGCGAGGGCACCTGCTTCCGGGTGCGGCTGATGCTGGCCGCGGTGAACCGTCCCGCCCCCGCGGCGATGCCGGCCCCGGCGGCCGTCACGCGCCCGGCCTTCCCCGAGCCCGGGCGCACCGTGCTCGTCGCCGACGACGACCAAGCCCATCGGGCCCTGATGCGCGAGATCCTGGAGCCCCTGGGGTTCGCCGTCGCCGAGGCGCCGGACGGGCCGGCCTGCCTCGCTTCGGCGAAAGAGCGCGAACCGGCCTTGATCCTGCTCGACATCGCCATGCCCGGCATGAGCGGCTGGGAGGTGGCCCGCCGCTTGCGTGAGGCCGGCTGCCCGGCCCGCATCGCGATGATGTCGGCCAATGTCCACGAGATCAGCCCGACGCGCGGAGCGGATGCGCCGCACGACGACATCATTGCCAAGCCCTTTGACATGCAGGACTTTCTGGAGCGGATCACCAAGCTGCTCGGCAGTGCCCGCCCGCTTCCCGCGCCCGATCCGGCCCCTCGGCCGATCCGGCCGCCCGAGAGCCCGGCCGCCGCGCAAGGAAAGAGGGTGCCGCCCGAACACGTCGCGGAGCTGCTTCGCCTCGGCCGCATCGGGCATGTGCGCGGCATCGAGACCAAGCTCGCCGAGTTGGAGAACGACCCGGCCGTGCCGCCGGCCTTCGTCGCCCGCCTGCGCGGCCTCG
>NZ_NKUI01000245.1 GCF_014845115.1 Methylorubrum zatmanii | reverse complement strand
CCCAAGGGGGCGAAGGGGCGGGCGGGTTCCGGTAAGGCGCCGGCGGCCGAGGGTGACGGTGCGCGGCGCCATCGCGGCTCGCGCCGCTGAAGCGAAAGGGCTACACTCGTCCCATGGAGACCCAGGCCTTTCCATCGCCCTCCGCGCCGCAGGACCGGACGCGGCTGATGCCCGCCATGGCGCGCGGCTTCCTCAACCGCTGCCCGCATTGCGGCGGGGGCCATATGTTCGGGCGCTTCCTCAAGGTACGGCCGGCTTGCCAGGCCTGCGGCCTGGAGATGGAGGGGCATCGGGCCGACGACCTGCCGCCCTACCTCGTGATCTTCCTGGTGGGCCACATCGTCGGCTATCTCGTGCTCAAGGTCGAGATGGGCTACGACATGCCGCTCTGGGCATCGCTGACGCTCTGGCCCTTGCTCACCCTCGTCCTGGCTCTGGCGCTGTTGCAGCCGATGAAGGGCGCGGTGATCGGCCTGCAATACGCGTTCGGCATGCACGGCTTCGGCAAGGCGCCCCCCGCCCGCGGCGGGACTGGCACGGGGGAGAGACGCGGCGGTGAGGCAGGAACCAGAGCGGACAGAGCCCCCGGCCTCGGATCGGCCTGAACCGCCCGCCGCGCCGCGCCCGTCGCCGCTGCGCCCCCGCGATGCCGCCACGCTGATCGTCCTCGACCGCTCGCGCAAGAAGCTCAGGCTGCTGATGGGCCGGCGCCATGCCGGCCTCGCCTTCATGGGCGGCAAGTTCGTGTTTCCCGGCGGGCGGATCGAACCGGCCGACCGGCGCATGCCGGTGGCGGGAGCGCTGTCGCAGCGGGCCGACGATGCGCTTCGGGCCAAGCTATCCCGGGCGCCGCACCATCTCGGCCGCTCCCTGGCCCTGGCCGCGATCCGCGAGACCTACGAGGAAACCGGTCTCATGATCGGCACCCGCGATTACGGGCCGCCGGAATCGGCGCCGGAAGGCGCATGGCAGGCCTTCGCCTCGGCCGGAATCCTGCCCGACCTCGAAGCGCTGCATCTGGTCGCCCGGGCGATCACACCGCCCAAGCGAGCCCGGCGCTTCGATACCCGCTTCTTCGCCGTCGACCGCAAGGCGGTCGCGGCGGAGCATCCCGGCATCGTCGGACCGGATTCGGAACTGACCGAACTCGCCTGGGTCGATCTCGACGCGGCGCGCAAGCTCGACCTGCCGCGCATCACCCGCGTCATCCTCGACGATCTCGAAGCGGCGGCCGCCGCCGGCTTTCCGCCCTACCGGCCGATCCCGTTTTATTTCGAACGACATGGGAAGGGGCTGCGGGAGGAGATTTGAAGGGTCGGCGTCTCAGCGCGGCGCGATGCGCCATGTCACCCTCACGGATGCGCCGAACGACACTTTGGCCGGAGGGACGAGCTGGATGAAGCGTGCGGAACGCGGCATGTCCGCCTGTCCGACTTCGGAGGGACTCGCTTCGCCATCGGTGATCGTGGTGATCTCCAGAAGCGTCAGATCGGCGGCTTCGGTATAGACCCTGGCCTGCTGGCGCGCATCGGTCATCGCTGCCCGACGGGCTTCCAGCAGTGCGGCCCGCTCGTTCTCGACCTTGAACGTGACCGATTGAATCTGAAACAAGCCGGTTTCGGCGATTCGACTCATCGTCTTGTTCAGGTCGGCGATGCTCGTCACCTTCAAGGTGAAGGTCGTCGTCGCGGTAAAAGGCGTCGCCGACAATTTGGGCGGCGGCTGATGACCCGGATAGTACGATGACGGGTAAGCCACCGGCCTTTCCTCATCGAGTCTGAAGCGGCTCTTCTCGATTCCGACGCCCGCCGGCTCGAAGCTCCGCAGGGCCGTGATCGCCGCACTCGCTCGTTTCTCATGAGCCGCGACGGCGGCCTCCAACGTCTTTTCGCGCGTCACCACGTTCACTTCGAAGCGGCCGTAATCGGGGGGCTGCTCGAAGGAGCCGGCGCCGCGCACCGTCAGCACGGAGGTGCCAGGGCCTGCGGCATTTCCGCCGACCGCTTCTTGCGCATGGGCGGACGAGAGCGTGAAGGCGGCAAGGAACCAGGCCGCAAGGGAGGACAGGCGCATGGAGTGGGAGCCGGGAGGGTAGCCGCGTGAATCGGAGAGACATGCTCGATGGTCGAACGGCGAGAGCCGACTTCCGCAACCTCAGATCGCATCGCGTCGCGCTCGGGGCCGAACCGTGGCCGAAGCTTGGCTGTGCAGGGTCTATTTTGCCTCATCGCGAGGAAGCCAGTTGTGCTCGGCCCTGCTCTCGCATTTGTTAAGTCCTATTCTCCGTTCGTTTAGTCATATGTTAATCCCGAGGGATTGGTTGATGGTGGGCCTTCACAGCTCTCAGGACCGCCCATGTTCGCCTCCGCGCGCCGCTCCGATGCGGCGGCCATGCTTGACGCGCTCAACCGCTCGCAGGCCGTCGTCACCTTTGCGCTGGACGGGACGGTGCTCGATGCCAACGACAACTTTCTTGCCCTGATGGGCTACGCGCCCGCCGAGGTGCTGGGCCGTCATCACCGCCTGTTCGTCGAACCGCGGGAAGCGGCGGGCGCGGCCTACGGGGCGTTCTGGGAAGGCCTGCGGCGCGGCGAGTTTCAGTCGGCCGAGTATGTCCGCCTCGCCAAGGGTGGCCGCGAGGTCTGGATTCGCGCGACCTACAATCCGATCCTGGATGCCGCCGGCCGGGTCCGGAAGATCGTCAAGTTCGCCCTCGACATCACCGCCGAGAAGCGCGCCGCCGCCGAGGCCGCGGGGCAGATCGCCGCGATCGATCGCGCGCAGGCGGTGATCCAGTTCGACCTCGACGGAACCGTCCGCAGCGCCAATGCCAAGTTCCTCGACGCCCTCGGCTATGCTCGGCACGAGGTGGAGGGACGCCACCACAGCCTCTTCGTCCCGCCGGAAGTGGCGGCCTCACCGGAATATCGCGCCTTCTGGAAGGCGCTCGCCGACGGAGAGTTCCGGGCGGGTGAGTTCCTCCGCCTCGGCAAGGACGGGCGCGAGGTGTGGATCCAGGCGACCTACAGCCCGATCTTCGATTGCGCCGGGCGGCCGTTCAAGGTGGTCAAATATGCCTCCGACATCACGGAGGCCAAGCGCGTCGCCGCCGACCGGGCCGGTCAGATCGAGGCCGCCCGCCGCTCGCAGGCGGTGATCGAGTTCGATCTCGACGGCACCGTCCTCGATGCCAACGCCAACTTCCTGAATGCCCTGGGCTACCGCCTCGACGAGGTGCGGGGCCGAAATCATCGGATGTTCGTGAGGCCGGCCTATGCCGAGAGCCCGGCCTATGCCGAATTCTGGGAGACGCTCCGGAGCGGGCAATACACCACCGCCGTCTACCAGCGGATCGCCAAGGACGGCCGCGAGGTCTGGATTCAGGCTTCCTACAATCCGGTCCTCGACGCTGCCGGCCGCCCGTTCAAGATCGTGAAGTTCGCCTTCGATATCAGCCAGAGCATGGCCGTCCGCGCCAGCGCCCGCTCGATGGCGGAGCAGACCTTGGGCCGCGTGCGGGCCGTGGCCTCGGCTGCCGAGGAGATGCATCACACCTCGACGGCCATCGCCGAGCAGATGAGCCGCTCCTACGCGGCGGTCGAGGACATCCAGTCGCGCATGAGCGCGGCAGGGGCGCTCTCGGCGAAGCTCGACGATGCGGCCACGGCGATGACCGGCGTGGTCGAGGCGATCACCGCCATCGCCGAACAGATCAACCTGCTCGCCCTCAACGCGACCATCGAGGCCGCCCGGGCAGGCGCGGCGGGACGCGGGTTCGCCATCGTGGCGACCGAGGTGAAGAGCCTTGCCGCGCAGGCGCGCACGGCCACCGCCCGCATCGGCGGCGAGATCGGGGCGATGCAGGCGGTGTCGCGGGAGGTGGGCGAGGCGCTCACCTCGACGGCGGCCGTGGTGGATACGGTCCAGGGCTTCATCGCGCAGACGACCGGGGCGAGCGCGCAGCAGCGCAGCACCACGGGGCAGGTCAATGCGGATATGCGCAGCGTCGCAGAGAGCGTCGCCGACTTCTCCAGTAATCTCGACGCGTGGAATGTCGGCCTGGAATAGTCCCGTTCAGCCCAGGGCGTCGGCGACCAAATCCGCCAGCCCCTCGCGGTAGGTCGGGTAGCGCAGCCGGACGCCCAGCTCCTCGCGGATCAGGCGGTTTCTGACCCGCTTGTTCTCGCCGTAGAAGCTGCGCGCCATCGGGCTCAACTCGGCGGTGCCGAAATCGACCTCGGGCGGCAGGGGTAGGCCGGTGAGGGCGGCGGCGTGTTCGATCACCACCTGCGGCGGGGCCGGCTCGTCGTCGGTGACGTTGTAGATCGCGCCGGCCCGCGGCCGGTCGATGGAGGCGGCGAGCGTCGTGGCGATGTCGGCGACATGGATGCGGTTGAACACCTGCCCCGGCTTGACGATGCGCTGGGTCCGGCCCTCCCGCAGCTTCACGATGGGGTTGCGGCCGGGCCCGTAGATGCCCGACAGGCGAAACACCTGCACCGCCTTGCCGGTCTCGGCGCCGAGCGCGAGCCACGCCTCCTCGACGGCGAGGCGGCCCTGGGAGCGGGCGCTTTTCGGGACGGCCGGCGTGGTCTCGTCGATCCAGGCGCCGCCGTGATCGCCATAGACGCCGATGGTCGAGAGATAGCCGATCCAGCGGATGCGGCTGCCGGCGATCACGTCCCGGTAGCGGGCGAGCACCGTGTCGCCGTCCTTGGCGGGCGGGGCGGAGACCAGAAGCATGTCGGTGTCGGCGAGATCCCCGGCGATGCCGGGATCGTCGGCCTCCGGCCCGAAGGCGCGGATGGTGAAGCCCGTCTCTGCGGCGAGGGCGTCCGCCCGGGCCGGCTCGGTCACGGTGCCCCGCACGGCGCCGAAACGCGCCCGCTCGCTCTCGGCGAAGTGCCGCGCGGAAAAGCCGAGGCCGAAGACGAACAGGTTCATGCGGTGTCAGCTCTCCCGGAGGCCGCCTCACCCATAAGCAGGGGAACGGCGGCGCGCCATTCCTCCCTCACATGCGCATCCGTTTCACCGCGTCCATGGGATTCGAACAGATCCCGCAGGCGCTGCGGCGAGAGCAGCCGGCCGCAGGCCCAGATTGCGGCGCCGCGCACCACCGGATCCGGCTCGGTCAGGCAGGCCACCGCCTCTTCGGCAAGCGCCGGCACGGCGGAATTGCCGATGGCGATCAGCACGTTGCGCAGGAAGCGGTCGCGGCCGGTGCGCTTGATCGGCGTTCCGGCGAAGCGGAGCCGGAAGGCCGCGTCGTCGAGGCGGGCGAGTTCCGCGAGCGGCGGGGCGGCGAGGTCCGCGCGGGCGGCCATGCGGATCTCCCGTGCCGCGCCGGCGAACTTGTTCCAGGGGCAGACGGCGAGGCAATCGTCGCAGCCGAACACCCGGTTGCCGATCTTGTCGCGGTACTCGGCCGGGATCGGGCCGTGATGCTCGATGGTGAGATAGGCAATGCAGCGGCGCGCATCCAGGCTGTAGGGCGCCGGGAAGGCGTCGGTCGGGCAGATGTCGAGGCAGCGGCGGCAGGAGCCGCAATGGTCGGTCTCGGGCGCGTCCGGTTCGAGCTCCGCGCGGGAAAAGATCGCGCCGAGCATCAGCCAGTTGCCGTGCTCGCGGGAGATCAGCACCGTGTGCTTGCCCTGCCAGCCGAGGCCGGCGGCCTCAGCCAAGGGCTTCTCCATCACGGGGGCGGTGTCGACGAAGACCTTGACCGGTTCGCCGGACCGGGCGGAGAGGAAGCCGCCGAGCTCCTTCAGCTTGCCCTTGATCACGTCGTGATAGTCGCGCCGCTGGGCGTAAGTCGCGATCGCGCCGCGATCCGTCAGGCGCACGAGGTCGAGCGGAGCGTGCTCCGGTCCCGCATTCAGGCCGAGCATGACGATGCTGCGGGTGTCCGCCCAGAGGGCGCTCGGGGCGGCGCGCTGATCGGCGCGCTCCTCCATCCAGCCCATGGTGCCGTGATGGCCCGCCGCGAGCCAGGCGGGCAGCCGCTCGCGCAGGGCCGGCACCGCATCGGGCCGGGTGACGCGGAAGGCCTCGAAGCCCAGCGCGCGGGCGCGGCCCTCCACCGCCCGGCGGAGCGCCGGGCCGGTGAGGGCCGCCTTGTCGCCCTTCAGAAATCCAGGTCCGCGTAATGGGGCGCCGGCGGCATTCCCGGTGCCCGGTCGGCAAGCAGCGCGCGGAAGGACGGGCGGGATTTCACCCGCGCGTACCAATCCTTCGCCATCTCGTCCTCGTCCCATGGCACGTCGCCGAGATAATCCACGCAGGAGAGATGGGCCGCCGCCGCGAGGTCGGCATAGGTCAGGTCGTTGCCCGCGAGCCAGCGGCGATGCCCGATCAGGTACCCGACATATTGGAGGTGATAGCGCACGTTGGTCCGCGCCGCGCGAATGGCGTTCATGTCCGGCGGGCCGCCCCCGGCGGCGCTGCCCATGAAGCGCTTATCGATCTTCTCGGTGACGAGATACTCGGTCACCTCGGTGTTGAACTTGACGAGGAACCAGTCGAGCAAGCGGCGCACCTCGACCCGGGCGGCGGTGGTGTCCGGCAGCAGGCGCCGGCCGGCCAGCCCCAGCCCGCGCGTTTCGTCGAGGTACTCCGCAATCACCCCCGCGCCCGGAATCGCCAGCCCGGTCTGTTCCACCAGGACCGGGGTGGTACCGGCCGGATTGACGATCAGGAAGTCGCGGCGGCGCTCCCAGGCGCGCTCCTCCACGAGCACCGGCTCCATCCCCATCTCGGCCAGGACGAGGCGGACGAAGCGCGAGTTGGGGCAGAACGGGGAATGATACAGCGTCGCCATCGAGGCCGTCGTTCAGCGGAAGTAAGGCAGGGGCCTCGGGCAGATCGTGTCGCACCGGCGAAAATGGGGCGATGCGGCAGGATTATTACCGTATCGTTGCCGTCTCATTAACACGTGCGTCGCAAGGCGGTAACCGCCCGTCAACCCTACCGCCGCAAAGCTGCCGCATCGCCGTCGTCTGCCGCCCGCCGGAAGCGCCGGCCCGTGAGTCGCGGACGTCACCGGTGCGGGGAACAGCAGGCTCATGGATCTCGTCCTGATCGCGAAGGCGCTCGTGCTCGCCGTGGTGGAGGGCGCTACGGAGTTCATCCCGGTCTCCTCGACCGGACACCAACTCCTCATCGGCCACTTCATCGGCTTCCACTCGCCCAACAACACCTTCGAGGTGCTGATCCAGCTCGGCGCGATCCTGGCGATCCTGTTCGCCTATTTCGGGCGGCTCTGGGGGATCGCGACGGCGCTGCCGAGCGATCCGAAGGCACGCCGCTTCGTCCTGGCGGTGCTGGTCGCCTTCCTGCCGGCGGCCATCATCGGCGGCCTGTTCTCGAAATACATCAAGTTCTACCTGTTCAACCCGTGGATCGTCTGCGCGACTCTGGTGGCCGGCGGCCTCGTCCTGCTCGTCGTCGACGACACGGTGGGCGAGCCGAAGGCCGCGCCGCATGACGGGCCGACAGAGAGCCCGCGCAAGACCGACGTGTTCGAGTTCAGCCTGCCGATGGCACTGAAGATCGGCATCTTCCAGTGCCTCGCGATGATCCCCGGCGTGTCGCGCTCGGGCGCCACCATCGTCGGTGCGATGCTGATGGGGGCGAGCAAGCGCTCGGCCACCGAGTTCTCGTTCTACCTCGCGATGCCGACCATGGCCGGTGCCTTCGCCAAGGACCTGCTCGACAATTACAAGAACCTGTCCTCCAACGACGCGCTGCTGATCGTCATCGGCTTCGTCGCGGCTTTCGTCTCGGCGCTGATCGTGGTGCGCACGGTGCTCGACTACGTCTCCCGCCACGGCTTCTGGCTGTTTGCGTGGTGGCGCATCATCGTCGGCTCGCTGGGCTTCGCTGCACTGATTATTTTTGGCTGAACCATCAAGATTTTGAGCGAGGCGGACGGGCCAACCCGGACTAAAAGCCGGTTGTCGTGCGCCCGCCGCCTGTGCGAGGGCTTGCGGCCAAGTCGCCGCTCTCCCAAGAAGCGGAACGGAAACGCCGCACCGCCAGGGTCTCGTTCAAGATGGAAGATCGTCCCCTCGCCGAGTTGTTCGAGCCTGCGACCCGCGAGCGCTGGCGCAAGGCTGTCGAGGTCGCGCTGAAGGGGGCCGATTTCGAGAAGCGCCTCGTCTCGAAGACCGCCGACGGCCTGCGCATCGAGCCGCTCTACGAGCCTGCCGCCCCGGTGGGGCAGCCGGTGCGGGCCCCCGGCCCCTGGCGGCTGGCCCAGCGCATCGACCATCCCGTGCCGGAGAAGGCCGCCGCCCAGGCGCTGACCGATCTCGAAGGCGGCGCCGACGCGCTGGTCCTCGTCCATCGCGACGCGCCCGCCGCCCGCGGCTTCGGCCTCGACCTCTCCTCGGTGGAAACCCTCGACGCGGCGCTGACCGGCGTGATGATGCCGCTGATCGCCCTGCGGCTGGATGCGGGCCCGGCCGGCTTCGAGACGGCGGCCCTGCTGAAGCAGCTGGTCGAGCGCCGCGGCGACGATCCGGCCGCCCTCGACCTCGATCTCGGCCTCGACCCGCTCGGCACCCGCGCCGCCACCGGTCACAGCGTGCCGGATTGGGAGACGCGGCTCTCCGAGACCGTCACCGCCTTCGCCGGCTATCGCGGCCGCGTGGCCCTGGCCGATGCCCGGCCCTACCACGAGGCCGGGGCGAGCGAGGTGCAGGAACTCGCCGCCGTGCTCGCCACCGCACTCGCCTATCTGCGGGCGCTGGAGGCCGGCGGCCACGATCTGGAACGGGCCCGCGACGCGATCTCGGTTCTGCTCGTGGCGGATGCCGACGAATTCCTGACCATCGCCAAGTTCCGCGCGATCCGCCGGCTCTGGGCCCGGATCGAGGAAGCCTGCGGCCTGGAGCCGAAGCCCCTGCGGGCGTTGGCCGAGACCGCGTGGCGGATGATGACCCGCCGCGACCCCTTCGTGAACATCCTGCGGACGACGATGGCCTCGGCCTCGGCCGGCCTCGGCGGCGCCGATTCGGTGACGGCTCTGCCCTACACCCAGGCGCTCGGCCTGCCCGACGCCTTCGCCCGCCGGGTGGTGCGCAACAGCCAGATCGTTCTGATCGAGGAATCGAACCTCGCCAAGGTGTCGGACCCGGCGGCGGGCGCAGGCGGGTTCGAGGCCCTGACCGCCGAACTCACCGAGAAGGCCTGGGCCGCGTTCCAGGAGATCGAGCGCGAGGGCGGCATCGCCGCGAGCCTCGCATCGGGCGCCTTCGCGGGGCGGATTGCGGCGGTGGCGCAGGCGCGGGCGAAGGCGGTCGCCACCCGCAAGGAGCCGATCACCGGCGCCAGCGAGTTCCCCTTCCTCGCCGAGAAGCCGGTGGCGGTGCTCGACGTGCCGCCGAGGCCGGTCGCTGCCCGCGCGGACGGGGCTCTGCCCTCGCAGCGGCTGGCCGAACCTTATGAAGCGTTGCGCGACGCCTCCGACGCGGTGCTGGCCCGCAGCGGCAAGCGCCCGGCGGTGTTCCTGGCCAATCTCGGCCCGGTGGCTGTCCACAATGCCCGGTCGACCTTCGCCGCCAACGCCTTCGCCGCGGGCGGGATCGAGGCCATCGGCAATGACGGCTTCTCCGACACGGCCGCGCTGGCGGAGGCTTTCAAGGCGTCGGGTGCGCGGCTCGCCTGCCTGTGCTCCTCCGACACCGTCTACCAGACCGAGGCTGCGCCTGCGGCCGAGGCGCTGAAGGCGGCCGGGGCCGGCACGATCTATCTCGCCGGCAAGCCCGCCGAGGCGGAAGCCCTGCGCGAGGCCGGGATTCACGGCTTCCTGTTCGCGGGCTGCGATCTCCTCGCCCTGCTACGGGAGGCCGCCGAACGGGCGAGCGCCTGAGGCGCCGTGCGTGACGGAGCCGTGGTGCCGGCAGGGGGCACGGCGTCGCACGCAACCTTGACTCTGCGGGGATCGGAACAACTTTCCGGTCGAGAGGGCCGTTTTGGCCCCGCACAGAGCCGGACTTCGACCTCATGCGCTTGCCGATCCTTGCCGCCGCCACCTTCGCCGTCGCGCTCGCGGGGCTCGGAACAGCGGAGGCGGCCAAGCGCAAGGTGCAGGTGCCGAACCGCTTCGACGGTCGCTGGAGCATTGAGGTGGTGACCCTCGACGGACCCTGCGACCGGGCCTTCCGCTACGGCGTGCAGATCTCCCGGGGCGAGGCGATCTATGGGGGTGGCGAGGTCGATATCAACGGTCGCGTCGCTGCCAACGGCAATGTGCGCGGCACCATCTCCCGTGGCGGAAATGCGGCGCAGGTGTTCGGACGTCTCTCGGCCAACGGCACCGGCACGGGGCGCTGGTCGACCCTCGGGGACGGCCCGATCAGCTGCAGCGGAAGCTGGAACGCCGTGCGCCGGGGCTGAGGACGCAGCCTGCGGCAAGCAGGTGACAGGGCCTCATTTTCGGCGGCGATGCGACATCCGGCGCCGGCCTTCGCCCTAGATCCGGCGATTTCTTCGGTGAACATCGTGGGCGTTCGACATCAGTTCGGGGCGCCCCATGAAAGCCGTGATGAGAGCCGTGCCGTTCGTCGGGCTTGCCGTGGTTCTGCTCGCGCCTTCGGCCGAGGCGCGCCCGGCACGCCAGCACATCCCCGGCTCCTCGCACGCGGTGCTGGCTCCTCTCGAAGAGGCGGCCACGGCCTGCTTCGCCGAAACCGTCATGGCGAATGCCAAGGCCATGCGTCTCGCCCGGGAAGGGCGCTGGGTCGAGGCGGCGAGCGTGATCGGCTTCCTGTGCCGTCCGGAGGTCGATCGCATGGCGGTCGCCCATGACCGGATCTACGGTCGGGGCACCGGCGCCCGTTACTTCAAGGGCGCCTATGCCCGCCATCTCGACAAGCAGCTCGCCGACCGTCTCCAGCCTCAACTCGAGCCCAAGACCGTCGCCAGCGCCGAGCCGCCCGCCGAAAAGACCCCTCTCGGTGACGGGGCCGCGGAATCCGCTCCCGAAGGAGCGGATCACTGATGCGCGGGTGAACCGTTCTCGCCCTATCGCATCCTGCGCCAGGTCTGCCGCTTGCACAGCACGCTGAGGACGCAACCGGCGACCTCGACCGTGTCGGGGCCTTTCGGAGTCAGGCTGCCGGCATAGGTCTTGCCGTCCTTGGGGTTGTAGAGGCTGCCCTCGAAGCCCTCGCCGCTCGGGGTGCTTGCCTGCATGATCTGCACGCCGACGAGCTTGCGCGTGCGCAGGGCCGGATCGGGGTTCTGCGCATCGAGGCCGGAGCCCGCAGTCGCAGCGATGATTCCGCAGTAGCCGCCGCCGCAGCGGGCGATGCGCACCGTCGAGCCCGCCGTCTCGGTCTGCCACAGGCCCGACAGATCGGGCCCCTTCTGCGCCACGGCATGTCCGGCCGAGGCCGCGAGCAGCAGCGCGGCGGCGCATGCTCGCTTCATGGAATGGCATGACCGGATGGCACGGGGCGTCGTCATTCGGGCTTTCCTCCGTTCCGGCTGTCATCGCCGGCAAGGGCAGCGGTAGTCTCACGGCCCCGGTTCGGCAAGGATCGGCGCGGGCCGGCAAGATCGGGAGAGGGACGTTACGTTGCGGTGCGGCCTTGACTTCGCCGCCTTCACACGGCCTACGGCCACGGCAAGCCGATACGGGCGAGGCAGGAGCGGCGGATGCAGGTGATCGAGACCGAAATCCCGGCGGTGAAACGGGTGATTCCGAAGCGTCACGGTGATGATCGCGGCTGGTTCTCGGAAGTCTACCGGGCCGATACGCTGGCCGAGCACGGCATCGCCAACGTCTTCCTTCAGGACAATCAATCCTTCTCCGCGCCCGCCGGGACGATCCGCGGCCTGCATTTCCAGGTGGCGCCGAACGCCCAGGCCAAGCTGGTCCGGGTGCTCGCGGGCGCGATCCTCGATGTCGCCGTCGATATCCGCTCCGATTCACCGACCTATGGTCGGCACGTCGCGGTGCGCCTCGATGCGACCGGGGGCGAGCAGCTCTTCGTGCCCGCCGGCTTCGCCCACGGCTTCTGCACCCTCGAGCCGAACACGATGGTAGCCTACAAGGTCGATGCCTATTACAGCCCGGCCGACGACCGGAACCTGCGCTGGAACGATCCCGCCATCGGGATCGAGTGGCCGGTCGCCGAGGCGGAAGCGATCCTGTCCGGCAAGGACAAGGCCGCGCCCTTCCTCGCCGATCTCGGCCGGGTGTTCTGAGCGATCCGACCTAAACAGCGATCCACACTCTAGGTTGGATCTGCCGAACCGCATATGAGGCGTCCCGCAACGCGGGATCGAGGCGAGGGAGTTGAGAGCGATGCGCATTCTGGTGACGGGCGGCTGCGGCTTCATCGGCTCCGCGCTGGTGCTGCATCTGGTGCAGGATCTCGGCCACGAGGTGCTCACCCTCGACGCGCTGACCTATGCTGGCAACCCGATTTCCCTGGCCC
>NZ_NKUI01000244.1 GCF_014845115.1 Methylorubrum zatmanii | reverse complement strand
GTCGTCGAGGCTTTCCAGCCGCTTCAGCTCGAAGGCGAAGGGCAGCCGGGTCTGGTCGATGACCGTGACGCCGCGCCCGTCGGCCTCGGGGAAGATGGTGCGGTAGGGGCGGCCGTCGATCTTCATGGCATACTCGCGTGTGAGAGCCCCGATCCCCGGCCCGCGAGGAGCCGACGGATCGGGGTTTCCCGATGTCTCAGCGTGCGAGTGTGTCGCCAGCATGGCCCGGGGCGGTCAAGCCGTCCCGAAGCGTCCGTCGCTGGCTCAAGCCCTCAGCGTGCGACCCGCTCGACATAGATGTCGATATAGGCGCCGTCCTCCAAGCCGAGCAGGTCGCGGATCATGCCGGGCAGCTTGCACAGCAGGGCCGGCATGGTCGGCGCTTCCGTGGCGAGGCCGGGCACCGGCGAATCGTGGACGAAGAACACGCCGGCCGCCTCGTCCCAGGCGCAGCGGACGGTGACTTTGCAACCCATCGTGCGATCCTCATGTGCGGGGGGGAGGGAGGACGGAGCG
>NZ_NKUI01000243.1 GCF_014845115.1 Methylorubrum zatmanii | reverse complement strand
GGCGAGCGCGCCCTTCAGCACATCCATCCAGGCACCGGGCCGGGGCAGCCAGAGCAAGGCTCGGGGAAACAGCGTCAGCACCAGGAACGGCAAAGCGAGGCCGAGACCGAGGCTGGCGAAGACGAGGAGCGCCGTCGCCGCCGCCTGCGTCAGGGCGAAGCCCACCGCCGCGCCCATGAACGGCGCCGTGCAGGGGGTCGCCACCACGGTCGCCAGCACGCCGGTGAAGAACGAGCCCTGATAGCCCGCCCGCCGGGTCAGCCCGTCGCCGAGCCCGACGATGCCACCGCCGAGATGCACCACGCCCGAGAGGCTGAGACCCATGGCGAACAGCCCGTAGGCGAGGAGCGCCACCACCACCGGCGATTGCAGCTGGAAGCCCCAGCCGATGCCGGCTCCGCTCGCCTTCAGGGCGATCAGCAGCCCGGCGAGCCCGAGGAAGCTCACGAGCACGCCGACGGTATAGGCGAGGCCGTGCCAGCGCACGCGGGTGGCGGATTCGCCCGCCTGCCGCACGAGGCTCAGCACCTTGATCGACAGAACCGGGAAGACGCAGGGCATCAGGTTGAGGATCAGGCCGCCGAGCAGGGCGAGGCCGGCGGCACTCCAGAGGGTCAGACTCTCCTCCTGCGGCGCGGGAACCGCCTCGGCGGCGGGGATGGGCGCCGCTGCCGGCGCGATCGCGGGCTCCGGCCCGAGGGCATAGGCCTTGCGCGCGCCGTCCTCGGCGAAGGCGAGCACGCCGGCCAGGGGCTCGGCGGGAGACTCGGCGGGAGATTTGGCCAGCGCCTTGGCATCGCCCGGCGTCAGGGTGAGGCGCAGGCCGGCGGCCTCGACCGCCCAATCCTGAGGAGCGGCGTTGTCGAGCGCACCCTCGGCATAGGGGAAGAAGGCCACCTCCTTCACCGCCTCGGCGGTGAGGCCGGGCCGGTCGAGCCGCAGCACGAGGCGGTCGCCCTCGCGGCTGGTGCGGAACGGGCCGGGCGCGGCCTCGGGCAGGGCGGCGCGGGCACGGGCGAACAGGGCGGCCTGCCGCGAATCCGCCTCGGCGGAAGCGGCCACCGGCAGATCGAGGCTCAGCTCCGCCGAGCCGGGAATGCAGATCTCCTCGCAGACGAGGTAGGACAGCGTGCCGGACAGCCGCGCCGTGCCGCCGAGCGTGGCGCTCTCAGGCACGGCGAGCGGCACCAGCAGGGTGACCGCCCCCTCGTAGCCGAAATTCATCAGGCCCTGGACCGGGATCCGCTCCGGCACCGGCCATTGCACGGCGCCGGTGGAGAAGCCCTCGGGCAGGCGCCACGCCATCTCCGGCGGCAGGCCGGAATCGCCGGGATTGCGCCAATAGACGTGCCAGCCCGGCTTCATCGCCATGTGCAGGCCGAGCGTCACCGTGCGGCCGGGTACCAGCGCCGTGCTCTCGGAGACGAGGCTCGCCCGCACCAGATCCTTCGCCTTGGCCGCCGTCATCGCCCCTTGCATCGCCCCCTGCGCCGCGGCGAGACCGGGCGCGGCAACAGTCAGGGCGAGGGCGAGAAGAAGGCGGAGCATCGGATGTCCCTGCGGCGGGCCGGTCCCGGCGAGCGGTCCGGCAGGCGCAGGGATAGCAGACCCCGGCCGCGAAAGGAGCCGTGCCCCCCGCGACCTAAGGTCGACAGCCATCTGTTTGATACCAGATCCGCTTTGATCGAAGCGGTTCCCGTCTCGGCAAGCCCGCGCGGCGCCTGAGCGAAGCCCCGATCCGCCATCCCGAAGGGATCAAGCGGATTGGGCAAGCGGATTGGGCATGACGAGACGAGGAGCCGCTTGCGAGCCAAGGCGGGCCTCACCGACGCCAGCCCAGGGGACCTCCGCTCACCGATTACTTGGCCGAGGCGCGCTGAAACGCCGGGCGGCTCCGGCAACGCGTGAGGTAGTCCTGAATGACGGGCGCGTATGTCTCGACGGCCTTGAGGCCTTGGCCGAGTCCGAGGGCGTAGGCGACGGAAATGTCGGCCGCCGTGAAGGCGGATCCCGCCATATAGGCTTGATCTTCGAGGCGGGTTTGGACGGCCTTCAACCGAGACCGGAAGATGGTTCGCGCCGCCTCGACTCCGGGATTCTCCCTCTGGTCTTCAGGCCCCATGAACCAGCTATACGCGACGACCGTCATGGGGCCGGCCAAGCTTGCCTCCCCGAGATGAAGATACTGAAGATAGGAAGGGTAGGAGGCGTCCGAAGGCTGCGGAGCCAGCGGCGTCGGCCCGTGGCGCCCGATGAGATACTCGATGATCGCGATGGATTCGCTGATCGCGACATCGCCATCGGTCAAGAGAGGGATGGATCCGGCCGGATTGAGGCGCATGAACTCGGCATCGGCACGATGGCACGGAAAATCGACCGGGCGGACCTCGTAGGGCAGGCCCATCTCCTCGAGCATCCACAGCACCCGGAGCGAGCGGGTGCGCGGCGCGTGAAACACGGTGATCATGGCAAAGCTCCTGTCACGCCAAGACGGCGGCCAGTAGCGGCCACGGCAACGCTCTGCCAGGGCCTCCTCCCCGGTTTCGAACGGCGGCACGATGCGCGCGGTCCGTCCTCCCTCAGCACGCCCTCACGGCCGGGCCGGTGGGCATCGACCCCGGCGCCGAGAGGGCCCAGGCCTGACACGGAACGATCCCTTCGGGATGGCCCTCCCCGCCTCAGTCCTTCGGCACGTTCCGCTCCAATTCGTCGAGCCAGGCCCGGGCGCTGGCATCGGAGGGGGCACGCCAGTCGCCGCGCGGCGAGAGGGAGCCGCCGGCCGAGACCTTCGGGCCATTGGGCAGGGCCGAGCGCTTGAACTGGCTGAAACGGAAGAAGCGGTCGAGGAAGACGTGAAGCCAGCGCCGGATCTCGGCCAGGTCGTAGGCGGTGCGCTTCGCCGCCGGAAAGTCCGGCGGCCAGTCGCCGGCCGCCGCGTCGCCCCAGGCGTGCAGCGCCAGGAAGGCGATCTTCGAGGGCACGAAACCGTGGCGCAGGGTGAACCAGAGGTTGAAGTCCTGCAGGGCGTAGGGGCCGATCTTGGCCTCGGTGCTCTGCGGCCCCTCGCCTTCCGAGGCCGGCACCAGCTCCGGCGAGATCTCGGTGTCGAGCACCGCCCGGAGGGTGCGGTTCTCCTCCTCACCGAATTGCCCTGACGAAATCACCCAGCGGATCAGGTGCTGGATCAGGGTCTTGGGCACGCCGGCATTGACGCCGTAATGGCTCATCTGGTCGCCGACGCCGTAGGTGCTCCAGCCGAGCGCCAGTTCCGAGAGATCGCCGGTGCCGATCACGATGCCGCCGTGCCGGTTGGCCAGCCGGAACAGGTAATCGGTGCGCAGGCCCGCCTGCACGTTCTCGAAGGTGACGTCGTAGACCGCCTCCCCCCGGCCATAGGGGTGGCCCATATCGGTCAGCATCTGCCGGGCGGCCGGGCGGATGTCGATTTCCTCCGACGTCGTGCCCAGAGCCCGCATCAGGGCGTGGGCGTTGGTCTTGGTCTCGTCGGAGGTGGCGAAGCCCGGCAGGGTGTAGGCCAGGATGTCCTGTCGCGGCAGGCCGAGCCGGTCGAAGGCCTTGGCGACGACGATCAGGGCATGGGTCGAATCGAGCCCGCCGGAGACGCCGATCACCGCCCGCTTGGTGCCCGTCGCCGCCAGCCGCTGGGCGAGGCCCGCCACTTGGATGTTGTAGGCCTCGTAGCAATCCTGCGCGAGGCGGGCCGGATCGGAGGGCACGAAGGGGAAGCGCTCGACCCGCCGCTTCAGGCCGAGATCGCCCTGCGGCGGGTCGAGCCGGAACGACACCGTGCGCCACGGCCGGAGACCGTTCTGGCGGGCGTTGTCGTCGAAGCTGCCGGCCTGGAGCCGCTCCTGCGCGATCAGGTCGAGATCGAGATCGGCCAGGGTCACCACCGGCCCGGCGGGGAAGCGCTCGCCTTCGGCCAGCCGCACGCCGTTCTCGTCGATGCTGGTCTGCCCGTCCCAGGACAGATCGGTGGTGGATTCCCCCGCCCCGGCCGCCGCGTAGACATAGGCGCACAGGCCGCGCATCGAGGCGGCGCGGGTCAGCAATTCGCGGGAATCCGCCCGGCCGACGGTGATCGGGCTGCCGGAGGGGTTGGCGATCACGGTGGCGCCCGCCAGCACCGCCTCCATGCCCGGCGTCTGCGGCACCCAGAGATCCTCGCAGACCTCGATGGCGAGGCGGAAGCGCGGCAGATCCTCGGCGGCGAAGATCAGGTCGGTGCCGAACGGCGCCTCCGCCCCGCCGAGGCGGATCGTCTCGCCGAGGAGCCCTGCGCCGGAGGCGAAATGGCGCTTCTCGTAGAACTCCCGGTAATTCGGCAGGTAGCTCTTCGGGACGACGCCCAGCAGCCGCCCGCCCTGGATCGCCAGGGCGGCGTTGTAGAGCCGGCTGCGCCAGCGCACGGGGGCGCCGACCACGAGGAGCGGGGTCAGCCCGGCGCTCTCCGCCACCAGACGGGCGATGCCCGCCTCCACCGCATCGAGCAGGGCCGCCTGCAGCAGCAGGTCCTCGATGGCGTAGGAGGACAGGCCGAGTTCGGGGAAGACCGCGAGCGCCGCGCCGGCCGCGTGGGCCTGCCGCGCCAGCCTCAGGGTGTCCTCGGCATTGGCCGCCGGGTCGCCCGGATGGCTGCGTCCGGTACAGGCGGCGACGCGGGCGAAGCCGTGCCGGTAGAGGGAGCGGAAGGATTCGGACGAAGGGATCGCCACCGGGTTCTCGAAGCTCGCCTGATACGGCAGGAAACCCTGCCAAGATGTTTTCAACGAACGGTTTTTCGTTCTGCCAGCAGAGGGCTGTCACCGGGCCGCAGGCCCCGTCACAGTTCCTCGAAGACATCCCGCAAAGGTCCAACGGGCTCGACGATATCCGGTTCGCGGCGCGCTTGCACGGCGGGTCCGGCTGAGGCCCGGGGGAGGGGAGGGCAAGCGTTCGTTAACGACGATCCGCCTAACCTGGGGCTCGAACCGCTCCGCAGGAGCCGGACCTTGTTTCGAGTCATCTCTCAGATCATGCGCGCATCGGGACGGCCTCCCTATTCCCATCGTGATCCGTCGCGGCCGAGCCGCGGCGGCGATCGCCTGGATCGCTCGATCGGCGGCCTCGCCCATCGGCTGATGAGCCTGCGCTCCAACCTTGCCCGTCGCATCGCGGGCGCCCCCCCGGCCCCGCCGCGGGCGCTGCCGCATGCCCTGCCTCACCCGGCGCTGCCGCAGCCGGGCATGGAAGGGTTCGAGGCGGGCACGCTCCCGAGCTGGCTGGTGCCGCCGGGCGCGATGCTCGGCCGGGCGCCGCAGGTTCAGGAGGCTTGGCCGCCCGAGGAAGCGGAGGGGCTGTTCGAGAGGCCCGCCCCGACCC
>NZ_NKUI01000242.1 GCF_014845115.1 Methylorubrum zatmanii | reverse complement strand
GTCTGGCGCACCAGCACCGGCACCAGCCCGGCCAGCGCCAGGGCGATGACGCCGAGTTCGGGCCCCCGCGCCCGCCACGGATCGGTCCAGCTCGGCCCCGCTTCCGCCGCCTCGCGGATGAACAGGCGGGCGGGCAGGGCGTAATCGGCGGAGAAGTCGCGGGCGATCTTCTCCGGGAAGATCTGGCCGCGCTCGCGCACGATCCTCTCCGTGAGCGTCCACGGCGCGGAGGGGTCGAAGCCGGCCGCCCCCGTGATCCGCAGGATGGTCCAGGGCCCGTCCGGGAGGCCGGGGGCGCCGCCACGCCGCTCGATCGCCATGTCCCGCGCGTTCACGGCGAGCCCGCCCTGCGTCACCGTCAGCCGCTCGGGAATGGAGCCGAGCACGAAATCCTCGCCGAGGGGATTCTCGGGGCCGTGGCTCACCACCATCACCGCATGGTCGCCGGGGCCGAGTTCGCGCATCAGGGCGCCGAAGCGCTCGAGCCCGAGCAGGCTGCGGCCGATGGCCGGCGCGTTGAGATAGGCGAAGGTGAGGTCGGTGAGCGGCGCTTCCGGCGGACCGTCGCCGGCGGCCGTTAGGCCGGCCTCGCGAAAGGCTTCGTCGGCTTGCCTGTTCGTGACGGTGAGGCGGCGGACCCAGCCACGGGCGCTCAGTTCGCTCACCGTCAGAGACTCGTCGGCATCCGGCCGCGCCCCCACGGTCAGGCCGGCATGGGTCGCGCCGAAGCCGAGCTTGGCGCGGGCGACGGCGAGGGAGGCGGCGAGGATCGACTCGTTGATCACCCGCGTCGAGGCGGTCGCCATCGAGATGCCGTCGACGGTGTTCTGCGGGGAGGCGCCGGAGCCGCGGGCATTCGGCCGGCCGACCCGGATCGGGCGGCGGGCCGACATCCCGACATATTGCTCCACGAAGGCGAAGAGCGGCTCCGAGCCGAGACCCTCAAGGAAGACCGGCTCGTGGTGAGACACGACCTTCACGTCGCGGAATGCGCCGTCGGGGCCGAGCGCCACGAGGAGATCGGGCGGGGTGCCACCGAAGCCGGGTATCGGCGCGAAATCGACCGACTCGAAGGCGTAGGCGAAGACCTCGTAGCTGCCGGCCGCCTGTTTCAGGATCGGCCAGACCGGCAGGGCCTCGTCACGCTCGCCCACCACCAGGGGGGCGGGGAAGTACTTTTCCATTCCCGCCCGGTCGAGCTGCCCCGCGACGGCAGGAAGGCTCGCCAGAAGCGCCATGACCAGACCAGCGAGGAAGCGGCGCAGCCAAGGGGTGGGATGCAATCCGTTCCGGCCGGCTGTCATGGCGCCGCGCCGGCCGAAGCCTGCGGGGCCGGGCGCACGGCCACGCCCCAGGGGAAGCGGCCGACCTTGACGCTGCGGATCGGGCGCTGGCTCGCCACATCGATCACGGTGACGTCGCCGGACACGCCGTTGGTGGTGAACAGCCGGGTCTCGTCCGGCGTCATCGCCAGTTGCCAGACCCGGCGGCCGACGAGGATGTAGTTCAACACCTTGTAGGTCTTGGCATCGATCACCGCGACCCGGTCGGACGGGCCGAGGGCGACGAAGGCGAGCCGGCCGTCGCGGGTCAGGCTGATGCCGACCGGCTGGAGGCGGTCGGCGGCGATGCCCTTCACCGCGAAGTCGATGGTCTCGACCACCTTGCGGGTGGCGGTATCGATCACCGCGACCG
>NZ_NKUI01000241.1 GCF_014845115.1 Methylorubrum zatmanii | reverse complement strand
CCGGGTACGCTGTGGGCGGCCCCTACCGCTCGCTCCGCGAGACCGCCAAGCAGCTGGGAAAACTCCTGCCGAAGGCGCTCTACCAACGCGCGGCCGCGGCCGAGGAATATGCCCGCTCGCTGGTGGTGGGCGGCGGCACGATGTTCGAGGAGATGGGCTTCCACTATGTCGGGCCGGTCGACGGGCACAACCTCGACCACCTGCTGCCGGTCCTGAAGAACGTGCGCGACTCGGATCAGGGTCCGATCCTGCTCCACGTGGTGACGCAGAAGGGCAAGGGCTACGCCCCGGCCGAGGCCAGCGCCGACCGCTATCACGGCGTGGTCAAGTTCGACGTGGTGTCGGGGGTGCAGGCCAAGGCCAAGGCCAACGCCCCGGCCTATACGCGGGTGTTCGGCGAGAGCCTGATCAAGGCGGCCGATGCCGATCCGAAGGTGGTGGCGATCACCGCCGCGATGCCGGGCGGCACCGGCATCGACCTGTTCGGCAAGGCGCATCCCGACCGGACCTTCGATGTCGGCATCGCCGAGCAGCACGCGGTGACCTTCGCCGGCGGCTTGGCGACGGAGGGCTACAAGCCGTTCGTGGCGATCTACTCGACCTTCCTGCAGCGGGCCTACGATCAGGTGGTGCACGACGTGGCCTTGCAGAACCTGCCGGTGCGGTTCTGCCTGGACCGGGCCGGGCTGGTCGGCGCGGATGGGGCGACCCATGCGGGCGCGTTCGATCTGGCCTATCTCTGCTGCCTGCCGAACATGACGGTGATGGCGGCGGCCGACGAGGCGGAGCTGGTGCACATGGTGGCCACCGCCCACGCGCACGATTCCGGCCCGATCGCCCTGCGCTACCCGCGCGGCGAGGGCGTGGGCATCGAGCTGCCGGAGAAGGGCGAGGTTCTGGCGCTGGGCCGGGGCCGGGTGGTGCGCCGGCCCGAGGGGGCGCGGGTGGCGCTGCTGTCGCTCGGCACGCGCCTGTCGGAGGCCTTGAAGGCGGCGGACGCCCTGGAGGCCGAGGGCGTGGCCACGAGCGTGGCGGATGCGCGCTTCGCCAAGCCGCTGGACGCGGAGCTGATCGTGGATCTGGCGATGAGCCACGAGGTTCTGGTGACGGTGGAGGAGGGCTCGGTCGGCGGCTTCGGGGCGATGGTGCTGCACCTGCTCTCCGAGCGGGGCGTTCTGGATGCCGGCCGGGTCCGGGTGCGGACGCTGACGCTGCCGGACCTGTACCAGGACCACGACAAGCCGGAGAAGATGTACGCCGAGGCCGGCCTCGACGCCGAGGGCATCCTCAAGGCCGTCCGGGCCGCTTTGCCGGAGAAGAAGGGCAGCCGGACCGGGCGCCTGCGTCTGGCCTGAGCGGCAGCAGGCGCGGTGCTTGCCGCGCCGCGTCATCGATGAGACAAGCGCCGCGCCGTCAACGCCCGGAATCGGGCGAGCCGACGACGCGGCGTTTCCGTGCGTCTGTTCCGGTCCCGCGACCGGCAGGCGAGAGGAATTTCTAAAATCACGCGAGCGCGATGACAGAGCCGACCCAAAGCGGCCCGTTCCCGGCGGGGCCGGTGCTGATCACCGGTGCCAGCGGCTTCCTCGGAGCCGCCCTGGTCGACGTCTTCCGCGCGGCGGGGTTTTCCGTGCGGATTTCCGTGCGCGCCTCCTCCCCCCGCACCAACCTGACCTGGCCCGATGTCGAGATCGTCGAGGCCGACATGCGCGACCGGGCGGCGGTCGCCAGCGCCATGCGCGGCCAGCGCTACCTCGTCCACGCGGCGGCCGATTACCGGCTCTGGGCGCCGGACATGGAGGAGATCGTCCGCACCAACCGCGACGGCACCCGCATCCTGATGGAGGAGGCGCTGAAGGCCGGCGTCGAGCGGATCGTCTACACATCGAGCGTCGCGACCATCAAGCCGCATGACGACGGCACGCCCGCCGACGAAACCCGGCCGCTGACGCCGGAGACCGCCATCGGCGCCTACAAGCGCAGCAAGGTCGTCGCCGAGCGCGTGGTCGAGGAGATGGTGGCCCGTGACAGGCTGCCGGCGGTGATCGTGAACCCCTCGACGCCGATCGGCCCCCGCGACGTCAAGCCGACGCCGACCGGGCGGATCATCCTCGACGCGGCGCAGGGGAAGATCCCGGCCTTCGTCGATACCGGCCTGAACCTCGCCCATGTCGACGACGTGGCCGCCGGCCACCTGCTCGCCCTGCGCAAGGGCCGGATCGGCGAGCGCTACATCCTCGGCGGCGTGGACGTGATGCTGGCGCAGATGCTCGCCGACATCGCCGGGCTGGTCGGCCGCAAGGCGCCGACGACCCGGCTGCCCTACGCGGTGATCTACCCGATCGCCTTCCTGTCCGAGCAGATCGCGCGGGTGACCGGCAAGGCGCCGCTCGCCACCATCGACGGCGTGCGCATGTCGAAGTACCGGATGTTCTTCTCCGACGCCAAGGCACGGGCCGAACTCGGCTATTCCGCCCGGCCCTATCGCCAGGGCTTGGAGGACGCCATCGCGTGGTTCCGACAGGCGGGGTACATGACATGAGCGCCGGGCTTCAGACCGCGACCGACGCCCGCACGGGCAAGGGCCAGCACGACGAGAATTTTCCGGTTGCCTCGCACCTGATCCATCCGCGTAACCGCGGCGCGATCCTGGCCTTCTACAACTACGTCCGCGCGGGCGACGACGTCGCCGACCACATGGGCCTGTCGCCTGAGCGCAAGATCGAGATGCTCGACGCGCTCGCCGACGCCCTGACCGGCAAGGGTGGCTTCGACCCCTCCGTCGAGCCGCTCAAGCGCGAACTCGCAGCTCACGGGCAGCCGCCGACTCATGCCCTCGAACTGCTCGACGCCTTCCGCATGGACGCGCGCAAGAGCCGCTACGAGAATTGGGACGAGCTGATCCATTATTGCCGCTACTCGGCGATGCCGGTCGGGCGCTTCGTGCTCGACATCCACGGCGAGGATCCGGCCCGGGTCTATCCGACCTCCGACGCGATCTGCGCCGCGCTCCAGGTGCTCAACCACCTCCAGGATTGCGGCAAGGATTTTCGTAACCTCGACCGGGTCTACCTGCCCCTCGACACGATGCGGAAGCACGGCGCCGAGGTGTCGATGCTGGGCGCCGACCGGGCGAGCCCGCAGCTTTTCGCGGTGATCCGGGAGTTGGCCGAGCGCACGCTCACGCTGCTCGACGAGGGAGCGCCGCTGCCGAACCTCATCGACGATACCCGCCTGAGCCTGGAGATCGCCGCGATCCATCGCCTCGCCGTCGTGCTGACGAAGGGGCTGCTGACCCGCGATCCGCTCTCCGAGAAAGTCCACCACGGCAAGGCCGCCTTCGCGCTCACCGCGCTCGGCGGCATCGCCGCCACGCTGGTGCGCCGCCCGTTCCGCTCGCGCGCCCACCGTCACGCCCCCGCCGGAGCCGGCCGATGAGTGCCACCGCCACGCCCCTGCCGGGTGAGACCCCGGAGGCGCCCGCCCTGCCGGCCGCCGGTTCGTCCTTCTACACGGCCATGCGCCTGCTGCCGAAGGAGCGGCGCGAAGCGATGTATGCCGTCTACGCCTTCTGCCGGGCGGTGGACGACGTCGCCGACGACGGCGGCGCCCGCGAGATCCGCGCGGCCGAACTCGACCGCTGGCGGGCCGATATCGACGCGCTCTATGCCGGCCGGCCGCCCGCGCGGGTGAAGCCGCTGGAGGAGCCGATGCGCCGCTTCGGCCTCAAGCGCGAGGATTTCCAAGCCGTCATCGACGGCATGGCGATGGATGCGGAGGAGGATATCGTCGCCCCATCGGAAGCCAAGCTCGATCTCTATTGCGACCGGGTGGCGAGTGCCGTCGGGCGGCTCTCGGTGCGCATCTTCGGGATGCCTGAGGCAGAGGGGATCCGGCTCGCCTGGCACCAGGGCCGGGCGCTGCAGCTTACCAACATCCTGCGCGACATCGACGAGGATGCGGCGCGCGGGCGCCTCTACCTGCCGATGGAGAAGTTCCACCGGATCGGCCTGATGAATCCCACGCCGCAGAGCGCGCTGGCGCATCCGCGCCTCGGCGAGGTCTGCCGGGCGGTCGCGGCGGAGGCGCAGGAGCATTACCGCCAGACCTGGGCGATCATCGCGAAGAGCCCGCGTCGGGCGACCAAGGCGGCGCGCCTGATGGCCGCCGCCTACCGGCTCTACCTCGATGCGGTGGAGAAGCGCGGCTGGGAGGCCCCGCGGGAGCGGGTGAAGCCGGGCAAGCTCTCCCTTCTCCTCGTCGCTCTGCGCCACGGGATCCTGTGATGGCGGGAACGGTTCACGTCGTCGGCGCCGGCCTCGCCGGCCTCTCCGCGGCCGCCTCGCTGGCGGAAGCGGGCAGCCGCGTGGTTCTGCACGAGGCGGCCAAGCAGGCGGGCGGGCGCTGCCGCTCGTATTACGACCCGTCGCTCGGCCTCACCATCGACAACGGCAACCACCTGCTCCTGTCGGGCAACCGCTCGACCCTGGACTTCATGCGGCTGGTGGGCGCGCCGGAAGCCGCCCTGACCGGCCCCGACGAGGCCGTGTTCCACTTCGCGGATCTGAGGACCGGCGAGCGCTGGACCCTGCGCCCGAATGCCGGCCGCCTGCCCTGGTGGGTGCTGCGGGCGGGGCGGCGCGTGCCGGGTACCCGGGCACGCGATTATCTCGCCCCCCTCTCCCTGATGATGGCGGCCTCCGGCAACGCGCCGGGCAAGAGCGGCACCATCGGCGAGCGGATGGCCTGCGAGGGCCCACTCTACGAGCGGCTCTGGCACCCGGTGCTGCTCGCCGCCCTCAACACCGATCCGCGCGAGAGCGATGTCGGGCTGGCCGCCACCATCCTGCGCGAAACCCTGGGAGCGGGTGGGCGCGCCTGCCGTCCGCTGGTGGCGGTCGAGGGCCTCTCCACCGCCTTCGTCGATCCGGCCCTGCGCTATCTCGCCCGCCAGGGCGGGGAAATCCGCTACGGCCGGCGCCTGCGCGCCCTGGGCCTGGGGCCGAACCGGATCGAGCGCCTGGATTTCACCGACGAGTCGCTTCCCGTCGGCCCGGACGATGCCGTGGTGCTGGCCCTGCCATCCTGGGTGACGGCCGACCTGCTGCCCGGCACGCCAGCGCCCCAGGAGTTCCGCTCCATCGTCAACGCGCATTTCGCGGTGCCGCCGCCGGAGGGAGCGCCGCTGCTGCTCGGCGTGATCGGTGGCCTGACCGAGTGGCTGTTCGCCTATCCCGATCGCTTCTCGGTCACCATCAGCGGAGCCGACCACCTCCTCGACGAGGGGCGTGAGGATCTCGCGCGCCGGATCTGGGTTGAGATCGCGGATCTCTACGGGCTTGCACGAGAATTGCCTAGCTGGCAGATCGTCAAGGAAAAGCGGGCGACCTTCGCGGCGACGCCCGCCGAGGCCGCGCGTCGTCCCGGCGCGACGACGCGCTACCGGAATCTGGTTCTGGCCGGTGACTGGACCGAGACGGGCCTGCCCTCGACCATCGAGGGTGCGATCCGTTCCGGCACGAGCGCCGCGCAAGCCCTGTTCCGCACCGGCATGTGCGGACGGGCACAGGCACAGGGAGTCGCTTGAAGGATATGACGACGGCAGCGAGACAGTCGGACGAGGCGAAAGCGATGCGAGAGGCGGCCGTGAGCAAGGTCGAGACGCTGCAGCGTCCCAAGACCCGCGACGTGTCCCTCGACGACGTGGAGCGCGGCGTGCAGAGCGCCGCCCGCGCGCTCACCGACATGACCCAGGCCGACGGCCACATCTGCTTCGAACTCGAAGCGGATGCGACCATCCCCTCCGAATACATCCTGTTCCACCATTTCCGTGGGACCGAGCCGCGGGCTGGGCTGGAAGCCAAGATCGGCAATTACCTGCGCCGGACGCAGTCGAAGGTGCATGGCGGCTGGGCGCTGGTGCATGACGGCCCGTTCGACATGAGCGCGTCGGTGAAGGCCTATTTCGCCCTCAAGATGATCGGTGACGACATCGAGGCGCCGCATATGCGCGCGGTGCGCAAGGCGATCCTGCAGCGGGGCGGCGCGGCCAACGCCAACGTCTTCACCCGCATCCTGCTCGCCCTCTACGGCGAGGTGCCGTGGACGGCGGTGCCGGTGATGCCGGTGGAGGTGATGCACCTGCCGAAATGGTTCCCGTTCCATCTCGACAAGGTGTCCTATTGGGCCCGCTGCACCATGGTGCCGCTGTTCGTGATCCAGGCCAAGAAGCCCCGGGCCAAGAACCCGCGCGGCGTCGGCGTGGCCGAATTGTTCGTGACCCCGCCGGATTCGGTGCGGACCTGGCCGGGCTCCCCCCACGCCACCTGGCCGTGGACGCCGATCTTCGGCGCCATCGACCGCGTGCTGCAGAAGACGCAGGACCACTTCCCGAAGGTGCCGCGCCAGCGCGCCATCGATAAGGCGGTCGCCTGGGTGTCCGAGCGCCTGAACGGCGAGGACGGTCTCGGCGCCATCTTTCCGTCGATGGTCAATTCCGTGCTGATGTACGAGGTGCTGGGCTATCCGCCAGACCATCCGCAGGTGAAGATCGCACTGGAGGCGATCGAGAAGCTCGTCGCCGAGAAGGACGACGAGGCCTATGTCCAGCCCTGCCTGTCGCCGGTCTGGGACACGGCGCTGACCAGCCACGCCATGCTGGAGGTGGGCGGCACCCAGGCCGAGGCCAATGCCCGCGCCGGGCTCGATTGGCTCAAGCCGCTGCAGATCCTCGACATCAAGGGCGACTGGGCCGAGACCAAGCCGAATGTGCGGCCCGGCGGCTGGGCCTTCCAATACGCCAACCCGCATTATCCCGACCTCGACGACACCGCCGTGGTGGTGATGGCGATGGACCGCGCCCAGCGCCAGCACGGGCTGGTGAGCGGGATGCCCGATTACTCGACCTCCATCGCCCGCGCCCGTGAATGGGTCGAGGGGCTGCAGAGCGCCGATGGCGGCTGGGCGGCGTTCGACGCCGACAACAACCATCACTACCTCAACCACATCCCGTTCTCGGATCACGGGGCGCTGCTGGACCCGCCGACCGCGGACGTGACCGCCCGCGTGGTCTCGATGCTGGCGCAGCTCGGCGAGACCCGCGAGACCAGCCGGGCGCTCGATCGCGGCGTGACCTACCTGCTCAACGACCAGGAGAAGGACGGGAGCTGGTACGGCCGCTGGGGCATGAACTTCATCTACGGCACGTGGTCGGTGCTGTGCGCGCTGAACGCGGCGGGCGTCGATCCGCAATCGCCGGAAATCCGCAAGGCGGTGGCGTGGCTGATCCGCATCCAGAACCCGGATGGCGGCTGGGGCGAGGACGCGTCCTCCTACAAGCTCAACCCCGAGTTCGAGCCGGGCTATTCGACCGCCTCGCAGACGGCTTGGGCGCTGCTCGCCCTCATGGCGGTGGGCGAGGTGGACGATCCGGCGGTCGCCCGCGGCGTCAACTACCTGATGCGCACGCAAGGCGCCGACGGGCTGTGGAACGAGGAGCGCTACACCGCGACCGGTTTCCCGCGGGTATTCTACCTGCGCTATCACGGCTACCCGAAGTTCTTCCCGCTCTGGGCCATGGCCCGCTTCCGCAACCTGAAGCGGGGCAACAGCCGGCAGGTGCAGTTCGGAATGTAAGTTGACGGGATCTGATCCCGGATCAGCAATCGACGGCGCGGGGCATCCCGCGCCGTTTTCGTTTGTGATGCGGCGCCGGGCGGGGGAACCCTGCTTCGCCAAGCCTTCTTCGACACGAGCCCGCGAGGCGGCCCTTGATCCCCTGGGAACATCTCGACACCGCCCCCATCCCCGGCGAGGCGGGCAGCCTGCGCCTGATGCGCCGGGGCCATGAATTCTCGATCCAGCTCGACCGCAACGAGTTGATGAACAGCCGCCTCAGCGGGTCCGAGGAGGCCCTGGCGCAGTTATCCGCCGAACGGGTCCGGGCGGTGAAGGCTCCGCATGTGCTGATCGGCGGCTACGGCATGGGCTTCACCCTGCGCGCGGCCCTTGCCTGCCTGCCGGCGACGGCGCGGGTGACGGTGGCCGAGATCGTGCCGGCGGTGCTGACCTGGGCGCGGGGACCGATGGCGGAACTGACCGGTGAAAGCCTTGCCGACGCCCGCGTCACGATCCGTGAAGCCGATGTGGTCGCGGTGATCCGTGAGCGGCCGGCGGCCTGGGATGCGATCCTGCTCGACGTCGATAACGGCCCGGACGGTCTCACCCGTGGCGCCAACGACCGACTCTACGACGCCGCCGGCCTCGGCGCGGCCCGCGCGGCCCTGCGGCCGGGCGGCGTGCTGGCGGTCTGGTCGGCCCATCCCGATGCCGCCTTCACGCGACGGCTCGGACAAGCGGGGTTTGCCGTCGAGGAAATCGCCACGCGGGCGCGGGGCAAGCGCGGGGCGCGGCACGTGATCTGGCTGGCCGGGCGACGCTAAAAGCGGGATGCGGGCCGCGCATCCTCCCTCTCCCCTCCGCGGGAGAGGGTGGCCCCCAGGAGGGGGTCGGATGAGGGGAGCGCGGCTTCCGGAAAGTTCGGAGCCGACCCCTCTCCCGCCTCGCCTCCGCGAGGCACCCCTCCCCCCACCCAAATCGGGCCTGCCTGATTTGGGCATACGGTTGCGGATCTTGGGCAAGCCCAAGATCCGTTGGGGAGAGGGTTCAGGAGCCTCACGCCCCCCGGCGGGCCATCAATTGCTCGATCAGCGTCGCGCCGGTCTCCAGCGCGGAGAGTTCTTCCGCCACCGTCGTGACGGTCTGCGCGATCTGCTCCGGCGTGTGCTCGGAGGTCATGAAGAAGCGCAGACGCGAGGAGCGCTCCGGCACCGCCGGGTGGATGATCGGCTGCACATTGATGCCGCGCTTGAACAGGCGGTCCGAGAGCGTCACGGCCTTGAGCGAGTCGCCGATGATGATCGGGATCACCGCGAGCCCGAGGCTCGCGCCGGTATTGAGGCCGTGCTTCTTGGCGAGCGCCAGGAATTGGTGCCCGTTGCGGCGCAGGCGCTCCACCCGCTCCGGCTCGGCCTGCATCACCGAGAGCGCGGCCTCGGCGGCGGCGGCGAGCGGCGGCGACATGCCGACGCTGTAGACGAAGCCGCCGGCGGTGCATTTCAGGTACTCGACCAGCACCGAGGGGCCGCAGATATAGCCGCCGCAGGACGAGAGCGTCTTCGAGAGCGTGCCCATCCAGATGTCGACATCGGCGGCATCGACGCCGCAATGCTCGTGCAGGCCAGCACCGGTGCGGCCGAGGACGCCGAGGCCGTGGGCGTCGTCCACCATCAGCCAGCAATCGTAGCGGCGCTTCAGCTCGACGAAGGCGGCGAGGTCCGGCGCATCGCCGTCCATGCTGTAGAGGCCCTCGATCACGATCAGCGCCCGGCGATGCTCGTGGCGGGTCGCTTCGAGCAGCTTCTCGAGGGAGGCCGGGTCGTTATGGGCGAAGGAGCGGCGCTGGGCGCCGGAAAGTTGAGCTCCGGTGACCACGCTGTTGTGGATCAGCGCGTCGTGGAAAATCACGTCCGGCGCCTCCAGCATGGCGCCGATGGCGGTGACGTTGGTGGCGTGGCCGCTCACCATGATCACGCAGGCTTCCGTACCGTAATGCTCGGCGAGCGCCCGCTCCAGCTTGAGATGGCCGGGCCGTTCGCCCGCCACGATCCGGCTCGCCGAGGCCGAGGTGCCAAAGGTCTCGATCGCCTTGCGCGCCGCTCCGCTCACGGCCGGGTGACCGTTGAGGCCGAGATAGTCGTAGGACGAGTAGTTGGAGAAGGCTTGGCCGTCGATGCGCGTAGTGGCGGCGGCACGGGTCTCGTGCACCCGGAAGAACGGGTTGCCGAGGCCGATCAGGTCGGCGGCCGAGCGCTGCAGGCGCAGCTCCCGGTAGCCGGTCAGCTTCTCGAAATCCTGGATCGAATCCTCGGCCGGCGCCTTGCGTTCGGCGGCGGCCGGACCGGGCCGAGCGTTGGCGCGGCCGAGCCGGTTGGTGACGAAACTCGCGAGCGCGGCCCTGCCGTCCTGCGGGCGTGACGGCTGGGTCATGGCAGAATCTCTTTGATGTCCGAGACGTTCTTCTCGACGAGTTCGTTGAACGGCACCAGCGTCGCCGCATCGAGATCGCCGACATGCTTGGTGGCGAGGCTCAGGGTGACGCCCGCCGCCTCGTCCACCGGGGTCGCCACCGCCTGGATCAGCGTCTCGGTCAGCTCGTTGACGGTCAGGCCCGAGGAGATGCCGGCCGGCGGCGCGTCGAGGGCGAAGCGCTCCTGCAGGCTCGCGCCGAGTTCCACGCCCATCAGCGAATCGAGGCCGATCTCCGAGAGCTGGCGCACGCGGCTGATGTCGTCCTTCGGCAGGCGCAGGATGCGGGCGATGTCCTCGACGATGGCGTCGGCCACGGTCTTGCGGACCTCGTCGATTTCCTGCGTCCGCAGCAGGGCGCCGATATGGATGGCGGCCACGGTCCCGGATTCGGCCTGCTGATCGCCGCCGAGGCTGGCGTAGCTCGGCGAGCGCAGGGTGCTGAGCCGCTCGCGCGCCTTGCCCCAATGCATCGCGGCGATGGCGATGACGCCCTCGTCGCTGGCCGCGCCCTGGCCTTCCAGTGCCTCGGCCATCAGGTCGAGGCAGAGGCGGGCCTCCATCGGGGTCACGCCGACGCGGGAGGCCAGCGTGTCCATCACCGCCTTGTTGCGGGCGAGCACGCCGACATCGCCGATGGCGCCCCAGGCGACCGCGAGCGCCGGCAGGCCGAGGCGGCGGCGCTGGCGGGCCAGCCCTTCCATGAAGCCGTTGGCGGCGACGTAGGAGCCCTGGCCGGGATTGCCGATGAAGGTCGTGGCCGAGGAGAACAGCACGAAGTAATCGAGCTTGCGCCCACGGGTGGCGGCATCGAGATGCTGGGCGCCGATCACCTTCGGCGCGATCACGGCACTCAGCGTTTCGGGTTCGATCGCCGAGATCAGCCCGTCCTGCAGCACCATGGCGCCGTGGATCACACCCGCGAGCTTGTCGCCCCGGGCCTCGATGCCCTCGATCAGGGCCTCGACCGCCCGGCGGCTGGTGATGTCGCAGGCCTTGGTCTCGACGCTGACGCCCTTGGCCGAGAGTTCGGCGATGAGGGCGCGGCCCTCCTCGTTCGGCTTGCCCGAGCGGCCGACCAGCAGAATGCGGCGGGCGCCGCGATCCGCGAGCCAGCGGGCCGCTTCGACGCCGAAGCCGCCGAGGCCGCCGGTGACGAGGTGGACGTTCCGCTCCGAGACGGTGAAGGGCACGCGCCGCACCCGCGCGACGCTGCCGGGAGCCGGCGGCGTGACGACGATCTTCCCCACATGCCCCGATTGCTGCATCAGCCGGAACGCGTCCGAGGTCTCGTCGGCGGCGAACGGCTGGTAGGGCAGAGGACGTAAGCCCCCTTCCGCGAACAGGGCCATCACCTCGCGGAACATCCGCGCCCCGTCCTCGCCCTGGTGCTGCAGCACCTGATCGAGATCGACACCGAAATAGGACAGGTTCCGGCGGAACGGCCTGAGGCCGATATGGGTGTTGGCGACGTAGTCGCGCTTGCCCAGCTCCACGAAGCGCCCGAACGGCCGCAGGCAGTTCAGCGAGCGCTCCATCATCTCGCCGAACAGCGAGTTGAGCACCACGTCGACGCCGTCCCCGGTGATGCGGCGGACATCGTCCACGAAGGCCAGCGAGCGGGAATCGAGCACGTGCTCGGCCCCGAGCGCGGCCACCAGCGCCCGCTTCTCCCGCGAGCCGGCGGTGGCGATGACGCGGGCGCCCTTCCACTTGGCGATCTGGAGCGCGGCGAGGCCGACGCCGCCGGCGCCGCCATGCACCAGCAGCCACTCGCCCTTGCGCAGGCGGGCGCAGGTGCAGAGCGCGTAATAGGCGGTGAGGAAGGCGACCGGCACCGTGGCGGCGGCGGCCGGGTCGAGGCCTTCCGGCATCGGCGCCACGACCATTTCCGGGACAACCACGTGGGTGGCGAAGCCCGACTGGGCGAAGGCGACGACGGAATCGCCGACCGCGACATCGACCACGCCCGCGCCGATGGCGGTGACGCGGCCGGAGACTTCGAGGCCGAGGCGCGGACCGGCGAAGCCGTCCTCCAGGATTTCCTCCGGGAGCATCGACAGCGCCCAGAGCACGTCGCGGAAATTCAGGCCGGTGGCCGCGACCGCGATCTCGACCTCGCCGGGACCGGGGGCGGCGCGCTCGGCCGGGCCCCAGACCATCTCGTTGAGGCCGCCGGTATTGGAGCGCTCCAGCCGGGCGGCGGGGGCCGCCTCGCCGTCCACGCGGATGGCGCGGCCGGGATGGAAGCGCACCACCCGGGTGGCGTCGGCATCGAGCACGATCTCGGTCTCGTCGGTGCCCGACAGGATCAGCGCGCGCAGGCGCTCGGCGGCATCCTTCGAGGACAGGGCCGGCGACAGGTCGATCCGGCGGACATCGAGATTGGCCGCCTCGTTGGCGAGCGTCCGGCTGAAGGCCCAGACGCCGGCCTCGACCGCCGCCGGCTCGCCGCCGGCATCGCGGGTGGCGCCGGGGGCGACCACCCAGAGGCGGGTCTGGCGGCCGCCGAGATGCTCGGCGCAGCGCTTGAGGCTGAGGCAACGGTCGCGCAGACGCGCGGCCGCCTCGCCCTCTCCGACGAAGGCGCCGGCGAGGAACACCACGGTGTCGGGGGTCTCGCGCTCCAGTTCCAGCAGCGACTGCTCGGAATCGAGGATGATCGAGACATGGACGCCGCTCGCCACCAGCAGGGTCGCCAGCGAGGAGGCGGTTTCGGCGCCGAAATCGTCGTCGGAGCCGACCACGAAGGCGAAGCTCTGGCCGTGGCCGACCGCCGGCCGGGTCGGGGCCTCGGCGACGAGGAGCAGGTCGTCGCCGTTGACGGAGGCGGCCCGGTCGGCGGAGACGCGCACGAGGCCGGAGGCGCTCAGGCGACGCTGCCAGCCGGCCACATCGTCGAGACGGGAGACCGGCATGCCGGCGACCGCCTCCTCGAACCAGCCGGGCTCGAGGCCGAAGACGAGGTCGCGGAACAGCGAGGCGCCGGGCTCGACCGCTACCAGCAGGCCGCCGGAGGCGAGGGCCGAGGCGAGCTGGCCCGGTAGGGCCTTGTCGGCCCGGTGCAGCACGTCGCTCGCCAGAACGAGGTCGAAGGCACCGGCGGGCAGGCTGTCGGCGGCTTCGGCGACGGTGACGGAGCCGGGCAGGCCGAGGCGGGCGCGCTCGGCGAGGCGACGGTCGGTTTCCAGCACGGTCAGCCGGGCATCGGCCTCGCGGGCGAAGGCGGCGATCCGGGCCGAGAGCGGGCCGAAGCCGACCTGGAGGATGCGCAGGGCGCGGTCCCCCGGCAGGCGCCCGCGGGCTTCCGCGACGATCCGCGCCACCACGTCGGCGGCGGCGCGGGCCGTGGCACCGCGCAGGTGGAAGGCATCGAGGGCGGCCGGCGACAGGGTGGCGGCCGGCGCCTCGCCCACCACGATCCGCCCGACCAGGGCGGTGGTGTCGGCGAGCAGCACCAGTTCGGCGGCCAGTTCCGGATGGTCGGCCGCGATCCAGCGCATGGTCTCCTCGGGCGCCGGCAGGGTCACGTCCCGGCGCAGGCGCCAGGTGCGGCCCTCCAGCGAGGCGAGCCCGCTGCTTTCGAGAGCATACAGGGCGTTGGTCGCCCAAGCGTGCAGCGTCTCGGGCAGGCGGCCGTCGAGGACGACCTTCCCCTTCTCGGACAGCCCCTCGGCCAGCCGATAGGCCAAAGCCGTCGCCCAGCCCTCCAGCAGCAGGTGGCCCGGCCCCAGCTCGGCCTCGTCCGGCGCGGTCGCAGCGGTGAGGCTCGGGCGCAGGCGCTCGGCCACGCTCGGGCGGCGCTCCAGCGGCAGGGCGGTCGGCTCGGTGGCGCGCTCGACCCCTTGCGTGATGGCGTAGGCGTCGAGGTCGCTGCCGCCCTTGGCACGCAGGGCCTGGAAACGGCCCTCGCGGATCGTGGCGATCACCTCGCCCTCGGCATCGAGGAGGGTGAAGTCGGCCAGGATCGAGCGCTCGTTGCAGCGCCGGGTGCGGATCTCGGCCCTGGCGATGCCGGCACCGGGGCGCAGCAGGCGCACCTCGCCGAAGCGCACCGGCACATAGGCCTTGGTCGAGCCCTCGCCCATCAGCTCGGCGAAGAGCAGGATCAGGCCGTGGAAGCAGGAATCCAGGCGCGCGGGCACGAGGCCGTAGCGGGCATCGGCCTCGGCCGGAACCAGTTCGGAGACGATGGTGGTCTCGTCGATGCGGGCGGAGGCGGCGACCTGCCGGAAGCTCGCGCCGAATCCGAGGCCGGAGGCCAGCGCCCGGCGATACAGGCTCTCCCCGGTGACCGCGTGATCGGCGGGCAGCACGAGATCGCGGCGGGCGGGCTTGGGGAAGTCGCCCTCGATGATCTTGGCCGAGGCATGAAGCTGCCACGGCGTCGGGGTCAGGCGCGGGCGGCTGAGGATCTGGATCTGATTGCCGGAGCCGGACAGGCGGACCAGCACCTCGCGCAGGGAGTCCTCGGCGAAGACCATCGGCGAGAGGATCTCGACATCGGCGAGCGTGACGCTCTCCTCGCGCAGGGCTTGGCGGGCCACCTGCAACGCCATCTCGACGAAGGCAGCACCCGGCAGGATCACCTGCCCGTCGATACGGTGGTCGTCGAGTTCGGGCACCAGGGCGGCGTCGAGATGGCCGTGCCATTCGAGCCCGTCGGGCGAGAGCCGTGTTCCGACCAGCGGGTGGTAGGGCCGGGGCGCGGCGCCCGCTCCCTCGGTCGTCTCGGCGAGGCGGAACGGCCGGCGCTGCCAGGGATAGAGCGGCAGGGCGATCGGGCCCGCCGGATCGGTGCCGAACAGGCGCGCCTCGTCCACGGCGGCGCCGGCGACCAGGGCGGCGGCGACCGCCTTGGCGATCGGATCGCCACCCACCGGCTTGCGGTGCAGCACGCCGACCGAGGCGACCTCGATGCCCAGCGGCTCGATGGCGTCGCCGATATGCGGCAGCAGGGTCGCGCGCGGGCCGACCTCGACGAAGACGCGGGCGCCCTGGCGGGTCGCCTCCTGCAAAGCCTCGCAGAAGCGCACCGGCTCGCGGATGTTGCGCCACCAATAGCCGGCCCCGAACTCCGCGCCGGGCAGCACGGTCCCGGTCACGGTCGAGACCATGGCGGTGTGGCCGGCGGCGGCCTTCAGGCCGCCGAGGTCGCGCAGCAGCGGACGCTCGGTCGGGTCCATCAGCCGGCCGTGGAAGGGATATTCGAGGTCGAGTTTGCGCCCGCGGCGGCGCTTGCGGGCCAGCGCCTTCATGGCGGATTCGATATCCGCCTCGGGGCCGGCGACCGTGATGGCCTTGGGGCTGTTATAGGCGGCGACGTCGAGGGTCGGGTAGTCGGCGAGGAACGCCTCCATCTCCTCGACCGGCCCGAGCAGTACCGCCATGGTGCCGAAGCCGCGTGTCGTCTCCTGATGCTTGCTGCGGTAGAAGATGACCCGGACCGCCTGATCCAGGCTCAGGATGCCGGCGGCTTCCGCGGCGGCGATCTCGCCGACGCTGTGGCCGAGCACGTAGCGCGGCGCGAGGCCCTTGGCGCGCAGGGCCACGGTCGAGGCGCTCTGGATCGCGAAGATCAGCGGCTGCGAGACCCGGGTGAGGGAGAGGCGCGCGTCGAGATCCTCGGCGAACATCGCCTCCTTCAGCGACCAGCCGGAAAGTTTCTCGAACAGGCGATCGACCTCGTCGAAGCGGGCGCGGAAGGATGCGCTCTGCTCATAGGCCTCGCGGCCCATGCAGACCCACTGGCTGCCATTGCCGGAATAGACGAAGGCGACCTCGGCATTGCGCTCGACGGCGGTGCCGACGATGGCGGCCTCGCTCTCCTCGCCCTCGGCCAGCGCCCGCAGGGCGGCCGGAACGTCGGTGGCGGGGCCGATCGGCAGGGCGAGGCGGGTCGACAGGCGCTCGCGGCGATGGAACGCCGCCGCTGCGACGCGTCCGGCCTCCTCGGGCGAGGCGTGCTCGAAGCGCTCGGCGTAATCGAGGGCGAGGTCGTTCAGGGCCGCGCGGCTCTGGGCGGAGAGCAGCAGGATCTCCGGCGCGGGGCCGGCCTCGGCCTTGGCCGTGACGGGAGCGGGGTCGGTCAGGACGACGTGGGCGTTGGTGCCGCCGAAGCCGAAGGAGTTCACGCCCGCGAAGCGCTCGGTGGTGCCGCGGCTGAGCGCCAGCGGCGTCCGGGTGACGGCGAGCTTCAGCGACTCGAACGGGATATCGGGATTGAGCTCGGCCGCGTGCAGCGAGGGCGGCAGCAGGTCGTGCTCCAGGGCGAGGCTGGCCTTCAGCAGGCCGGCCAGACCCGAGACCGGCTCGGTGTGGCCGATATTGGTCTTGATCGAACCGATCGGCAGCGGCGCCCGCCGCGGCTTGCCGAGCTTGCCGCCGATGGCGCCGGCCTCGATCGGGTCGCCAACCGGCGTGCCGGTGCCGTGCGCCTCGACGAAGGCGATCGAGTCGAGGTCGATCTCGGCGTCGCGGTAGACCTGCTCCAGCAGCGCGCCCTGGGCATGGCCGGAGGGCAGCGAGATGCCGGTGGTGCGCCCGTCCGAATTGACGCCGCTCGCCGCGATCACGCCGCGCACTGCCCGGCCGCTGCGGGCGGCGGCCTCGGTGGATTGCAGGATCAGGACGACGCCGCCCTCGGCGCGCACATAGCCGTCGGCGCTGGCCGAGAAAGCCTGGCACAGGCCGGTGCGCGAGAGCATCTGCGCGTTGGAGAACGAGATGAAGTTGAACGGGCTCGCCAGGATGTTGGCGCCGGCCACCACGGCGGTGTCGACCTGACCCGCCTCGATCGCCGCGATCGCCGCGTTGAGCGCGACCAGCGAGGAGGAGCAGGCCGTGTCGAGGGTGAAGCTCGGACCCTTGAGGTCGTAGATGTAGGAGATGCGGTTCGAGATGATCGAGAGCGTGTTGCCGGTGGCGGCATAGGCGTCGCCCGACGAGGGGTCGAGGATGCGCAGGTTGCCGTAATCGAGCGCCGAGGCGCCGACGAACACGCCGATATGGCTGCCCGCCACCGCCGACGGACGCAGGCCGGCATCCTCGAACGCCTCCCAGGTCAGCTCCAACAGCATGCGCTGCTGCGGGTCCATCTGCTCCGCCTCACGGGGCGAGATGCCGAACACGCCCGGATCGAACGACCAGATGTCGTCGAGGACACCGGCGGCCCAGGTATAGCTCTTGCCCCGCTCCTGCGCCCGCGGATGGCCATAGGCCGGCAGCGACCAGCGATCCTCGGGGATGCGCGAGACGGCGCAGCGCGCCTCGGTCAGGAGCTGCCACAGCCCCTCGACGTTCGGAGCCCCGGGCAGGCGGCAGGCGCGGCCGACGATCGCGATGTCTTTGCGGTGAGTCACGTCGATCCGTTTACGCTCGTGAAGCAGGGACCGGTTTTCGGCCGGTGAGGGCGCAGGCGCCGTCACCCCGAATGCCCCGCAAGCCATCCGCTGTGCCGCCAGACCCGAGAACGGGTGGCCGGCGGCCGGAGGAGTTAAGAGGCATTCTTAGTATGGCCGTCAGGACCGTCCAACCCGCTTGGCTGCGACCTCTCCCTTAATCCTGAGAGATTGGGAGATTGTGTGGCACGTATTCATCAGTGAATCGTTGACGGCTCGAAAACGGCGAAGTGATCGAGCCAGCAGACATTGGATGGAGTTGGTGAAACAGAGTGATCAATTGCCGTAATTTCGCCGCGGGTGCGGCGAAGATTTTCATGAAGATTGAAGGTGGCTTTGGCGCCTGCCTTCAATGCCTTGAAGAGATCACTCTCGGCCGGAGTGATCGGTTGGCAGCGTGTTCAAGTTTTCGTTGAATGTCACGCCAGATGAAGAGGTGATCCTTTTCCCGGCCGCCGACCTCGCTGCGATGCATTGTCCGCCGAGGGTTCGGCCGCGCGCGGCGATCATGCAATTCCGACGCCGGAATACGCGAAGCCATGCTTTTCAGCTTCCGCGGGCGAGTAGACGTTGCGG
>NZ_NKUI01000240.1 GCF_014845115.1 Methylorubrum zatmanii | reverse complement strand
GAAGGCGAAGAAGCCGGCGAGCAGCGAGACCGCCGCCAGGGTCAGGGACCAGCCGACGCCCCGGGCCGCACCGCGAATCGCCGCCTCGACATCGCCGAGTTCGTAGCGGTCGGCGCGGTAGCGCACGGCGAACTGGATGCCGAAATCGATGCCGAGCCCGACGAACAGGGCGGCGAAGGCGACCGAGATCGGATTCAGTTCCCCGACGATCGCGAGCCCCAAGGCCGCAGTGACGACGAGACCGGAGAAGGTGGTGATCAGGACCGCGACCACGAGGGGTGCGGAGCGGAGCGCCAGCCACAGGAACAGGACGATGGCGGCGGTGGTCAGGGAGTAGTTGAGGAAGGCGTCGTCGGCCAGGGTCGCGAACTCGTCGTCGGCCACCGCCACCGGGCCGGTCAGGCGGATGCGCAGGCCGTGGGCGGCATCGAGATTCTGCTCGGCGGCGACCCGGCGGATCAGCTTGGTCGCCTCGCGGCCCGGCTCGAGGGCGTTGTAGTCGAGCACCGGCTGGATCATCACGAACTTGCGCGTGTCCGTGACCTCGCTGCGGCCGCCCGCGAGCAGGGTCTGCCAGGACATGCGGGCGCGCTGCCCGTCGAGGGCCTTGCGCAGGGTCTCGTCGATCTGGCCCATCGGCTGGGCCAGATCCTCGAGCTTGGCGTCGCCGCTCTTGACGCCCTTCACGCCGAGATTCAGCACCCGCATCACGCCGCGCAGCGACGGATCGGCGGCCAGCGGCCCGAGCAGGCCCTGCTGCTCGATCAGGCGCTGGGTGGTCTGCTCCAGTTCCTCCTGCGACATCAGCAGCAGGCCGTTGCGGTCGAAGAACGGCCCGCCGTCGGGGCGGTAGACCGTCTCGATCTCGGAGCGGTGGGATTTTAGCGCCTCGGCGAAGCGCGCGGCGGCCTCCTCGGCGATCTCCGGGGTTTCTCCGTCGATCACCGCAGCCACCAGATTCGTGCGTTGTGGGAAGGCCTTCTCGAAGGCGATCTCATCCTGCCGCCACGACACGCTCGGCTCGATCAGCCGCTCGACATCGGTGTTGATGCGGAACAGATGCGCGGCGGCGGCAACCCCCGCGAGCGTCAGAATCGCCGCGGCCACCAGAACCAGCCAGCGGCGCCTGACGGAAAACGCGACGAGACGTTCGATCACGTAAAACCCTGCCTGCCTAACGATCCGGCCCCCACCCCTGTGACGACGGGCCGGAGCGCCTTGTCAGGCCCCGTCCTCTCTCCCGCGACACAGGACGCGGCGTCCTCATCAGGCGGCGACGCGCCGAATCGATCCTCGTCATGGCCCGCGGGATATGCCCCTCGCGGGCGGGAAGCCCGGGCGGCGCCGCCGGTCGGCGGCCCTTCCCGGCGGACACGGACCATGCGTGAACGGACTCCACGCCGATCATCCGTGTCGTTGGCGCGCTACCTACTTGTCCCGGCGAGGGAATGCAACGCGCCGGACAATTCGTGCCTGTTGCGGCCAAGGCAGTGCGATTGCGCACCGCACCCGGATTGCGCGATGCCCCCGCTTCGCACAAGCGTGCCCGATTGGGGTTGGTCGGTGAGGGCACGCGCGATGTCGTGAACGCGTGCTTCCGCGCACAATTCGATCGAGCCCGGCAAAAGGTCAAAAATCCGCCGCAGAAGGCGGAAATCAGCAGATCATCCCCGTTCCGGATCGTGCGGCCACGGGCTTCGCCCCCGGAGCCGGAAGCCGGCCGCGAGACCGGCACGACACAGTCCTTCAAAATCGCGCCCCTGGGGTGCCGTATCGGAATGGTTCCAGCCTAATATGCTGGAATTCCTGTTCTTCTCACGCTAAGCAGCCCGGCTAAGTCCGGATTCAGAGCATCTAAGGAGCCGCGTCTTGGGAATCCCCATACGGTACGTCGCGAAGATCGGCGGCTACATCCTCAAGCAGCACCTGACCGGGCGGAAGCGCTATCCGCTCGTCATGATGATGGAGCCGCTGTTCCGCTGCAATCTCGCCTGCGCCGGCTGCGGGAAGATCGACTATCCCGACGAGATCCTGAACAAGCGCCTGCCGGTGGACGAGGCGCTCGAATCCGTCCGCGAGTGCGGCGCACCCGTGGTGGTGATCGCCGGCGGCGAGCCGCTTCTCCACAAGGATCTGCCGCAGATCGTGCAGGGCATCATCGCGCAGAAGAAATTCGCGATCGTCTGCACCAACGCGCTGCTCCTCGAGAAGAAGATCAAGGAGTACAAGCCGAGCCCGTACTTCACTTGGTCGATCCATCTCGACGGCGACAAGGAGATGCACGACCAGTCGGTGTGCCAGCGCGGCGTCTATGACAAGGCGGTGGCGGCGATCAAGAAGGCCAAGGAAATGGGCTTCCGGGTCACCATCAACTGCACCTTCTTCAACAACTCCTCCGCCGACAAGATCGCCGATTTCTTCGATTCGGTGACCCGCATGGGCATCGACGGCATCACCGTCTCGCCCGGCTACGCCTACGAGCGCGCGCCCGACCAGAAGCACTTCCTCAACCGCAAGGCGACCAAGGACCTGTTCCGCGGCGTGTTCCGGCACGGCAAGGAGAAGGGCCGCGAGAAGTGGACCTTCCAGCAATCGGGCCTGTTCCTCGACTTCCTGGCCGGCAACCAGTCCTACCACTGCACCCCGTGGGGCAACCCGACCCGCACCGTGTTCGGCTGGCAGAAGCCCTGCTACCTGCTCGGCGAGGGCTATGCCGCCACCTTCAAGGAGCTGATGGAAGAGACCGACTGGGACGCCTACGGCACCGGCAACTACGAGAAGTGCGCCGACTGCATGGTCCACTCGGGCTACGAGGCGTCCTCGGTGGTCGATTCGGTGCGCAAGCCCTGGAAGCCGCTGGTCCACGCCATCCGCGGCATCAAGACGGAAGGCGACATGGCGCCGGAGATCTCCCTGGAGAACCAGCGCCCGGCCGAGTTCGTGTTCTCCCGCAACGTCGCCCAGAAGCTCTCCGAGATCAAAGCCTCGGGCGTCGACACCAAGCAGGAAGCCCGGAAGCGCACCGCCGCCTGAGCGGCCCCCTTCCGCTCACATCTCAGAGACCCGCGCGGCGCCGGCCGCGCGGGTTTTTTCATGGCCGGCGTCACTTCGGCCCCTCGGCCGGGACCATGTTCCAATTGTGGCAAAATTGCCACTGGTGAACATGGCTGAGACTGCTCCGGCGCGGCCGCCGAGGACTGACATGCGCCCGTCATGGAGCGGTCGCTACCAGCCCTCTCAACGGCCGCGACAGGCCGGTGACGGGGCTGGGGTACAATGGATTTACGGGTTGCCGCGGTGCGGGCCGCGGGATCGTTCGGGCTGCTCGTCAGCATGGCGGGTGCGGCCGGAGCGCAATCGATCGTCGCGACGCGGCCGAACCTGCAGCCGGTCGACGGGCCGGTCTCGACCACGCTCAACGGGACGACGATCGTTAATGAGGGCCTGCAAGGCGTCGGTCGCCTTTCCGCGTCGACTCGCGATTTCCTCGGCGACACGCTCGGATCCTTCTCCTCGCTCGCGGTGGATCTCGCCTCCTGGCGCCGCATCGGCGGCACCTATACCGGCACGCTCTTCACCCTGCCGGACCGGGGGTACAACAACCCCGATGGCGGCCTGTTCTCGGATTATGCCGGGCGCCTCAACCGGTTCCGGCTGACCTTCACGCCCGAGCCCGGCGCCACCCTGCCGCAATCGACGGCCTCCCAGCGCCAGATCACCCTGACGCCCGATGGCGGCCTCGTGCTCACGGACGCGCTCGGACGCCGCTTCAGCGGCCTCGATCCCGCGGCAGGCACCACGACGCAACTCGGCGCGCTCCTGCCCTCGGCGACGACCGGGCCGAGCGCCGGCCGAATCAGCCTCGACGCGGAGGGCCTCGCCCGCCGGCTCGACGGCTCGTTCTATGTGAGCGACGAGTACGGCGCGAACATCTATTCCTTCAACGCGAACGGCCAGTTGCAGGGCGTTCTCGGCGTGCCCGAGGCGCTGCGGCCGCGCACCGGCGGCCAACTGAACTTCAACTCGATCAACCCGCCCGAGACCGGCCGTCGCAACAACCAGGGCTTCGAGGCGCTCTCGCTCACCCCGGACGGCCGCAGCCTCGTGACGATCCTGCAGAGCGCCCCGCTGCAGGATTCGACCACCAGCCAGCAGACGCGTGCCAACACCCGGATCCTGATCTACGACATCGCGGCCAACCCGGTCCCGACCGCGCCGGCCCGCGAATACGTGCTGCAATTGCCGGTCTACCGCGACAACGGCAACGGACAGGCACCGAACCGGACCGCGGCCCAGAGCGAGATGATCGCCCTCAACGATACGCAGTTCCTGGTGCTTGCCCGCGATTCGAACGGTCTCGGCACCGGCAACACGACCCCGATCGTCTACAAGAGCGTGCTGCTCGTCGACATCGCCGGGGCGACCAACATCGCGGGCAGCGCCTTCGACACCACGACGACGTCGATCGCGCCGGGCGGCACGCTGCGGGCGGATATCCGCCCGGTGCAGACGAGCGAGGCGGTGAACCTGCTGAACCCGGTCCAGCTCGGCCGCTTCGGCATGAACCTCAACACCAATCCGGCGACGCAGACGACGCTGTCGGAGAAGTTCGAGGCGATGGGGCTCGTTCCGGTCCTGAGCGAGCGGGCACCGAACGACTATTTCCTCCTCGTCGGCAACGACAACGACTTCCTCACGCGCCAGGGCAGCATCAACGGCCAGAGCTACGACGCCGGGATCAACAACGACTCGGTGCTGCTCGCCTACCGGCTGACCCTGCCGACCTATGTCGATCCGCTCTCCCTCGCCGTGATGAAGCGGACGGCACCCGTCGTGCTGCAGGGCCTCGGCGGCACGACGCTGAGCTACGCCGCCTCCACCACCGGCGGCGTGCAGGATCACCTCTCGGCCCTCCGCCGGGGCGCCGGCACCGCGACGCCCTGGGGCCAGAGCTGGGGCCTCTGGCTCGGCGGCGATGTCGTCTTCGCCGACCAGTCGCACAATGGCGGCCTCAGCCTCGACCGCACCATCGCCCGGGGCACGGTCGGCCTCGACCTGCCATTCTCCGGCCCCTGGCGGGGCGGTGTCGCCTTGGGCGGCGGCGGCGGCTCGCTGAGCCGTCCGGGCGGGTACGGGCAGGATCACAGCGCCTACAGCTTCAGCGCCTATGGCGGCTATTACGGATCGGATTTCTACGCTCAGGCCATCGCGGGCGGCGTCCCGGAGGTCAGCCTCGACCGTCTGCGGCGGCCAAGTGCCTACGGCCTCACGGCGACCGGCCGCACGCAGGGCAGCGCCCTGGCCCTCGACGGTGAGGTCGGCGTCCCGCTCCAGATCGACCGGGTCCGACTGACACCGTTTGCCGGGATCACGCATCTGGCCGGCCGCGTCGATGGCTTCACCGAGACGGGAGCCGCCGGCAACAACGTCGCCTATCAGGGCCTGACCCTGCGGCAGACCACGGCGCGCTTCGGCGCGGAGGCCGCCTTCACCGGCTTCGGCGCGCTGATCCCCTCGGTCAGGGCCGCCTACAACGTCGCGATGGGGCCGCAGGGCGCCACCGCCGCCGTGCGGCTCGCCAGCGTCGAGAATCCCCTCGCCAGCGCTGCGGTGACCGTGCCCTTCCTGCGCGACGACTTCGTCACGGCGGGCGCCGGCCTGCAGGGCGCCCTCAGCGAGCAGCTCGGCTGGCGCGTCGATTATCAGGCCGCGATCGGTCTCCGTTCGGGGACCGCCCACGGCGTGACGGCGGGGCTGCGTTACCAGTGGTGAGCGTCGCCTGAGCGGCGGGGCTCAGAGCAGACCGAGGCCGGGCCCGAGGCGGGCCCGGCAGCGGGCCAGGGCGGCGAAGGCCGCCGAGGAATCGCGACCGAGCCGGATCAACTCACCGATCCGGGCGCGGCCGCGCAGCAGCGCGCCGAGCACCGCGCGGAGATCGGGTTCCCCCTCGGGGGTCAGCGCCGACGCCGCGAAGGCGGGAAGCGCGCGCCCGGCGGGGTCGCACACCACCCGGATCGCCGCGAAGGGGAGGGCGTGGCGGGCGGCGAAGGCGGCCGCCACATGCGATTCCATATCGACCGCCAGGGCACCGGTGCGCGCATGCAGCGCGGCCTTGTCGGCAACGGTCATGATCGCGACGTCGGAGCCCGCGAGACCGCCGGCCACGACATGACCCGGCAGGCCCGCCAGACGCGCGCGGAGGCGGCGCGCCAGCTCGGGATCGGTGCTCACGCGCCCGTCCGCATCGAGATGCGTGCCGATGACGATGTCGCCGGCCCGTAGGGCGGGATCGAGGCCGCCCGCGATGCCGAAGCTGATGACGGCGCTTAGCCCGTCCGGCGCATATCCTGCGAGCCGGGCGCGCAGCCGCGCCGGATCGCCGCCGGCCTGGAGCGTCGCGACACCCGGCCCGGCCGCGATGCGCGCCTCGCGGGCGAGGCCGGCAATGGCCAGAACCGAGCCCGTGTCCAGGGATGCGCCCAAGGGGCCGGTCGCGGCCGCGCGGGTCACTTCGTGACGGTATAGATG
>NZ_NKUI01000024.1 GCF_014845115.1 Methylorubrum zatmanii | reverse complement strand
GCCGGTGCAGGAGGTGGCCGCCGACGAGCCGACCGAGCTGTGCCGCCAGGCCGAGGCCGGGCTGGAATTCCGCTTGAAGCAGCACGGCACCGCGCCGGGCTTCTCGGAGGAGGATTACCGCGCGCGGCTCAAGTTCGAGCTCGACGTCATCGTCAAGATGAAGTTCCCGGGCTACTTCCTGATCGTCTCGGACTTCATCAAGTGGGCCAAGGACCACGATATTCCGGTCGGGCCGGGCCGTGGCTCGGGCGCGGGCTCCCTGGTGGCGTGGTCGCTCCTCATCACCGATCTCGACCCGCTGCGCTTCGGCCTGTTGTTCGAGCGCTTCCTCAACCCCGAACGCGTCTCGATGCCGGATTTCGACATCGACTTCTGCGTCGAGGGCCGTGAGCGCGTGATCCGCTACGTGCAGCAGCGCTACGGCGAGCGGCAGGTCGGGCAGATCATCACCTTCGGTACGCTGCTCGCCCGCGGCGTGCTGCGCGACGTCGGCCGCGTGCTGGAGATGCCCTACGGTCAGGTCGACAAGCTGACCAAGCTGGTGCCGCAGAACCCGGCCAACCCCGTGACCCTGGCCCAGGCCATCGAGGGCGAGCCGAAGCTGCAGCAGGCGATTCAAGAGGAGCCGATCGTCGCTCGCCTCATCGAGATCTCGAAGAAGCTCGAGGGCCTGCACCGCCACGCCTCGACCCACGCCGCCGGCGTGGTGATCGGCGACCGGCCCCTCGAAGAATTGGTGCCGCTCTACCGAGACCCGAAGACGGGCATGCGGGTGACCCAGTTCAACATGAAGTGGGTCGAGCAGGCGGGGCTGGTGAAGTTCGACTTCCTCGGCCTCAAGACCCTGACCATGCTGCGCTGCTGCACCGACCTCCTGAAGCAGCGCGGCATCGAGGTCGATCTCGCCCAGATCCCCCTCGACGACCCGAAGACCTACGAGCCGATGGGGCGCGGCGAGACAGTCGCGGTGTTCCAGGTGGAATCCGCCGGCATGCGCAAGGCGCTCTGCGAGATGCAGGCCGACCGGCTGGAGGACATCATCGCGCTGGTGGCGCTCTACCGCCCGGGCCCGATGGCCAACATCCCGGTCTATTGCGAGCGCAAGCTCGGGCGCGATGCCGGCAACGAGGCGAGCTGGTACCCGCATCCGATGCTGGAGCCGATCCTGCGGGAGACCTTCGGCATCATCGTCTACCAAGAGCAGGTGATGGAGGTCGCCAAGGTTCTCGCCGGCTACACCCTGGGCGAGGCCGACATGCTCCGCCGCGCCATGGGCAAGAAGATCAAGGCGGAGATGGACGCCCAGCGCGACCGCTTCGTGAAGGGCTGTCTGGAGAGTGGAATCCCTCAGGCGAAGGCCAACGAGATCTTCGACCTCCTGGCCAAGTTCGCCGATTACGGCTTCAACAAGTCCCACGCGGCGGCCTACGCCTTGGTGACCTACCAGACCGCCTATCTTAAGGCGAATTACCCGGTCGAGTTCCTGGCCGCGGCCATGACCCTCGACATCGACAACACCGACAAGCTCGCCGAATTCCGCCAGGACGCGCAGCGCCTCAAGATCACCGTCGAGCCGCCCTCGGTGAACACCTCCGGCGTGGTGTTCGACGTGAAGGAGGGGCGCATCCTCTACGCCCTGGCGGCGATCAAGGGCGTCGGCCGCGCGGCGGTGGAATCCATCGTCGCCGCGCGCGGGGACAAGCCGTTCAAGGATCTCGCCTGCTTCGCCCGGCGCCTCAACCCGCGCCACGTCAACAAGCGCACGCTGGAGAACCTGATCGCGGCCGGGGCGCTGGACTGCATCGAGCCGGACCGGGCCCGGGCCTGGGCGGCGGTGGAGCCGATGATGAAGATGGCGCAGGGTGCGGCGGAGGCCGAGACCTCCGGCATCGCCGACATGTTCGGCGGCGTCGCCTCCGCCGACGTGTCCCTACGCATCCCGCCCCACGAGTTCTGGACCCACACCGACAAGCTGAAGCGCGAATGCGACGCCATCGGCTTCTTCCTTTCGGGGCACCCCCTCGACGAGTACGGGCCGATCCTCGAAAAGCTGCGGGTGCAGTCCTGGGCCGATTTCTGTCGGGCGGTACGGGCGGGCTCGGCCAGCGTCGGACGGGTCGCGGCGTCCGTGCTCGACCGTTCGGAGCGGCGCACCAAGAGCGGCAACAAGCTCGGCATCGTCACGCTCTCGGACCAGACCGGCCATTTCGAGGCGATCATCTTCTCCGAGGGGCTCAACCAGTACCGCGAGATCCTCGAACCGGGCCGCCCCCTGGTCCTGACGGTTCAGGCCAATCTGGAGGGTGAGGACGTGCGCGCCCGCATCACCACCGCCGAGCCCCTCGATCAGGCCGCCGCCCGCCACCAGAAGGGCATGCGGATCTTCCTGCGCGACGATCGCGCCTTGAGTTCGGTGCAGCAGCGCCTGACCCTGCGCGGCGAGGGCGAGGTCTCACTGATCCTGATCCTTGATGGCGGCGACCGCGAGGTCGAGGTGCGCCTGAAGGACCGCTACCAAGCGACCCCGCAGGTGGCGGGGGCGCTCCGGGCGGTGCCGGGGGTGGTGCAGGTCGAGGTGAACTGATGCCGGGCGGCCTCCACGCCTAAGCGCGAACCGCCTTCGCGGTCCTTGCGCTGGATCAAGGCCGCCTCCCGCCGATCCGTCAGGATGGCCCCGGTTTCCAAACCGGGAGGCAGTCATGACGGTTCTGCAAGCTTACTCCGCATCGCCGGTGCTTCGCCCCGCTCAAGGGGCGAGCTTCTCCGCGCGCCCGGCCCCAGCCGCCATCGTCACGGACGGCTACCGCTACCGGTCGATCCGCAGCGGCCGGGCCATCGCCCTCGCGATCGTCGCGGCGGCGGTGACGCCCGCCCTCGTGTGGCTCGCGCTCTGAGGCCGCGCCGGATCGGAGGCCCCGCGATGCGCCAGTATCTCGTCACCTTCCACAAGATCGTCCCGGATGACCACGGGCGCGACCACCGCATCCTGCAACGGTGCGCGCTGGTGACGGCGCGCTCCGAGGTCGCCGCTCTCTACGAGGCCAAGGCGCAGTTCTGCGCGGCGATGCGGGTCATCGATTGGCGTCTGAGCGCCGATAGCTGCGACGTCACCGAGCTGACCCGAAGCGCCGCCTGATCTCCTCCACCCGTTCGGGACGGCCCCCGCGTTGGCTGAGGAGCGGCGCCAGTAGCCTCGAAGCCCCCTGCACCGCTTCTCCCACGTGAACGAGGACGTGAGAGCGGCGGCGCGGGGTATTTCGAGGCCGAGCTTTGGCGCGGGCCCCTCAGCATTGTGCACAACAGGCGTCACGGGCCGGGGCATTCGTCCCACCGATGCGGGGGCGCGAGGCGACAACCCGTACCGGTGCCCGCGCCTCGTTCGGACGTCATGGCCGGCAGAGTGCGGCGAGCCAGGGGCGCCGGCCTTGATTCGGCGCAAACGAGGACGGCTCCAATGTGATCCGGCGTGAGGGGAGGGCGAGGTCCGGGCGGTGGCTCGTCAGCACGACGATGCGGTCCTGCCAGCGGGCCAGCAGGCGCCTGAGGATGCGCGCGGCCTGATCGTCGCCCAGATGCTCGGCGGGTTCGTCGAGCAGGATGACGGGGGCGGGGCTCAGGGCCGCGCGTGCGAGGTTGAGGCGCTGCGCCTCGCCCAGGGACAGGCCGCCCTCCGCGATCCAGGCATCGAGGCCGCCGCCGGCGCGGATGCGGTCATCGAGTTCCACCGCCGCCAGCGCCGCCCACAGAGCGGCATCGGAGGCCTCGGGGGCGAACAGGTTTTCACGCACGGTGTCGGCGAGGATCGCCGCGTCGTGCAGGCCGAGATGGGTCAGGGCGCGCCGCTCGGTTGCCGGGCGGTCCAGGCCACCGAGCCGGATCGCTTCCCCGTCCCGCTCGTCGGTCCACCCGGCGAGGGTTTTCAGCAAGGTGGTCTTGCCGCAGCCGCTGGCCCCGACCAGGGTCAGGGCGATTCCGGGCGTCACCGCGAGGTCCGGCACCGGGCCGAGGTCGCGCCCGTCCGGTGCCCTGAGCCGCAGGCCATGGAGGGTGAGCGCGCCCCGCGTGGATCCTCGAACCGCATCCTCACCCGGCGCGGCCGGCATGTCCCCGGTGGCGAGGCTTGCCCGTGCGAGGCGGGCGCGCACCGACCCGAGGAGCGCCCGCGGCAATGCCAGGATCGGCTCGCCGAGACCGAGCCAGGCAAAGGCCAGAAAGGCAGCGGGCAGGAGCCCGGTGCCTCGCGTCCCCGCCTGCCAGGACGCGAGCAGGACGGCGAGGACGGCGAGGGGGCCGGCCAGGGCCAGGACGGCTTCGCACCGCGCCAGGGCCCGGCGCCCGCAGGCCGCTTCCCGCTCCGCCTCCCGGATCGGGTCGAGGGCGAGGCGCAGGGCGGAGGCGCGCCGGCCCTCCGCCGCGAGCGGCACGGAGCCGGCGAGCACCGCTCCCAGATTCGTCGCCGCCCTCCGGCGCGCCCGGCGCATCGAGGCTTCAATGGCGGTGATGCGGCGCGCGGCGCGGCGTCCGGTGAGCCCGCCGGCCAGGGCGAGGAGGGCGAGCGGCAACAGGGCGAGCGGCGCGAGCAGGGCGGTCGCGGCCAGGAGCGCCAGCAAGGCGGTTCCGGTCGTCGCCAGGGGGAAGCGCACCCGCAGGCGGGCGTAATCGAGATCTGCCACGTCGTCGATGTAATCGGCGAGCCGCTCGGGCCGCCCGAGCTGCCAGCCCGTGCTGCGGCTCTCCGGCCCCCGCGCCAGGGCGGCGAACAGACCCGCCCGCCGCCGGACCTGATCGGTGAGGGCCGCCCGGTGGCCGGCCATGCGCTCGCCGTAGCGGGCGCCGGTGCGCAGCAGCGCGAACAGGCGCACCAGGGCGGCCGGGTGGTGGAAGTTGAAGGCGAGGGCCGCCGGGCCGGCGCCGGCTAGCGCCACCGCCGCCAGGAAGCTCACGGCGGTGCCGGCCAGGGCGAGGTTCGCCGCCAGCGCCAGGGCCGCGAGTCCGAAGGCGAGGCGCCAGATGCGGGCGGAGCCGCCGGGAGCGGCCTGAGCGAGCAAGCGGGTCATGCGGCGTCTCTTGCAGCGTCTCTTGCGCAATCGGGTTGGCCCAGCGCGATGCGCCGGTCGGCGAGTGCCGCGAGGGCGGGGTCGTGGGTCGCCACGAGGACGAGACGGCTGCGGGCGGCGGCGACCAAAGCCTGCCGCACCCGCGCGGCATTGGCGGGGTCGAGCTTGGCGGTGGGCTCGTCGCAGAAGGCGGTTCCCGGCCGCAGCAGCATCCGCGCCACCGCGACCCGGACCCGCTGGCCACCGGAAAGGTTCTCCGCCCCCGCCCGCACGGCGGCGTCGAGGCCGCCGGGCCAGTGCGGATCTTCGCTCAGGCCCAGAGTCGCCGCCGCCCGCGCCACCGCCTCCGGCGGTGCCGGGGTGCCGTCGGCGATGGCGTCGCGCAGCGTGCCGGCGGGCACCGGCGTGTCGAGGGAAACCCAGCTCCACCCTTCCGACTCCGGTAGCCGGACGGCGCCGGAGGTGGGCGCCTCGACGCCGGCGAGGATGCGCAGCAGCGTCGACTTACCGGCTCCGCTCGGGCCGGTGACGGCGACGAGACCCGTCTCGGGCAGGCAAAAATCGGGAACGCGCCCGGCATGAGGCAGCACGAGGCCGCGGGCGCCCGGCGCGTCCGGCATCGGCGTGGGGTCGGTGGCCGTCGCCTCTTCCGACGAAAACGCCCAGGCGAGGGCGGTCGCGGCGGCCTCGCCCTCTGCCTTGGCATGGTAGAGTTCGGCGTAGCGGCGGAACGGTGAAAAGTATTCGGGGGCGAGCAGCAGGATCAGCAGGCTCTGCCACAGCGCCAGATCGGCGAAGCCCGGAATCTCGGCGAGGCCGAGATGGCCGAGCCCGAGGAAGACCGCCAGGATCGCGATGGCGAGCGAGGAGAAGAAGTCGAGCACGCCGGCATTGAGGAAGGCGATCGCCAGGACGCCCAGGGTGCCGTCGGCATAGGCCTCGAGCCGCCGGTCGAGCTTGGTCGTCTCGCGGGCGAGCCCATGCCCGGCCAGGATGGTCGGCAGCGTGCGCACTCGGTCCGCGAATTGCGTGGCGAGCCGCCCCAGCGCCGCCTCCTGCGCCGCCGCCCGGTCGCGGATCAGGCCACCGACGAGGGCGAAGAACACGATCATCACCGGGGTGGCGAGGAGCAGGGCGAGCGCCGCCTGCCAGGAGACGAGGGCGACCGCGCCGGCCGTCAGCACGGGGCCGACCGCCATCATCCGCCGCGCGGCGGCGTGGCCGACGACGAGGCGGGCCAGCGCCCCGGGATGGTGTTGCAACCCGGCGATCACCGCGCCCCGGGGCAGGTCGGCGGCGGCGCGGGCCGGCATCGTCGCGAGGCGTGCGGCGACGGCATCGATCAGGCCGGCGCCGACCTCCGCTTCGAGGTCGGCCGTCCGCCCCTCCAGGCGCGCGCCGAGGCCGGCTCCGAGGAGGGCGACGCCCGCTGCGAGAGCCAGAGCGGGGCCGTCGAGCCGCCCCGTCTCGATCAGCGTCCCGGCAAAGCGCGCGAGCGCCACCGCGAAGGTGAGCGTCGCGGCGTAGCGCAGGGCCTGGAGCGCATGGAGGCGGCGCAGGCCGCCGCGCGCCGTCTCCCGGGCGCGGGCGAGAGCCGCCGGCTCGGGCTGGGCATCGTCCCGGCGGGCGCGGTTCGTTCGTGTGCGGGCCATGCCGCCTTGTGCGGAGGGCGGCCCGGAGCGGCATTGATCTGCGTCAAGGCCCGGCCGGCGGTCCCGGGCGAAAGGCGAAGCCGGACCTTGGCCCATCGTTCCGGACACCGACTCCGGGAGGCTGCGCCGGATCCCTGTTTTCGCATCGCTCCTCGGGCGGGAAGCTGCCTACCGGGACGATGGGCCGGGAGAGCCCCATGACCGATCCGCTGCTCGTCGATCTGTCGCGCCTGCAATTCGCGCTGACGGCGATGTACCACTTCCTGTTCGTGCCCCTGACGCTGGGGCTGTCGATCCTCGTCGCCATGATGGAGACGGTCTACGTCATGACGCGCCGCCAGATCTGGCGCGACATGACCAAGTTCTGGGGTCTTCTGTTCGGCATCAACTTCGCGCTGGGCGTCGCCACCGGCCTGACGATGGAGTTCCAGTTCGGCATGAACTGGGCCTATTACTCCCACTACGTCGGCGACGTGTTCGGGGCCCCGCTCGCCATCGAGGGCCTGATGGCCTTCTTCCTGGAGGCGACCTTCGTCGGGCTGTTCTTCTTCGGCTGGGACAAGCTGAAGCCGCTCACCCACTGCGTCGTCACGTGGCTGATGGCCCTCGGCACGAACTTCTCCGCGCTCTGGATCCTGATCGCCAATGGCTGGATGCAGAACCCGGTCGGCTCCGTGTTCAACCCCGATACGATGCGCATGGAGGTGACGGATTTCGCCGCCGTGATCTTCAATCCCGTCGCCCAGGCCAAGTTCGTCCACACGGTCTCGGCCGGCTATGTCTGTGGCGCGGTGTTCGTGCTCGGCGTCTCCGCCCTCTACATCCTGCGGGGCAAGCATATCGCGCTGGCCAAGCGCTCCTTCGCCATCGCGGCGGCCTTCGGCCTCGCCTCGGCGCTCAGCGTCGTCGTGCTCGGCGACGAGAGCGGCTACGCCGTCACCGACCACCAGAAGATGAAGCTCGCCGCCATGGAGGCGATGTGGCACACGGAAGCCGCGCCCGCCGCCTTCACGGCAATCGGAATCCCGGATCTGGAGAGCCGTACCACCCGCTACGCGATCCACATCCCGTGGGCGATGGGGCTGATCGGCACCCGCTCGCTGAGCACCGAGATCCCCGGCATCGCCGAACTCGTCGAACACGCCAGGGGCCGTATCCGCAACGGGCTCGTCGCTTATGCCGCGCTGGAGCGGATCAAGGCCGACCGCACGGATGCCGGGGCTCGCGCCGAATTCGCGCGGACGCAAGCCGATCTCGGCTACGCGCAACTCCTGAAGCCCCTCGTCGCCGACCCGCTGCAGGCCAGTGAGGCGGAGATCGACCGGGCGGCATGGTCCACCGTGCCGCACGTGCCCTCGATCTTCTTCACCTTCCGGGCGATGGTGGCCTGCGGCTTCCTGCTGATCGCCCTGTTCGGCGCCGCGCTCTGGTACACGGCGCGGGAGGCCGAGGCGCCGCGCTGGCTGTTCCGGGCCGCGCTGCTGGCCCTGCCGCTCCCCTGGATCGCCATCGAATTCGGCTGGTTCGTCGCCGAGTTCGGCCGGCAGCCCTGGATCATCGAGGGCGTGCTGCCGACCGCGCTCGCCACCTCCGAACTCGGCATCCCCTCGCTCCTCATCACCATCGCCGGCTTCACCCTGGTCTACGGCGTGCTGGCGGTGATCGAGGTGCGGCTGATGCTGCGGGCCATCGCCAAGGGGCCGGAAACGCTGGCCGGCGACCCGGCGGCGCTCTTCCCCGGAATCGGCGCGAACCGGAACGCCTCGGGCCTCGTGGCCGCCGAGTGAGCGGCGCTGCCCGGTCCTCCCCTTCCTCCGGCCCGGCCCGCCCGGGCCTCTCACAGGAATTCCCGCGATGCTCGCCCTGCTCTCGGACTACGAAACCTTACGCCTCGCTTGGTGGGTGCTGCTTGGCGTGCTGCTGATCGGCTTCGCCGTCACCGACGGCTTCGATCTCGGCGTCGGCGCCCTGCTGCCCTTCGTCGCCCGCACCGATCTCGAGCGGCGGGTGGCGATCCATACGGTCTCCGCGACCTGGGAAGGCAATCAGGTCTGGCTGGTGCTCGGCGGCGGCGCGATCTTCGCCGCATGGCCGGCGCTCTACGCGCTCAGCTTCTCCGGCTTCTACCTCGCCATGTTCCTGGTGCTGTTCGCGCTGATCCTGCGGCCGGTGGCGTTCAAGTACCGCTCGAAGAACGAGAGCCCGGTCTGGCGGGCGCGCTGGGACTGGGCGCTCTTCGTCGGCGGCGCGGTGCCGGCCCTGATCTTCGGCGTCGCGGTCGGCAACGTGCTGCAGGGCGTGCCCTTCCACTTCACGACCGATCTGCGCCCGATCTACGAGGGCACGCTGTTCGGCCTCCTCAACCCGCTGGCGCTGTTCTGCGGCCTCGTTTCGCTGGCGATGCTGGTGGCGCACGGGGCGGCGTGGCTCGCCTTCAAGGCCGAGGGACCGGTGGCCGAGCGCGCGCGGCAGATCGGGCAGCGCGCCGCTCTGGCGACGGCGGCCCTGTTCGCGCTCGGCGGGCTGCTGGTCTGGGTCGGGGCCTTCGGCGGCTATCGCGTCGTGACGCCGCTGATCGGCAACGGACCCTCCAATCCCCTCGCCAAGGAGGTCGTCGCCGATGCGGGGGCGTGGCTCGCGAATTTCCGGGCGCATCCGGCCCTCTTCCTGGTGCCCCTGCTCGGGATCGTCGGCCCGCTCCTGGCGGCGGCGGGCCTGCGCGCCCGGCGCGACGGGGGGGCGCTCCTCGCCTCCACGCTCGGCATCGCCTGCATCGTCGCCACCGTCGGTCTGTCGATGTTCCCGGTCATCCTGCCGTCGAGCACGCATCCCGGCCACGCGCTGACCGTCTTCGACGCCTCCTCCAGCCTCGCGACCCTGCGCAACATGCTGATCGCCACGGTGATCTTCCTGCCGATCATCCTGGCCTACACCGCCTGGGTCTACCGGGTGCTCCGGGGCAAGGTCTCGGAGCGCGACATCACCGCCCCCGGCTCGCCGGCCTATTGACGCCGGCCCGGCTCCCATTCCCGCCCTTCCCGACAAGGACGTCGCCCATGTGGTACTTCGCCTGGATCCTCGGCCTCGGATTGGCCGCCGCAATCGGCATCCTCAACGCCCTCTGGTACGAGTTGCGCTCCGTCCGCGAGGCGCCGCCCGAGGTCGCGCCGACGCTTCCGACGCCCTGACCGGCCGGCGGCGGGGCCGAACGATAACCATTCCATCGGCTTATCCTGTGCCAAGGTCTGGTCTACGCCTCACGAGCGCCACAGCTTGGTGTTTCTCCGAAGAGATCGGTCTTCGGTAGACGCTCGGGTTGCGGGCTCGGCTCCGGTCTTCGGAGGTTGCCCTGCTCCGCGGAAGGCGGCCGAGGCTCTTCGGGACAAGCTGCGGCGGCGGATCTACGCCGCCAGATGGAGTGTGGGATGACCGGACGCGGGTTGAGTTTGCTGGTTGCCTCCGGCGTGATGGGGCTGGTGGCGGGCATGGCCGGCGCGGCCCAGGCCGCCCAGTGCGGCAACACATCCGCCGGCTTCGAGGCCTGGAAGGACGAGTTCATCGCCGAGGCCAAGGGCCGGGCCAGCCCGGCGGCGCTCGCCGCCCTCGCCAACACCTCCTACTCCACCGCGACCATCTCGGCGGATCGGGGCCAGAAGAGCTTCAAGCTCTCGCTGGACCAGTTCCTGGCCAAGCGCGGCGGCAACGTCATCGTCTCCCGCGGGCGCGCCCTCAAGCAGCAGAACGCGGCGCTGTTCGCCTCCATCGAGCAGCGCTACGGCGTGCCGCCGGGCCCGCTGCTCGCCATCTGGGGCATGGAGACCGGCTTCGGCGCGGTGAAGGGCAACGTCAACACCCTCTCGGCGGTGGCGACGCTGGCCTATGATTGCCGCCGCTCGGCCTTCTTCACCGACCAGCTCTACGCGGCGCTCAAGCTCGTGGACAACGGCGTGCTGACGCCCTCGACCCGCGGCGCGGCCCATGGCGAGGTCGGCCACACCCAGTTCCTGCCGAAGAACGTGCTGAGCTACGGCGTCGGCGGCAGCCTCGACAGCGCCCCGAACGCCCTCAACTCCACCGCCAACTTCCTGCGCGCCCATGGCTGGCGGGCGGGTGCCGGCTACCAGCCGGGCGAGCCGAACTTCGCCGCGATCCAGGGCTGGAACGACGCGGGCGTCTACCAGCGCGCCATCGCGCTCCTCGGCTCCCGCATCGACGGGCAGTAGTTCTCCCGCTTCCGTCACCGCGAGCGAAGCGAAGCAGTCCAGCGGCGCTGCCTTATCCGGCAGGGTCGCGCTCTGGATCGCTTCGGCTTTGCCGGGCGATGCCGGGTGCGGCCGCCGTGAGATGCAGACGCTCGGCCACGAGCGCCTGGAGCCTCCACAGGTGCCGGTCGTGGATGCCGAGGGCGGCGCAGGCCTCCACGGTGCGGAACAGATATTCCGCGCTGGGCCCGAGATGGCCGCAGGCCGCCGCGATCCTGTCGGCGATCTCGGCATCGGACAGGCGGCCGGTATAGCGGTCGCTCGTCCGGTTCACCATGAAGGTCAGCGCTGTCACCGGCCCGGCCTGCGTCTCCACCGAGACCCAGCGCGCCTCGTAGCCCTTGCCCTTCATTTCCCGGCGCCAGACCGGCATCAGCGTGACGTGCGGATCCGCGTCGTCGAGGCGGAAGGCGACGCCCCGGCACAGCCCGCCCCGGTCGAGCCCCAGCACGAAGCCCGGCTTGTCCGGCGTGCCGCGAAACCGTCGCTGCAGCAGGCAGAACCGGCGGTGCCAGCCGCGCAGGGTGCCGACCCGCTGCTCGGTGAAGGCGAATTCCGGGCTCCACAGCAGCGAACCGTAGGCGAACACCCAGAGACCCCTCTCGGGAGAGGCACGCCGCGCCAGCATCGCCGCGAGTTCGGGCGCGAGGTCGTCGTCGGAGAGCAGCGTCAGCGCATCCGGGTCGTCCGGGACCGTGTCGGGATGGGCACGGGCGATCAGGTCGAGGGAAAGCGACAGGAGACGGGAAGCCATCGCCCGTAAGGGGACCATCGCGGGGGCCGGAGCGCAACCCCGCGCCTCAGGCGGCCGGCGAATCCAGCTCGGGAAACGGCTCGCTGCGATGGCCCTCGCAGACATCCTCCTCGTCGCGCAGGATGCTGAGCGCGCCCGCCGTCTCCCGCACAACGAGCTTCGGCCGCTCCGGCTTGCCGAAGGTACGCCCCTTCATCCGGGTCGAGACGCAGTAGAGTTGGCGCCCGCCATCCTCGAACGGGCCGGCGATCCGGCTGTGCTCGAACCGCACCGGGATCAGCGAGACCGAGCCGAATTCGACCTGGCGCAGAGCGAGCGCCGCGATCCGCTCGCGGAGGCTGCCGGTCGAGGCGGTGGGGGAGGGCGTCGCCGTGCCCGTGGTGCAGCCGCCTGCAGCCAGCACCACCGCCAGCAACCCCGCCCCGCGCCGTCCGATCATCGCTGAATCGCTCCCTGCGGGTGAAAGCGTAGCGTTTTCCCGCAAGAGATGAAACGGATCGAAGCCGGAGACGGCGGGCCTGTGCCGAGCCCGCTCCCGCCCGCCGAAAAAATGCTTATCTCACATCCATGCAATGGATCGACGAAGGCCTCGTGCTCGGCCTGCGTAAGCACGGCGAGACCGGGGTCGTGCTCGAACTGATGACGCCGGAGCGCGGGCGCCATCTCGGGCTCGTCCATGGCGGGCGCTCACGGCGGATGCAGCCGATGCTCCAGCCGGGCAACACGCTCCGGGCCACGTGGCGGGCGCGGCTCGACGGCGCGCTCGGCTCCTACACGGTGGAGCCGCTGAAGCTCGTCGCCTCGCGGCTGATGGGTTCGGGGCTCGCCCTCTACGGCGTCGGCCATCTCTCGGCGCTGCTGCGGCTGCTGCCGGAGCGGGATCCGCATCCGGAGCTCTATGAGGCGGCGCAGATCCTGATCGCCCATCTCGACGATGCGGAGATTGCGCCGGCCCTGATGGTGCGGTTCGAACTCGCCCTGCTCGCCGGGCTTGGCTTCGGCCTCGACCTGTCGCATTGCGCGGCCACGGGGGCCAACGATGCCCTGGTCTATGTCTCGCCCAAGAGCGGGCGGGCGGTCAGCGCCTCGGCGGGCGAGCCCTATCGCGACCGCCTGCTGCCCCTGCCGCCCTTCCTGCGCGACCGCGATCAGCCCGGCAGCGGCTGGCAGACACCGGACGAGCACGCCGTTCGGGAGGGGTTTACCTTGACGGGGTACTTCCTCGACCAGCATGTCTGGCGCCCGCGGGCACAGGTCATGCCGGAGGAACGGGCACGATTCGTCGCACTCGGCACTGGTCGGAGTCGGTGATGTTCGTGTTATGTTCTTGTTGGTTTTTAGGGGCGGGGTGGCCGGCGGGGTTCGGTCACGGCGCTTGAGGGCGAGGGATCGCCACCCGCTTCTGCGGGGCGGATGCCGACGAGGGGTCGTCGTCCGGTCGGATTCGAACGATGTGGAGTGAGTGATGGGCCAGCCCGTCCCGCCGCCGCCGACGGGCGACGGCATCGAGAGCGTCGAGCTGAAGACGGCGCTGGAGGAGCGCTACTACGCCTACGCGCTCTCGACGATCATGCAGCGGGCCCTGCCCGATGCCCGCGACGGCCTCAAGCCGGTGCATCGGCGCATCCTCTACGGCATGCGCCTGCTGCGGCTCGACCCGACCTCGGCCTTCAAGAAATGCGCGAAGATCGTCGGCGACGTGATGGGTGACTTCCACCCCCACGGCGATCAGGCGATCTACGACGCGCTGGTGCGCCTCAGCCAGGATTTCGCCCAGCGCTATCCGTTGGTCGATGGCCAGGGCAATTTCGGCAATATCGATGGCGACGGTCCGGCGGCCTACCGCTACACCGAGGCGCGGCTCACGGAAGTCGCCCGGCTGCTGCTCGACGGGATCGACGAGGACACGGTCGATTTCCGCGCCTCCTATAACGGCGAGAAGGAGGAGCCGGTCGTCCTTCCGGCGGCCTTCCCGAACCTGCTCGCCAATGGCAGCCAGGGCATCGCGGTCGGCATGGCGACCTCGATCCCGCCGCACAACGCCGCCGAACTCTGCGACGCGGCGCTCTACCTGATCCAGAACCGCGAGGCGACCTCGGAGCAGCTCTGCACCTTCGTGCAGGGACCGGACTTCCCTACCGGCGGCATCCTGATCGACAGCCCCGAGACCATCCGCGAGGCCTACCGCACCGGCCGCGGCGGGTTCCGGGTGCGGGCGCGCTGGGCCAAGGAGGAGCAGGGCCGTGGCACCTGGAACATCGTCGTCACCGAGATTCCCTACGGCGTGCCGAAGGCGCGGCTGATCGAGAAGCTCGCCGACCTGCTCCAGGAGAAGAAGCTGCCGCTGCTCGCCGACGTGCGCGACGAATCGGCCGAGGATGTCCGCGTCGTGCTGGAGCCTCGCTCCCGCTCGGTCGATCCGGTCATGCTGATGGAGTCGCTGTTCCGGCTCTCGGAACTCGAAGCGCGGGTGCCGCTGAACCTCAATGTGCTGGTCGGCGGCGTCGTGCCCCGGGTGATCGGGCTGGCGGAAGCCTTGCGCGAATGGGTCGATCACCGCCGGGTGGTGCTGCAGCGCCGCTCGACCTACCGTCTCGGCCAGATCGAGCGGCGCCTGGAGATCCTCGGCGGCCTGCTCATCGTCTATCTCGACCTCGACGAGGTGATCCGCATCATCCGCGAGGAGGACGAGCCGAAGGCGGCCCTGATGGCCCGGTTCGAACTCACGGACGTTCAGGCCAACGCCATCCTCGACACCCGCCTGCGGAGCTTGCGCAAGCTCGAGGAGATGGAGCTCAAGCGCGAGTTCGACGAGCTGACCAAGGAGAAGCAGGGGATCGAGGAGCTGCTCGGCTCCGAGAAGCTGCAATGGGCCGACATCACCAAGCAGATCCGCGCGGTGAAGAAGACCTTCGGGCCCGAGACCAAGCTCGGCAAACGGCGGACGACGCTGGAGAATCCGCCCGACACCGCCGGCATCGACTTCACCGCCGCCATGGTCGAGCGCGAGCCGATCACGGTGATCCTGTCCGAGAAGGGCTGGATCCGCGCGCTGAAGGGGCACGTCACCGACCTGTCGGGCGTCTCCTTCAAGGGCGACGACACGCTGAAGGTGTCGTTCCTCAGCGAGACGACGGCCAAGATCCTGCTGCTCGCCTCGAACGGCAAGGTCTTCACCCTCGAGGCGTCGAAGCTGCCGGGCGGGCGCGGCTTCGGTGATCCGGTGCGGCTGATGGTCGATCTCGACGACGGCACCGAGATCGTCGCGGCTCTGCCCTACAAGCCGGAGAGCAAGCTGCTGGTCGCCGGCTCCGATGGGCGCGGCTTCATCGCGCCCTCCGACGCGCTGGTCGCCAACACCCGCAAGGGCAAGGCGATCCTCGGCCTCGACGAGGGGGCGAGCGCGGTGCTGCTGGTGCCGGCGGAGGGCGACCACATCGCCGTCAGCTCATCCGACAAGCTGATGCTGGTCTTCCCGGCGTCCGAGGTGACGGAGCTGTCGCGCGGCAAGGGTGTGCGGCTGCAGCGGTGCCGCCAGAGCCAGCTCGCCGATGCCTGCGTGTTCACCCTGGCCGAGGGCCTGCCTTGGCGCGACGGGGCCGGTCAGGCGAAGCTGGCCAATGCGGCGATGCTGGAGAAGTGGATGGGTCACCGGGCCGATGCCGGCACCCTGATGACCCGCAGCTTCCCGAAATTCGAGCGGTTCGGGAAGTAGGCTCTCAAGAATCCAGCGGCGCCCTGCGGGGCGCCGCCCCATATCCGGTCTGTCAGGGCCTCCGAGACCCGGAAGCGTCGCGTCCTCATCCTGAGGTGCGGAGCGAAGCCTCGAAGGATCCCCCAGATCCCGCGCGATTCCTGAAGCATCCTTCGAGGCCGCTCTCGCGGCACCTCAGGATGAGGTCGCGGGCGGGATCATTCGAGCAGGATCCGTTCAGCAGGCCTTATGGCCGTCAGCGACGGCGGAACTGCTGGCCGCCGCGCTGCGGCGGGCGGGGGCCGGAGGAACGCTCGTCCTTGTGGCGGAACACGAGGCGGCCCTTCTCCAGGTCGTAGGGGGACATCTCGACGGTGACGCGGTCGCCGGCCAGGGTCTTGATGCGGTTCTTCTTCATCTTGCCGGCAGTGTAGGCCACGATCTCGTGACCCTGGTCGAGCTGAACGCGGTAGCGCGCATCCGGCAGGATCTCGACGACCAAGCCGTCGAACTGCATCAATTCCTCTTTCGCCATGCACCTGTCTCCGGCCGGGCTGCCTGCACGGGGGCACCGGCAAAATCAAAAATCGGTCTATCGTGCGAAACGCGCGGCGCTGCGGGGCCGATCCGCTCGGGGAGGCGTCAGCGATGCCGGGCGTCGGGTGCCTCTCGCGAAACTCCCGCATCAGGGAGGCCTCCCTCCGGCCGGCAAGCGGCACGGCGGGTGTTTCGCGAAGGGCACCAAGCCTGTGACTTAAGCGTCAGGCGGCTTTCGCGCAAGAATTACCGCTTGCGGATCACGGCTTAATGTCAACGGGCGGGTGGAAACGGCCGCCTCTGTCTCACGGCGTGACGTCGTTGCCGGCAAAGTCGAGCCGTCCGTCGGGGAGCCTGCGCCAGGCGGAGACGGCGAAGGGCGGCTTGGTCAGATCGCCGCTCGCATCGAAGGCGATCTCGCCGAGCACCGTGCGCAAGGGAGCGCCCCCGTGCAGGAAGGCGGCGACCTTCGCGGGCTCGACCGAGCGGGCGCCGTCGATCCCCTGGCGGATGACCTCGACCGCCGCGTAGCCCTGGGCCGCGAACGTCTCGGCCTCCGGGCCGCGCGCCGGCCGCGCCGCGCCCCGCGGCTCGGGCAGGCGCGGCGGGGCGGGGCCGACCGTCATCAGCGTGTCCTCGGCGCCCGGGCCGGCGGCCTGCGGGAAATCCTTGTCGAGCAGGCCGTCGCTGCCGATCACCGTCGCGCCGAGCCCCGCCTCGCGCATCGCCCGGATCAGGGCGGCGGCTGGAGCGGACAGGCCGCCGAAATACACGGCCTCGATTCCGAGTGCCCGCAGCTTGGCCACCAGCCCGGCGACCTCGCGGTCGTCGCGGGAAACCCCCTCGAACAGCCGCTCCTGCCCGCCGCGCGCCTTGAGCGCCCGGGCCGCCTCGTCGGCCAGCGCCCGGCCGAAGCTGGTCTTGTCGTGGACGATCGCCACCGGCTTGCCGCGGAACCGCTCGGCCAGCAGGGCCCCGCCGAGGGCGCCCTGCTGCGCATCGCTGCCGGCGAGCCGGAACAGCAGGCGCGCGCCACGCCGGGTCAGCGGCGCCCAGGTCGCGCCGGGCGTGACCGAGACGATGCCCGCCTCCTCGTAGACCGGGCTCGCCGCCGCGCTGGCACCGGAGGTCAGATGGCCGATCACGAACCGCACCCCGCCCTCGGCGAAGCGTCGCGCGACTGCCGCCGCCTGCTTGGGATCGGCCGCGTCGTCCTGCGCCACGAGCTGGAGCTTGCGGCCCATCACCCCGCCGGCGCGGTTGATCTCGGTCACCGCCTGCTCGGCGCCGAGCCGCGCTCCCTGGCCGAAGCCGGCATCCGGCCCGGTGAGCGGGACGGCAAGGCCGATCTTCAGGGGCTCGGCGGCACCGGCCGGGCCGGCGAGCAGCAGGGCAATCAGGGCCGGCAGGACGCTCCGCTTCGTCACACGAACCCCTCACCCGGCGTCAAAACCACACCGAATCTTGATAAGGCCACGGGCGCCCGGCGCAAGCGGCCCCTCGATTGCATCCGGCCGCTGCATTGCGGAATCGCCCCACGCACCTAACTCTCCCGGTATGGGACGGTCGGGGGCGACGGACCGAACTCTTTCAGGACAGGCCCATGCTCTCCACCGAGGACGACATCCTGCGCGCGGCCGAGAGCTGGCGGCGCGACGGCCGCGCGGTCGCCCTCGCCACCGTGATCGAGACCTGGGGCTCGGCGCCGCGCCCGGTCGGCAGCCACCTCCTGATCGACGGCGACAGCCGCTTCATCGGTTCGGTCTCCGGTGGCTGCGTCGAGGGCGAGGTCATCACCGAGGCGCTCGACGTGATCGCGGACGGGCGTCCCCGCACCCTGGAATTCGGCGTCGCCGACGAGACCGCGTGGCGGGCCGGGCTCTCCTGCGGCGGCCGCATCCGCGTCTTCGTCGAACGCATCGAATGAGCGAACGAAGACATTGATCGTCCGATTCCCTCCCTCATCCTGAGGTGCCGAAGCGCAGCGCAGGCCTCGAAGGATCGTCCAG
>NZ_NKUI01000239.1 GCF_014845115.1 Methylorubrum zatmanii | reverse complement strand
TTCGTTTTTTCTTTTTTAGTAAGCCGGCACCCCGCAGATACTCAACCTCTCTTTTCGTCGGCGGGGTACGAGTTGAATAAGAGACAGGGGGGCACACAAGGGGCATGCTCCTCGGTGCGGCCGCCCCGGAGCCGGACCCGATGTCCCGCCGCGAACGCCCTCAGCGGGCCGAACCGATTCGCTCGACCGTGCGAGGCAGTCCTCCTGGGACCAGAGTCAGCGAACGAAAGCGAGATGGAGGCGGCAGCCCTCGCGTTCCACGACGGCGCAACGACAATCGATCTTCAGGCAAGCGACTGATAGACGGACAGTATCGGGGATCGTAACGCCGAGGCCTACCTCAATATCGACGCCATCTGGGGTCGTATCCCAAATGAGACATCCAATATGATTGCGAATCTCCGTTGATGAAATCAGTCCTACAGTAAAAGCGTCTTGCAGAAATAAATCACGGGTCGCTTCCAACATTGGTTAACTCCGCAATTGTTCGAGGGACGGAGGGGAAGGTTATGGTTAACTGTTCCTGAAAGCACGTGGAAAATGATTGCGTGTCAGGCAAAAAACCTGTTGCGAAAACGGCGGGTTCATGGAAGTCGGGTGGCGAATGCTTGGTCGTTCCTCGGCTAAGTGCCTATCATTCTGGTTGTTTGGAGCGTTTTGCAGCTTAGGGGCGAAGGCGTGCCGCTTCAACGCTCCCTGCTTGCCTGGAGCCGTGACCGATCGCGTTGCCATCGAGCGCGGCTCCAGGCCTTTGTCGTGACGCGCTCCCTTGCGCCGAATCGGTATCCACTGGGGCGGCGCCATCCACCTCAATCGGGGCGGTCCGCGCCGCAGCGACTTGACCTGCCCCGGTAGGGGCTCCACCATCGCGATTACGCGCGTAGACTAAGGTTCCAGAGGCGTGGCGACAGGCCGGTTGGCGAGCATCCCGTTCTTCAAGGAACCGGGTGTCGATCTCTCCCCATTCGAGACGCGCTGCCACTGGCGGCGCTTCGACGAGAACGAGACGCTCGTCGATTACGACGACATCTCGACCGATGTGTACTTCCTCGCCATGGGCGAGGTGCGCATCCTCAACCGCTCGCAATCGGGCAAGGAAGTCATCCTCGGCGAAATGCGCACGGGCGCCTTCTTCGGCGAACTGGCCGCCCTCGACGGGATCGGCCGCTCGGCCAACGTCACGGCGCTCACCCGCGGCGAGGTCTGCGTGGTGCCCGCTCCCGTCTTCCGCCAGATCGTGTTCGCCTCCGAGGCCATCGCCGACCGGCTGTTCCGCCTCCTCGCCAAGCGCGTGCGCGAGCTGAACACCCGGCTGATGGAGCACGCGCTGCTCGACCTGCGCCACCGGCTCTACGCCGAGCTGCTGCGGCTCTCCGTGCCGCGGGCCGGCCAGGACGGGGAGCGGGTGGTGACGCCGCCGCCCTACCATCACGTCCTCGCCGCCCGCATCGGCTGCCGCCGGGAGCAGGTGACCCGCGAGTTCACGGTGATGGCGGGCGAGGGCCTGATCGACCGCACCCGCGGCGCCCTCGTCATCCGCCGCCCCGACCTGCTGGAAGCGCGGGTGCAGGAGGCGCTGCGGGAGGACGCGTGAGCGCCGATCCCGAAGGCACCTGACCGAGACCCGTCCCGACGCACCCGATAGATCGATCTTGCACGCAGCCAATTCCCACCCGGATCGGAGGCTCCGCCTGGAGCGGGTCAGCAAGCGCTTCGGGGGCCATCAGGCCGTCGATGCGGTGTCCCTCGATCTCGCGGGCGGGGAGTTCTTCTGCCTGCTCGGCCCCTCCGGTTGCGGCAAGAGCACCTTGCTGCGGCTGGTGGCCGGTTTCGAGACGCCGGATTCCGGAGCGATCCGGCTGGGCGAGGCCGACCTGACGGGGCTGCCTCCGCATCGCCGGCCGGTCAACATGATGTTCCAGTCCTACGCCCTGTTCCCGCATCTGAGCGTCGCGGCCAACCTCGCCTACGGTCTCAAGGGCCTCGGCTTGAGCCGGGCGCAGATCGCCGAGCGGGTGACGAGCCTGCTCGCGCTCGTGCGCCTCGACGGGTTCGGGAGCCGCCGCCCCGACAAGCTTTCCGGCGGCCAGCGCCAGCGCGTGGCTCTGGCCCGCGCGCTCGCCCGCGAGCCGCGCCTCCTGCTCCTCGACGAGCCCCTCGGCGCCCTCGACCGGGCCCTGCGCGAGGAGACGCAAGGCGAGCTGCGGGCGATCCAGAAGCGGCTCGGCACGAGCTTCGTCGTCGTCACCCACGACGCGCACGAGGCGATGGCGCTCGCCGACCGCATCGGCGTGATGGAACGCGGGCGCCTCGTGCAGGTGGGGCCGGCGCGCGAGCTCTACGAGCGCCCGGCGAGTCGCTACGTCGCGGGCCTGCTCGGCGACGTGAACCTGATCGAGGGCCGGCTCGGGCCGGCGGAGCCGGGCGGCTTTCGGAGTGTCGAGACCGCGCTTGGACCGATCCGCGCCAGCGGGGAGGGCGAGGCCGGCGCCCCCGTCGTGGTGGCGATCCGCCCGGAGCGCCTGAGGGTCGGCGGGGAGGGCGAGGCCGGCGGCCTGCCCAGCACCTTGCCCGGCACCCTGACCGAGGCGACCTTCCTGGGCGACCGCATCCGCTACCGGGTGACGATGGCGGACGGCACCGCCCTGCGCGCCTCCGCCGCCCTGCCGCTATCGGGCCCGGCCCCGTCCGTGGGGGAAGCGGTCGCCGTCGCGGTGCCCTCGGACGCCGCGCGGATCCTGCCGGCATGAGCGGCCTGTCATGAGCGGCCTGTCGCGGCGTCTCGGCCGGGGGCTGGTGCGTGGCCTGCCCTTCCTGTGGCTCGCGCTGTTCTTCCTCGTGCCCTTCGCGGTGACGCTGAAGATCAGCTTCTCCTCGCCGGCCACCGCCCAGCCGCCCTACCTGCCGGTGCTCGAATGGGAGGGCGGCCTGGAGGGCTGGCGCGAGTTCCTGGAGGCGCTCGACTTCCAGAACTACCAGATGATCGCGGCCGACGCCCTCTACCGCGACGCCGCCCTGTCCTCGCTGGGTTACGCCGCGCTCGCCACCGCCATCCTGGTGCTGGTGGGCACGCCGACGGCCTATGCCATGGCCCGCGCGCCCGCCCGCTGGCAGCCGATCCTGGTCGCGCTCGTCATCGTGCCGTTCTGGACGAGCTTTCTCATCCGGGTCTATGCCTGGATCGCGATCCTGAAGCCCGAGGGGCTGCTCAACGCCGCCCTGCTCAAGCTCGGCCTGATCGGAGCGCCGCTGGCGATCCTCGATTCGCCCTATGGCGTGCTGATCGGGCTCACCTACGCCTATCTGCCCTTCCTGGTGCTGCCGCTCTACGCGGTGATGAGCCGGCTCGATCCGGCGCTGACCGAGGCCGCCGCCGATCTCGGCGCCTCGCGGGCGCGGGCCTTCTTCACCGTCACCCTGCCGCTCAGCCTGCCCGGCCTCGCCGCCGGTGCCCTGCTCTGCTTCATCCCGATGGTCGGCGAGTTCATCATCCCCGACCTGCTCGGCGGCTCGGACACGCTGATGCTCGGCCGGGTGCTGTGGAGCGAGTTCTTCTCCAACCGCGACTGGCCGCTCGCCTCGGCCGTGGCGGTGCTGCTCCTGATCCTCGTGGTCGGGCCCGTGGTGCTGTTCCGCGAGGCGGAGCTGCGCCGCGAGGAGGCGGCCCAAGGGGGCGTCGAAGGGGCCGCCGGCCGATGAGCCTGTTCGCCCGCACGGTTTTGGCCCTGGCGCTCACCTTCCTCTACGCGCCGATCCTGGTGCTGATCGTCTATTCCTTCAACGCCTCGAAGCTCGTCACCGTCTGGGGCGGTTTCTCGACCCATTGGTACGGCGTCCTGTTCGCGGACGGGCCGCTGATCGCGGCGGCCCTCGTGTCGCTGAAGGTCGCCGTGCTGTCGGCGGCCATCGCCGGGGTGCTCGGCACCTGCGCGGCGCTCGCCCTCGACCGGCACGGGCGGTTCTTCGGGCGCGGCGCCTATACCGGCCTGCTCTACGCGCCGATGGTGATGCCGGAAGTCATCACCGGCCTGTCGCTGCTGCTGCTCTTCGTCGGCATCGGCCTCGATCGGGGGATCGGAACCCTCGTCATCGCCCACGCCACCTTCGCCACCGGCTTCGTCGCGGTGGTGGTGGGCGCCCGGCTGAAAGGCCTCGACCGCTCGCTCGAAGAGGCGGCGGCCGATCTCGGCGCGGGGCCGGCCCGCGTCTTCTTCGGCATCACCCTGCCGCTGATCGCGCCGGCCGTCGCCGCCGGGTTCCTGCTGGCCTTCACCCTGTCGCTCGACGACCTCGTCATCGCGAGCTTCGTCTCCGGCCCCGGCGCCACCACCCTGCCGATGCGGATCTACAGTCAGGTCCGGCTCGGGGTGAACCCGGAGATCAACGCCGCCTCGACCCTGCTGATCGCCACGGT
>NZ_NKUI01000238.1 GCF_014845115.1 Methylorubrum zatmanii | reverse complement strand
CCAGCACGACCTTCTGGATGGCCGGCTGGTCCAGGAGCATGAAGCCTTGCATCAAGCCGATGATGAAGCCCGCGCAGCCCTGGTTGATGTCCAGGCAGATCATGTCGGTATGGAGACCGAGCCGGCCCTGGACGACATGAGACGTCGCCGGCATCAGGTAATCCGGCGATTGCGTCACGACGATCAGCGCGTCGATCTCGTCGCGTTCCAGTTGGCCCCGAGCGAACAGATGCTCGAGGCCGGCCACGGCCAGGTCGGAGGCGCAGACGGGGCCGGCCACGATGCGATGCCGGTCGTAACCCATGACCTCCTTCAGCTTGAGCGAGCGCGCCCGCGAGAAATTGAAGTTGGCCATCTCATCGACGAACTTCCGTTCGTTCGCCGGGACCACGGTCAGGAGACCGGCAATCGCCTTGCCCCGGAACGACAGCCTCACGGGGTGATTCCGTGGCGAACCAGAAGCGCCTCGATGGCCCCGACGGTGTTGAAGTTTTCCGGCACGATCTGCATGCCGTCGATCGAGATGCCGTAGGTCTTATCCAGTTCCGAGACCAGGGTCACCAAGTCGAACGAGTCCAGCAGGCCGTCCTCGAAAAAGTCCTTCGACTGGGCGAAATCCGTCTCCGGACGGATCTGAGCCAGAATCTCAGGCACCTTGCTCATTTGACGCGGGTCCTCGTGTCGAATCAGGATGCGATCGAGCAAGCCGTCCGGCGATGGGCCGCGCAAGGGCCGGTC
>NZ_NKUI01000237.1 GCF_014845115.1 Methylorubrum zatmanii | reverse complement strand
GCGATGCGGCGGGGCTTGAGGGCCTCCGGCACCTCGCGCTTGAGGTTCACGGTGAGCAGGCCGTTCTCCAGGGCAGCTCCGGTGACCTTCACGTGATCGGCCAGATTGAAGGTCTGGCGGAACGCACGCGCGGCGATACCGCGATGCAGGTACTGGCGATCACCCTCCTGGCCCTTCTTCTGGCCGGTGACCAGAAGCACGGTATCGTGCTGGGTGAGGTCGATCTCGTCCGGCGTGAAGCCGGCCACCGCCATGGTGATGCGGTACTCGTCCTCAGCCACCTTCTCGATGTCGTAGGGCGGCCAGGTCGTCGAAGATTCAACCCGCGCGGCCTGATCGAGCAGAGAGAACAGGCGGTCGAAGCCGACGGTCGAGCGGTAGAGAGGGGCGAAGTCGAAGGTCCCCATGACCACATCCTCCTGAGAGCAACGTGATGACGAGAGCCACCGGAGCGCGGTCCGGTGGCACCATGCGGGCCCATTCGGGCCCCGCACGCGCGTAACGTGGAAGCCGGGTCCGGGTTCCGGTGCCGCCGTCGATTTTTGCGACGTCGGAATCAGGCTCTGAAAATTCCTGGAAAATTCCTGTCGGCTGAGCCGGCGGCCTCTCAGCCGGCCTGCCGGCACAGGGCCTCGATGGCATCCGCCGTGCGGGCGAGGGCGGTGGAATCGGCGAGCGCGCGGACGATGCCCGGATCGAGGGCGAGGCCTTCGGCGACGAGGTCGGGCCAAGCGGGCGCGTCGGGCCAGCCACGATGGACGATGGCGGCGCCCAGCCGTTTCAGGGCTGCCGCCTTGGCCTCCTGCTCGTCGTAGGCACGGGGTTCGGGCAAGCAGAGGAAGCGCTTGCCCAGGCTCGCCACCGCGGTGACGAGCCCGTCGCCCGCCCCGCCGATGACGAGGGACGCGGGCGCGAGATGCGGGTGCACATCCGCGACCCAGCCGTGGAGATGCAGGTTCTTCGGGCCGGTCCCTATGTTCGTCACCGGCCCGAGCACGTGCCAGTCGCGCTCCGGCACCGCCTCTGCGGCCCGCGCGAGGGCACGGCCGTCGCCGCCCTCGCCGCCGCGGCCGAACACCACGACGATGCGGCCATCCTCGTCGGGAGCGGCGACCGAGGGGGCCGCTCCGAGGAAGCCGCCATAGAGGGTCTTCGCGCGGACCCAGTCCGGCACCTCGCCACCATCGAGCGCCTCCGGGAAGGGGGCGAGAAGCCGCGAGGCGGCGCGGAAGGCGTCGAGATGCGGGCGGTCGGTGCGGGTGCCGGACAGGCGCACGACGAGGCTCGGCACCGACAGGAGGCGGGCGAACAGCGCCACTTCGGCGGAGACATCGACGATCATCAGCGCCGGATCGTCGGCCGCCGCCCAGGCGGCGATGCGGCCCATGCGCCGCCGGATGCCGGGATGGTTCAGCGGCACGTAGTGGAAGCATTCGGGCCGATCCGTCGCGCCGTCCCGCCCGTCGAAGTCCCGGTCGAGGCGGTCGTCGGGCAAGTCGAGGACGGGGCCGGGCGCCTCCGCGGTGTCGAGGCCGGCGAAGGTGCCGATCAGCGTGCAGGGTCGGCCGAGCGCGCCGAGCGCCCGGGCCAGAGCCACGGCCCGCTGCCAATGCCCGGCGCCCTGATGGTGGACGTAATAGCCGACCGGACGCGTCATGCGGCCCTCACTTGCGATCATCCTCCGGCCGCGCCACGCGGGGGGCCTTCACGCGGCGGCCTCCGGCCTCAGGGAGGCGGCGAGGTTGTCCAGGCCCGCGACCGCTTCGTCCAGGCCGCATTCGGCGGCCGGGCCGTCCCGTGCTTCCAGCCGGGCATGGGCGCGTTCCACAAAGGCGATATCGTTGGGGCAGCCCGGAACGTCGATGGCGGCGAGATCCGCCGCGTCGAGGCCGAGCGCATGCAGGGAGGCCGCCGAGGCGCCCTCGCGAAAGGCCCGGCGCAGCGCGGCCCGGCGCAGGATCACCCTCTGCCAGTGGGCCGCCTCCGGCAGCCGGTAGGCTTCGCCGTCGCGCACGACGCGGGCGCGGCGCAGCATCTCGGTGGCCATGCCGCCCTCGGCCCGTCCGGCGGTGCGGGCGGAGACCCGCACCGAGACGGCGGGGCAGTGGCGCAGGCGCCCGCCCGCTCGCTGAACCGCCGCGACCAGCGCATTGTCCTCGCCGCGGGGAATCGCGGGCAGGCCGCCGACCGCGCGGTAGAGCGAGGCGCGCAGGGCAAGGCTGCCGCCGGTATGGTCGCCGTGGCGTGGGGCCGGATCGTGAGGCGGCGGATCGAGGGCGTCCTCGAGGGCGCGCACGCCCGACCAGTAGCGCTCGACCCTGGCGTGGAAGGCGGCAAGCGCCGGGTCCGTTTCGTCCTCGTCGATCACGAGGCGGCCGCCGACGATCTCGGCCCGCTCCAGGGCGCGCAGGTTCGCCCCGACCCAGGACGGGTCGAGCCAAGCATCGGCATCGGTGGTGAGCAGCGCGCCGTGCGGCGTGCCGGCAGCCTCCAGCCAGGCGGCCCCCTCGTCGAGGGCGCGGCGACGGGCAGTGCCGACATGGGCATCGATCCCGACGTAGGTCGCCTCGATCAGGCGCAGCGCGAGGCGATCGATCGCACCGGAGCCTTCGAGGGCGCGGGCGCTGTCCGCCGTGCCATCGGTGCAATTGTTGGCGACGACGATGACCTTCAGGGGCGCGGCCGCGGAAAACCCCTCCTGGGCCGCGAGGGCGCGGAGCAGGCGGGGCAGGCGCTCGGCCTCGTTGCGAGCCGGAACGCAGACGACGGCGGGGCCGAGGTTCGTGCCCATGCGATGGCGTTCCCCGGGATCAGGCCGCCGGCCGTTCGAGGATGGCGTCACGGACGCGGCTCGCGGGAGCGCCGGCCAACACCTCGCGGTAGAGTTCCTCGTAGCCGTCGGTCATGACATCGGCGTCGTAAAGCGTCTCGGCTCTGCGGCGGCAGGCGCGGCGGTCGAGGGTGACGGCACGCTGGATCGCGCGGGCGAGGGCGTCCACGTCGTCGGCCGGCGCCAGCGCGCCGGAATGGCGGTCGACGATGTCGGGAATGGCACCCCGGCCGAAGGCGGCGACCGGGGTGCCGCAGGCCAGGGCCTCGGCGACGACGAGGCCGAAGGGTTCCTCCCAGCGCGGCGAGACGATGGCCGCGCGGGCGCCGCCGAGCTGATGGGCGAGGTCCCGATGGGAGAGATGGCCGACATAGCTCACGTCGTCCCCGAGGCGCGGGGCGATCCACTCGTCCCAGTAGCGCGGGTTCGGCTTCGGGCCGGCGAAGCGCAGCCGGAGCCCGGCGTCGCGGGCGGCATCGATGGCGAGATGCGTGCCCTTCTCCGGCACGATCCGCCCGCTCCAGAACACGTAATCCGCCGGGTCCGCCTCGGCCCGGAAGGCGAAGGTCGAGAGATCGATGCCGTTGCCGATGACCCGGGCGTCGGGCACGAGGTCGCGCCATTCCTGCGCCAGCGAGGGGGAGACTGCGGCGAAGATCATGCCGGGCTTGGCCGCCCGGACGCCGGCGGCGAGGGATTCGAAGGGCGGCGTGTGCAGGGCCGTCGTCATCGGCACCGACAGGTCGTTGCTCGCCCGCAGCGGCAGGTCGTGCAGGCTGTTGTTGTGCACGATGTCGAAGCCGCCGCGCGCGACCGCCTCCATGATCCGCTCATAGGCCTGGAACTCCGCCCGCTCGATCGTCTCGCACAGGACCGGATCGCCGAGCGCGTCGCCGGTCGGGGGGCAGACCGGATCGGGCACCAGCAGGGGGTCGGAGCCTTCGGAGGCGAACAGCGTGACCCGGTGGCCGCGCTGACGCAGCGCGCCGGCCAAGTGATGCGTGTGCATCTCCAACCCTCCCAGATAGGGCTGGCCGATCGGGAACTTGAGATGGGCGATGACGGCGATCTTCAAGGGCGTTGTCCGACGTCGGCGGCTGATGGGCTCGCGGGAGAGCCCAATGGCTAGGCTTTGTGCCTTACCATCACGCTCGCTATCGGAACGCCCGATGAACGATCCCTTCAGGAAGCGGCACGATATGGATGAAAAAAGCCGCAGGGCACAGCTTGCCCCCGAACATGGCGCCACAGGGCGCTCGACCCGAGGTTCGCCGACGCGGTGACCGGTTCGGCGAACGAGGGAGCGCGCGCGAGTCGGCGGGCCAGGCGCCAGCCCGATGGCGGCGCGGGTCTCGTGTCCGGGTCGGTTGTTCGAGAGGCTCACGGCACGCCGGGGAGCGGACGGCTCATAAGCGATCCGCTCGATCCCTTCGGGGCGGCGATGGCGGCCTCGCTCGGACGCCGCGCGGGCTCGCCGAGACGGAACCCGCTCCGATCAAGCGGAGGCCGTATCAGTCCAAGTGGTTGCCGTAGCGCTCCACATGGGCGGCGAGGCCCAGGCCGTGGTCGCGCACGAGGCGCTCGGCCCGCTCCGCGTCGCGGTCCTCCAGGGCCTCGATGATCCGGACATGTTCCTGGATCGACTCTGACGCGCGGTCGCCCTGGCGGAGCGCCGTATTGCGGATGCCGCGCACATGCATCAGCAGGTTGCTGCACAGATCCTTGATCACCTCGCTGTGGCCCAGCGAAATGATCTTCTGGTGGAAGCGGATGTTGGCTTCCGAGTACTCGTCGAGGTGGTCGGCCGGGCTGCCCTCGAAGAATTCCGGAAAGGAGCGGCGCAGGCAGGCCAGGTCCTCGTCGGAAGCGTTGGTGCAGGCGAGCCGCGCCGCCATGCTCTCCAGGGCCGCCCAGGCCTGGATCATGCCGACGATCTCGCGCTTCGTCTTCTTGACCACGAAGACGCCGCGCCGGGGCTCGTTGCGCACGAAGCCTTCCTGCTCCAGCACCGTCAGCGCCTCGCGGATCGGCGTGCGGCTGACGCCCAGTGTCTGCGACAGGCCGCGCTCGTCCAGCCGCACATCACCGGTCTGGCCATAGATGTCCATGTTGGTGATGGCGGATTTCAGCGCTTCGTAGGCCAGCGTCCGCAGACTCGTCGCCGGGACGATCGGCTTGATCGAGAAATTTTCCATCGCTTCGGATCGACCTTGATGCCGATGGGTAGGAGACCGGTGATGGGCATCGAGACGAGTCAGCATGGCGTCTTGGATCACGGAAGACAAGGCATCCCCTCCTATGCGCGCCGGTTCTGCCCAGGGTGTTCCGCTCACGAGCGCGTGCGAGCGGAGCAGCATTTCCTCGGAATATTGACGTCTGGCATTTGGTATGCCAGAAATGATGCGCAGAGTCGATGCCGTCCGTACTCGCCGGGCGCAGGGTTAGCCGCCTCCAACCGGTCCTTGCGCATCTGGAGGTCCGAAAGCTGGCACGCTCGCCTTCGTCGCCGCCTGGCCGACGCCATCGGCAGGATCAAGCGCGCCGGAAATCACCATTCTCCTGGGGAGGAGACTGCGATGGGCAAGGCTCTCGAGGGCATTCGCATCCTCGATTTCACGCATGTTCAATCGGGCCCGACCTGCACGCAGCTTTTAGCGTGGTTCGGCGCCGACGTGATCAAGGTCGAGCGCCCGGGTGCGGGTGACGCAACGCGCCAGCAGCTTCAAGATCTCCCCGGTGTGGACAGCCTCTATTTCACGATGCTGAACCACAACAAGCGTTCGATCACCTTGGACGCCAAGAACCCCAAGGGCAATGCGATCCTCTGGCGCCTGATCGGCGAGTGCGACGTGTTGGTCGAGAACTTCGCCCCCGGTGCCCTGGATCGGATGGGACTGACCTGGGAGCGATTGCAGGCGGCCAATCCGGGGCTGATCCTGGCCTCGGTGAAGGGTTTCGGGCCGGGCCGCTATCAGGATTGCAAGGTCTACGAAAACGTCGCCCAATGCGTCGGCGGCGCGGCCTCCACCACCGGCTGGCGCGACGGCGTGCCGATGGTGTCGGGGGCGCAGATCGGCGATTCCGGCACCGGTCTGCATCTGGCGCTCGGCATCGTCACCGCGCTCTACCAGCGCACCCAGACCGGCCAGGGCCAGCGCGTCGACTGCGCGATGCAGGACGGGGTGCTCAATCTCTGCCGGGTGAAGCTGCGCGACCAGCAGCGCCTCGGCCACGGTCCGCTGATGGAATACAGCCAGTACGGCGAGGGGATTCCCTTCGGGGAGGCCGTGCCGCGGGCGGGCAACGATTCCGGCGGCGGCCAGCCCGGTCGCATCCTCAAATGCAAGGGCTGGGAGCAGGATCCCAACGCCTACATCTACTTCATCACGCAGGGCGCGGTCTGGGAGCCGATCTGCGACATCATCGGCGAGCCCGGCTGGAAGACCGATCCGGCCTATGCCACGCCGAAGGCGCGCCTGCCGCATCTCAACGAGATCTTCACGCGCATCGAGGCGTGGACGATGAAGCACGACAAGTTCGAGGCGATGGAGATCCTCAACGCCCACGAGATCCCCTGCGGCCCGATCCTCTCCATGAAGGAAATCGCCGAGGATCCGATGCTGCGGGCGAACGGGACGGTGGTTGAGGTCGAGCACCCGACCCGCGGCGCCTACCTGACGGTGGGCAACCCGATCAAGTTGTCGGCCAGTCCGACCGAGGTGACCCGCGCGCCGCTGCTCGGCGAGCATACCGACGAGATTTTGCGCGAGGTCCTCGGTTGCTCGGACACCGAGATCGGCGACATCCTCGGCTCAGGAGCCGTCGGGGCCGTGCAGCGGCTTGCGGCGGAATAGGCCCTAGCGATATTTTGCCGAACCCGGCTGTCGATGGCTTGATTTTTCATGCTTTGGTATGCCAGATACCAAAGTGGGCCCGGTCCGACATAGCGGGATGCCGCTATTCAGCGCGCCGGTTCAGGGAGGAAGCGATGATGTCCGACGACGCTCTCGCCTTTCTCGCAGAGGCCTTCGGACATTACTCCGAAGTCGAGCTGCAAGCCTTTCTCGACGCGACGGATCGCGACGCCGCGCCAGACATGCCCGTCGAAACCGGGCCTATGGCGTCAGTGAGACTCGTGCGCGGAGACGGACCGGCTCAAGCCTCGCTGCGGCGGGATAGACCTCAGGCAGCCTGAGCGTAGCGCTCTTCGACAGGCTGGGGCGTCTTGGCACCCGGAGCGGCCGGAGCGGCGTCCGAGACGGTCAGCCGGTCGGCGAGCTTGACGACAAGCAGGGCCTGAACGGCGACGAGGAAGAGGAGCGCGGCGAGCCAAGTGGCGAGCATGATGGTCTCCGAGGGAGGCTGGGCATCGTGAATGATGCACTGCGGTTAAGCGTGAGATAGCCCGCCGCCCGTGGGATATGAAGTACAAAATACCAGATACAGTCATGCGCCCGATGCATGTGATGCGACTGGCTGGTCTGAATTTTCAGGATTAATCCCCGAGCCGTGCGGTGAGCGGCCCTCACGAGGGCAGCGGCGCGATCTCGCGCCGCACCATGAAAAGCTCCGCCTTTCGCCTAATCGTTGCCCGGCCCCCAGGCGCCGAGTGTCGCGGTCTCGGCCGGAGACAGGATGTCCGTGACCGGCGGCAGGTCTCCGCCTTCCCGCGGAATTCCGATCATCGCGAGCGCCCGCGCCGTCTCAGGCTCGGCCCAGGCCGCGGCGAGGCTTGCCCGATCGAGACCGACGAGCCGTCCCGTCTCGAAGCGCGCGAAAACCCGCCCCGTCCCACGCTCGGCGAAGCGCACGATGGCGAGCCGGCGCAGCACCTCCCGCAGGAAGCCGGCATCGGCCTCGGATCCCGCCGCGACGCCGCGATAGACCTCGGCGGCATTGCGGGCACGGATATCGATCCGGCGGTAGCGCTCGATGGCGAGCAGCGCGCGCGCATCGAGGATCGTCATCGTGTCGTTGGTGCCGAAGGCGATGGTGAGCGGCCGCGCACCCTTCGGCACGCTGTTGTCGAGGAATTCGAAGAAGACCGGCCGGTCCCGGCGCAGGGCCCAGGTGAAGAACAGCCGCGGCATGCCGGTATAGGCCTCGACATTGTGCGCGAGCAGATCCTCGACGGCCTTGTAGCGCCCGAACTCCTCGCCCCGCTTCCAGGCCCGCTCCACCGTCTCCTCGGGCGGCGTGACCATGAACTGGAGATAGACCCGCTGGCCGAACCGGGTCAGGAGCTGTCCGGCCCCGTCGCTGCCGGCTTCGGTGGAGAAGCTGTCGAAGCGGAAGCGATCGATCAGCAGGTGTGACAGTTGGCCGGCAGCGGCCTTGCGCGTGATGTAGCGGTCGAGCTTGGCATCGACGATCTCGACCTCATGCCCGGTCAGCGGTCCGGCATAGCGGCGAGCCTCACCGAGGCTGTCGTAATCGAGCAGGAACTTGCGCCAGACATCGGGGGTGATGACGGCGAAATCCTCCCATTCCGCTCCGATCCGTCCGGCGAGGCCGCGCTGATACGGGCGGATCGTGCTTTTCCCCGAGGCCGAGGCGCCCTTGACGGTCATGACCACCGGCCGCTCCTGCGGCGCCGGTCGGCGATAGCCCTGTGCCTGCGCCACCGCCTCGATCCAGGGCGCGATCAGCGCACCGATCCGGTCGCTGCCGCAGCGGTTGGTGACGAGGATTCCGGCGAGCCGCCGCAGGATCGCCGGATCGCGGATCAGCATGCCCTGCCGCGCGATGATCTGGCCGAAGACCGTGCGCAGGGCCTCGCGGGCGGCGCTCTCCAGGCTTTCGCACCCGTCGGCAGCCCGGCACCTTTCGTCGAGGCGCGCCAGCACCTCGGCCTGGACGTCGCTCCAGGCGGGAGGCGGGGCGGAAGTCCGGCGGGGCCGGAACAGTCCGAAGAAGGATCGGCGCTCGGGGGTGGGGGTGGGCGCCTCGCCGAACAGGGCCGTCAGCTCGTGCTCCAGCACCGCGTCGACCTCGGCCCGAACGGCGTCGAGGGCGGCCGAGACCTCGTCGAGGCGATGCGTGACGCCCTCGCGCAGCAGGATGGCGACGATGCGACGGAAATTCAGGCCGAGATCGGCATAGACCTCGCCGACCGGGACCGAGATGTCGGCCATCACCCGGATCAGCACCTCGTGCACCGCCAAGCGCTCGGCCCGGAAGGGGGCGAGCTGCGTGGCGGGCAGGCCGCTCAAGTCGGACAGCTCGAAGATCTCGGCCAGGGTCAGAGTGACGTGCTCCGGCCGGAACACCGTGGCGAGGGGGCGCACCGCCCGGGGCACGCCGGGTTCGAGGCCCGGATTCCAGGCGTCGAAAACCGGTTTCGCCCGGGGCCGGCTCTCCGGCCTGCCCATGGGGGCGGACCCGGCGGAGTCCATCGCG
>NZ_NKUI01000236.1 GCF_014845115.1 Methylorubrum zatmanii | reverse complement strand
AAAATCCTGCATAGCTCGGGTGCGACCCTGCTCGTCCTCGCCGTCGCCCGCGGCGCGGGCGCGCGAGATGCGGCCGGGCTGCTTCTGGCCGGCGTCGCCGTCGCGGCGATGCTCGGGGCGATCCGCTCCTTCCTGATGCTGGCCCTGTCCGACGAGAGCGTCAGCTTGCAGCTGGTCCTCAGCTGGACGCTGGGCGGCATCCAGACGCCGACCTGGGCCGGGTTGGCTTGGCTCACCGGTCTGTCGGCGCTGGCGGTGGGCCTGAGCCTGACGCTCGCGCACGGTCTCGATCTCCTCGGTCTCGGCGAAGATCAGGCAGAGGCGTTCGGCCTGGAGACGGACCGCTTCATCGGCCGGGCGATCCTCATCGGTGCCGCCGTCGTCGCCCTGGCGGTCGCCTATGGCGGCCTCGTCGCCTTCGTCGGGCTCACAGCCCCGCACATCGCGCGCTGGTGGGTCGGGCCGCGCCATCGCGGTGTCCTGCCGGTCTCGGCCGGGATCGGAGCGGTCCTCGTCGTGGTCGGCGACGGTCTCGCCCGTGCCTTGCTTCCCCCGGCCGAGATTCCGCTCGGCTTGGTCACCGCGGCAGCGGGCGGCCCCTTCTTCCTGATGCTCCTGCGCCAGCGGATGCGCGCATGAGCCGCCTTCTCGCCGAGCGTCTCACCGTTGCGGCCGGGAGGCGCCGTCTGCTCGAAGCCGTCTCGGTCGATCTCGCACCCGGTGCCCTCGTCGGGCTCATCGGCCCCAACGGCGCGGGCAAGTCGACCCTGCTGCGGTGCCTGGCCGGGCTGCTGCGACCGGACAGCGGAACCGTCATGCTCGACGGGACCGCCCTGGCCGATCTGCCGCCCCGCGAGCGCGGTCGCCGCATCGGCTATCTGCCGCAGAGCTTCCATCCGGCCTGGGACTACACGGTCCAGGAGATTGTTGAACTCGGGGCCAGCCGGCGGCCGGGTGCGGCACTCAAGATCACGGACCTGCTGCGAGACCACGGCCTCGTCGGTCTCGCGGCGCGTCGCTGGTCGCAGGTCTCGGGCGGCGAGCGGGCGCGGGCCTTGCTGGCGGCGACGCTCGTCGCGGAACCGAGCGTGCTGCTCGCCGACGAACCGGGCGCCAGCCTCGATATCGGCCACCGCATCGGCCTGATGCGCCGGCTCCGTGAATGGGCCCGTCGGAGCCTCGTCGTCGTCGTCCTGCACGACATCGAGCGGGCGGTCCTCGATTGCGACCGGCTTCTGCTCCTGGAAAGCGGGCGCGTGATCCGTGACGACAGCGCTGCAGCGGTTGCGGACTCACCGGATCTGGACCGCGTCTTCGGGGTTCGCTTCGAGCGCGGCGCGCTGGCGCAGGGAGCGGACGCCCTTTTGATGCTGGAGCGCCGCCTATGACGGCAAGACCGGAGCGCGATGGTGATTCCTCGTTCAGCGTCGCCTGTCACCATCGTGCGTGCGCATCAACATGCGGCGGGCGCGAAAAAAGGGGGCTGGAGATCGGGCCTCGGCCGAGCCGACCTCGGACCAGGCCCTGGGTCGCTCGCGCGGTGGGCCGACCCTTCCGGGGCCGGCCCGTGCCTGTCCCTCGTTTGTGCCCCTGGGGGCTGGTTGCGGGCGCCTCGACTGCGAGGGTCAGGGCTGGTGTGATCAGCATCCGATACAGATGCCGCGGTCGAGGATGGAGTCGCCCGAGGTGCGGCCCGCACGTCTCCCGCCGGTATGCCGTGGACCCGCAAGGTCGAAGTCTCCGGACCGATGCATCACCTGCGGGATAGCGTAGGCGTCTGTGGGACGGGCCTCGCCCAGGTTCGAACGGCGGCTTCGCGCCTTGTCCCTGGGCATGCCGCTGCCGCTATCGAGGTCCGAATCGACGAAGCTCTGAGCCGCGGCGGAGGCTGTCACCAGCAGCGCGAAGGAAGCGAGCGTTCCTAGATACACGCGGCGCATGGAAGCCCCGAGAATGCGTCTTCCAGGGTGCCGTTTTGGAGGCTTATCTAGCATCTAAGCATAGTCTCTCAAAGATGCTGCTCAAGGGAGATGGTATATACTCGACGTTATGAGGGACAGGCGCCCCGTGTTTGCGTGTCCTTGCGATCCTGGTCCCGCACCAGCCAGTGCACGGCCCCCAGGGCGAGGACGGCCGCGGCCAGTCCGATGATGGTCAGAGGCTCGGTCTTGCTGGCATCCAGGATGATGAACTTGCGGGCTAGCGCCAGCAACGCGATCAAGATGACGGTGCGCAGTTGGATGATGCTTTCCTGCCGGTGCAGCACGCTCAGAATCGAATGATTGAACTCCAGGGCGATCAGCACCGTGAAGATCATGCCGAACACGGCCTGGAACACGCTGTGCTCGGCCGGGTCGAGCAAGCCGTAGACCACCAGCAGCACCACGCGGAAGCATAGGTTGATCACCGCGGCGATGATGACGAGGCCGATGAGGCCGGTCAGAACCACGACGATCCCCTCTTCGAAGCGCTCGTAGAGGCTCAGGCCCGGCCACGCCTGGCGCGTTTCCCGCAATGTGTCGGCCGCCGCCGAGAGATGTCGCGAGTAGGGAAAGCGCCGTCGGGTCCGGTTCAGATTGATTGGGTCCTCGGTCGTACGTTCATCCACCCTGCGAGCTCCTTTGCGCCTTCCATGTCTCGGAACGGCATCGATGCCACTCTACGAGCGATACGAGCCACTCAGATCGGTCGCTTGATGCGGCTTCATTTCCGCCCAGCTGGCACGGTGCAGAATCCAGGTTTCCGCTGCCGCAAACGCCATCACACCAGCCCCCACGCAGACATGTGTCCAAAACGCACCGGAGCTTTCGGTGAAGTGCAGAGCCCAAGGCGCGAGTATCAACCAGAGGCCGCCGAAGAGGTTGGCACGTTCCGCACGTAGTGGCGGCCAAACCCAGGAGACGACGGCCAAGCCTGCCACGACCATGGCGCTAATCCAGGCGCTCCAAGACGCTCTTGGCACGCCCGAGTAGCCCCAGACCCAGGGGGCCGCAAACAGAAACACGGCAAGTGCAATGACGCACGATGTGTAGGATTCGATGTGCTCTCTCCAGTTCCCGCTCATGATCCGCCTCATGCTTGCAGATCGCAGATGGTGTCCGCTCTGGAGCGGCCGTTCGAATGGTTCAGTAAAAAACTGCTATGATCTCCGCTGCCGGACCTGAGGGTCCGGCAGCGGAGATGGTCGTCCATCACCAAGGCGCTCAAGCAGCGATGGCGGCGAACTCACCCAATGTACTGCTCGTCCCTGGTGCCGTCTGGTCACCGAGGTCCTGGCCCACCGAAGATCGAGAGCGAATAACCAACGGCCTGCCGAAGGCATGCCTATCGCACCGGGCCCAAAACCGCGGCGACACGAGGCTGGCCTGCGGAACGCGTTCAGGCTCAGCCTCGACGTCGTAGTCCAGCCCTTGGCGCTCCGCATAAGCGACGGCCTCGGCCCGAGAGGCGAAGGTCAGCCGAACCTCGGTGGCCAGGGTGTCGCCGCTGCCCGTCCAGCCCATGATCTCGTCGATCTCCGGGGGTGTGCGCCGCTCGAAGCTGAGGATCCAGTCGTTCTCGCGGGCCCGACCTGCGGTTTCGATCGGACGCTTGCGGCGGCGTATGACCGCGTGTGCGCCGGCGAGCCAGGGCGCCGGGTTGCACACGACCGGCGGATTGTTGTGTCCGATCCCGGCTACGGTTTCCTGCATGGCTGCGTCTCCATCCCTTGATCCGATCAGGGGTTTAACGCTCCGAGATACGTGGCTGTCTGTACACAGAAGCTGGCGGCAAACGACAGCAGGGCCGCATCCCAGGCGGTGAGGTGCGGGCTTGCGGCCGGCGGACCGGCCTGCATGATGGCAAGGGCGAGCCAGACGTAGCCTGCCACTGAGAACAGGGCCGCCAGCGCCCAAACTGCGATCGATCCCGGCAGGATCGACGCGAGGCTGACGCAAAGGCACATGGAGAGCAGCCAATCCGTCAGCAGCGCCGCGTTCGTCTCTCGCGCTGTACCCATGGACCACCGGCGTTGCTCCCAGGACCACCGATGGCGCCAATCCTTTAGGTGTAAGGTCGTCATGCGATCGCTCCCTCCTAGTTGAGGCTGTTCCGCCATGACGCTGCTTCGCGATCGCCGCGGTGTCCGAACGCGAACGGCAACCGCGGCTCTCCCCTCGCTGCCGGATGGTTGATCGGCCCTTCATCCAGCGCCTGCAGCGCGGCCAGAATGGCATCGAGCGGGACGGGCTCGGCCCGACATCCCGGCAGGCAGCGCAGGGTTGGGCATGATTCGACCGCCCGGGCATCGGACGCCCAGGATGCCAGGATGACGCGCTTCTCGGCCGTGGTAAGGCCGGGATAGGTCAGCACCTCGCGCGGGTGCCTGAAGACGTCACCCGGTGCCACGAAGACCTCGAACGCGTCCACGGCCGATGGCTGGAGCGTCGCCGAGGCCAGCGGGCCGAGCCGTTCGACGGGTGCCTCAATCTGCTGCTGCATGGGTCCCTCCTCAATCGAGCAAAGGTTCAGCGGCCGGCGTGACCCGCTGGTCCGCGCCGGCCGCCGTTTCATGCGTTCAGTCGTTGGCTTTCCCAGAACCGGGAGCGTGCGCCTCAGTGCGCCGTCGTCTGCGGCGTGCCGCCGTTGATCGCGATGCGCCGCCCTCGCTCCGGTGACTTGGCCGAGCGCGGCAGCACCACACTGAGCACGCCGTTCTTGAACGAGGCCTCGGCCTTGTCCTCCTCGACGGCCAAGGGAAGGGCGATACTGCGCTCGAAGCGGCCGTAGGAACGCTCCGTGTAGCCGCGCTCCTTGTCACTCGTTTCGGACCGTTTCTCGCCCCGCAACGTCAGGATGCCGTCCTCGATGAAGAGTTCGACATCCTTCTCATCGAGGCCCGGCAGTTCGGCCGAGACGCGCAGACCCTGCTCGGTCTCGACCACCTCGACGCTCGGCCACCCGAGACCGCGCATCGCCGGCGCGAGGGCTCCGGTGCTGAAGCCGCTGAACACCTCATCGAACAGACGGTTCATCTCACGGTGGAGCGTTAGGAACGGGCTCGCGGGCTCATCCCGCATTCGGCTCGGCACGGGGGCGTTCGTGCCGCGGCCCCAGGGAATCAGATCTCTCACACTCATGGCTTTCGTCTCCATCAGCATGGTTGAGGGCATGTCACCTTCCGCGCGGGCACAGGACCCGCACGAGATCCGTGTCGTTCCTCGTCGAGATCAGGCCGCTTTGGCGCGGTCCTCGACCTGTGCAGGCGCGTTGTCCTGCCCGATGGCGACCTGCATGCCGCCGATGGCGATGCGGCGGGGCTTGAGCGCCTCCGGCACCTCGCGCTTGAGGTTCACGGTGAGCAGGCCGTTCTCCAGGGCGGCTCCGGTGACCTTCACGTGATCGGCCAGATTGAAGGTCTGGCGGAACGCACGCGCGGCGATACCGCGATGCAGGTACTGGCGATCACCCTCCTGGCCCTTCTTCTGGCCGGTGACCACAAGCACGGTATCGTGCTGGGTGAGGTCGATCTCGTCCGGCGTGAAGCCGGCCACCGCCATGGTGATGCGGTACTCGTCCTCAGCCACCTTCTCGATGTTGTAGGGCGGCCAAGCGGCTGTCGCTTCGGCCCGTTCGGCTTGGCTCAGCAGATCGAGCAGCCTGTCGAAGCCAACGGACGAACGGAACAAGGGCGCAACGTCGTAGGTCCTCATAACCACATCCTCCGATGAGCAACGTGACTACAAGGGACGCCGGACATCGGGCGTCCGGTGCCCATGGTGCGAGCCCATACCGGGCCTCGCACGCGCGTAACGCGGCAAGCACAGGCCGGTTCCGAGATGCGCCGGAATTTTTTGCCTGTATTCCGCAACTGCCGCACGGTGCCGCTGCCGATGAAGAGGCCGCCGCTGGCGGAGCGTTTCTCCTAGAGGCTGTTATGAACC